>DATCMY010000447.1:0-25907 GCA_036565505.1 Hanamia sp.
TTTTTTGTTGGTTTACTGCCTTATGCAGTTTTATAAAAGGACAACTTATTATTCTTACTTGTATTTAAGGAACAATACATCCATGAAATTTTATTTAGGAGTTATTTACCAAAAGAATTTACCAAACGGCATAAGACCGAATTTATTGATTGGCATAATTAAAATGTTTAAAGAGGATAAATATTGATTTTCAAAAGTCGGGTGCGGACACCCGCCTGGAGATGGCGCGTGTCCCTCTCCTTCGGAGATCCCGCTAAAACTTTAATAACTGGCTTGATTCTGGTAGAATTTGGATATATTTGAATTACTACAAATTCAATCAGCGGTTAAAAAATTTATTTTATAATTTTTAAATTTTCTATTATGAATACAATCAGGTTTATCAACTCGTACAAATTATTTTTTATCACTGTAGTATGTGCAGCAGTTGCCTTCACTTCCTGCAATAGCAGCGATACGCAAGCATTTAAAACACAGCAGTTTTTGGGATCTAACGAGGTTCCGTCTAATTCATCAACAGGATCAGGAACCCTCGAAGGTAATTACAATACAAAAACTAAAGTGGTCTCGCTGAATTTAAAATGGAGCCTTGGCAATACGGGCGACACTTCCACAATGGCGCATATCCACAAGGGTGTAGTGGGCGTAAGCGGCCCGGTAATTATTCCTATTAAAGGCCTTCCTTCAGGCAGCACAAATCAGCAATTTGATTTTGTTTCCCAACCCTTAACTGCAGAGCAGGAGCAGGATTTAAAGGCTGGCTCTTATTATGTAAATATTCATAGTAATACCTACCCTGCCGGAGAATTGCGTGCACAATTGGTTCTAAAGTAAGGATATACTGTAAATATTTGTTGGCCTGCCTGCCGGTAGGCAGGTTTATTGTAAAAAAACAAGCTTCTCCCCTGCCGTCCTGCTGACGCTTCCGGCCGCGAGAAAAGGCACGGGAAGAACTCACAAGGGGCTATTTAATATTTAGCACGTCATTTTCTTTCAATCAAAATTGCATTGGCAACCCGCCGCTCCCCCGTATGGTCCCACTTTTTCATATCAGCAGGCAGGTTATCCAGGTCCATTCCGGGTTTGTAGGCGCCACTATGCTCCCACTTATTATTATCTGAGGGATGGTTAACCACGCCTCCGTAAGGGTAGTTCTTTACCCATAACGTTGTAGAACCGCCGCCATCAAGGTTTATAGCATCATCCATCTTTAACCAATGCATCAGCAACGTCAATTCATCAATGCTCATTCCGGCGGCTTTGTTGTTCCTTCCATCCACTGCAACCAGGTAGAGCCGGTTCTTCCCCAGCCCTAAAACAGAGCGGGGATTGCGTCCAAAGAAACCCTTTTTAGAAGGCCATGATATTTCCTGGTGGCGATAAATCAACAACGGGCCTGCAACCATCACATCCTCGCCCGGAAGATGATCTTCCCAATTGGCAGTACTGTCCCAACGCGCGATAGATACCTTTTTAGGATTAATGATAATAGCGGCTTGCTGATGAAAAGAGCGATTCCCGTCAGCGCCCCGCATTTTTGTTTCATTGATCGTCTTTCCGTCAGAACGTATATAATCTTCAGACCCGCCGTCTTTCATATTGAAGAAAGTGCCGTTCATTGCGGCAATGGCATTTTTTTCATTGGCGTATTCATGCGTGGGTTTTAATTCATGAGCATCAAAACCCAGGTCTGCCCTGTTTTTATGATTCAGCTTTACTTCCAGTATGCTGATGTTTTGATTAGAGTGAAATAAAGAACTGTCGAACTGGTAATGTTTCAGCACAATGCCAGGCGCCACCTTTATTACCTCCCACTTCGCATTAACCACCGTTGCCGAATCCGACTGGCCAAGTATCGTTTGGCAGGAAACAACTGCAAGAAAAAGAAAAATAATTTTACGGGAAATAAGAGTTGGGCACTGGATTTTTTTCATGAGGGCAAAGTAAAGGTGTTGGCCGAACTTCCCCAACACTTTTTTTGCAAGGGCTGCCATACTTCATGCCTGGATGTTTTCTGTTTGTTCTGTTGGAGTTCAAATAGCCATTCTTTAAGATAAGTTTTATGGTTGGCCACAGTTGGTGTAGAGCGTGGGCCTTGAAGCGATAGCCTCACCAACGGCTGAAGTTTATGGAATCATTCCACTTTATTGCTTCGTTAATTCAAATTTAAAGATACGGTTTTGCTCAATTCGTTATGTTGGTGAAGCAGCCGCACGTTTCCTTCACTCAACACAACAAAGGACTAAAATTATATTTTATGAATACTGGAAATCTAATTTGAGAACGTTGTTGGCGGGGACGCCAACAGCAGCGGGGGGCACATATCCTTTTATTGTAACATTCTTACCTGGCAGGTGTTTCTAACACACAGGGTGAGATGGGAGACCGGATAGAACAAAGAAATTATTTTAGTAAATCCGGCTCGATATGTCTTTTGATAAATATACCTGGCAACCCTTCCGGCTTTACAAATACTTTTTTAGTTTCCTTGTATCTCAGGCAACGATAAATGTCTTTCAACATTCCATTTTCCACTTCAATTAAAAAACCAAAACTGCCGATGTAGCTGTTGGTTTTATTATTAAATACTTCGAAATGTTTCACCGTTTTACCCAGGCTGCAGCCATTACACTTCCGATCTTCGATAGTAATATTAAAATCATTCTGAATAAGGTTCCTTATCTTATCAAATGATCTTTTTAAATCTGCCAGGAATATATATTTCTCTTTATCTTCAAATACATCATCTTCATGCATATAAGGTTCAAAGATTGAAATATCTAATTGTAAACAGCTTTCAATAAATTTTTCAATTACTTTCTTTGATTGGCTGAAATCTTCACGCTCAATAAAAGATTTGGAAGTTTTAAGATGTATGGTTTCCATATTTTAAAATTAACATAGTTTGCGATAAATTATTTACTTATTTATTTCTTCTAATCGTCTTGTAATATTCCACTTCAATAAATTGAACTTTACATCGTCTTTGTCGGTACTTTGCCAAAATCCATTTTTTTTGACAATTACAAATTCTCCATAAAGACTATCAAGACCAATATCATTCAGTTTTACTTGATAAATCTCTTCGACATCATTAGTAGATTTTGCTATTGTTGCTGATGTTAAAAAAGATTCGGTTTCATTTACAAATGAGTCTTCTTTGTTGTGAGGTTCTTTAGAAAAAATAAATTTAAAAATTTCCATTTTTAAATTTAAATAGATTATTGGAACAAAGACATAAAAAAAAATTAAATGCATTTACACAAAATGCCTATAACAATTATAGAACAATATTATTTGTAAAAAATATTTAAATTTATACCCATGAATAATTTTTAAAAATTGAAATTAAAATGAAATAACATGAATACATTGGCCTTTAAACTTTTAAATCCAAATTCATTTAAATTAAAAGTAAATCCACTACTGCAGCCGTTCAATGTAATTAAGGAATTACTTTTATTTAAGGGAATTCCTTATGAAATATGGATTCCCGATTACAATAAGGAGACTACTCAATGGAATTATAGTTTTATTGAAATGGGCTTTTGCCGTGGTTGTAATTTTCAAGATGTTTATCTTTTGACACATATCCTCAAAGATTTTGGTCTCACATTTATTTATCCTTCAAAAGATAACACCAAAGAAATTTTCCTTGGCACAAATATAAATTGTTTAGAAAATCCGGAAAATTTAGCTCTTCGTAAGCCCATGCATATTCAGGATTTTTTTGATATTGACCCAAAGCTTAAAATTGAAGAAATTATTGACTTATTTAGCGACTACCCATATAGTAATGATCAAGGTTATACCAAGGAAGAAATGCAACAATTTGATAAAGAATACTGGGAAGGATCTGGTGAAGAATACTCAGAAGAAGATACATTCGATGCATTGACAGATGGGCAGTTAGGAGATTATGAAGACTTTGAAGGTAATATGGATGATGTAAAAGCTTGGGCGGGATTAGATTGATCAATAGAACTATAATAACAATAAAAATGCTACACAAAAGAATACAACTAGATTACCCAGAAGGAAGCATAGAAATTCAATTTAATGTAAAACACAATGGTCAGAATACTTCAATTGAAACAATTCAAATACATAGCAATTTTCTAAAAACACAGTTACCCTTACATGCAAAATTGGAACAAGAAAATAATGAATGGATCTTATTTGCAAATTATCAAACAAAAGAAAATGGACAATTAATTCCAGTTAAAGAGCAAGTAAAAAATAAATATTCTAATGATATAATAATACAATTATTAAAAATTAGGGATGAAGAAATTGTGATGTTAGAGGCTTTGGGTGCAGCCCAAAAAAAGGCGTTATTAACACATTATCGTCCAGATGATATAATGACAAAAGGAGTAAATAAGGAATACTCTCTAAAAGATAATTATCAGTACATGCCTAGATATCTGGAGTGGTGCATCAAATATTGGCAAGAGTTTGAAATTGATGTTAACGATTTTAAAAATTTGCCAAATCCTACTATTCCTAATCCCAACCCCATCCCCTCGGAAAATCGTTTGAAATTTTATCCTAACATCGAATACTCTATTAAAGGAATTCTGAATTATATCAAAGAGGGAGGTATTACAAAAGAAATAGAATTTAATTTTTCAAATGAAACAATTGAAATTTTAGAACTCAAACGAAAAGGGCAATATACTGCTCCGGAATTTATAAAGCCTGTTGCAATGTCATCAGAAGAAGTAGATCGAAGGTTATACACTTTAGAAGGAACATTCTATGCTGTACGAAATAACTATACTGATTATTTTAGATTTTACGCTGATAAAACTGTTATAAATATTGCATTAGATAAAAGTGTAAAGCCTTCACACGAAATACTAAAATGGTTTAATAAAGAAAATTCAAATGTACCAAAAGGAGAATATTCTATCGACCCTTTATGGCTGAAAAATTATTTCAATGACATGTAATAGATATCATAAATTTGCCAATTCATTAATTCAACAGATTCCAAATGTTTGAACTGTTATTGCATAGTATTAAAGAACGTGTTACCATTTCTGAAGAGGAATTTAATTTTTGCAAAACTCTTTTCATTCCAAAGAAATTAAGAAAAAGACAATTTCTACTTCAGGAAGGTGATGTATGCAAATACACTTCATTTGTGGAAAAAGGTATGTTACGAACTTATACCGTAGATGAAAAAGGCAACGAACCCATTCTTCAATTTTCATCGGAAGGCTGGTGGATTGCAGATATATACAGTTTTCTTACAGATGAGCCTTCACTTTATAATATAGAAGCTTTGGAAGATTGCGAACTGCTACAGATCACTAAACCATCCTGGGAAATTTTACTGCAAAAAATTCCTGTATTCGAACGTTATTTTCGTATCCTTATCCAAAATAATTTAATTGCCACACAAAGAAGATTAATGGGCGCTATGAGCGAAACGGCGGAAGAAAAATACCTCAAACTCATTGATAATTTTCCAGGTTGCCTTCAAAGAGTGCCGCAACATATGATAGCTTCATATCTCGGCATCACCCGTGAAACACTAAGCCGCATCAGGAAACAATTGGCTGCCCGCAAATGATGCGTTTTCAAAATCTCATCAGTCATTATTTATCATTTAGAATGTCATAAATGTGACATAGATCAATGCAATTTATTATCATACCTCATTGGTGCATGCCTATGTGCCAACGTAGCTTTGTTTAACAAAAAAAGAGGTTATGGCAGTAAAGAAATCAATAGCAATTATAGGGGCAACAGAAAAAGCAGGAAGCGAAATCGCCAGCAAACTTGCAAAGGATGATTATCGTTTGCTGTTAGTTTCAAATAATGAAAAGGAACTTACACATTTATTAAATAACATAAACAAGAATAAACCAATAGCCGAAATAGATACTATTGGTTGTATAAAAGACGGTTGCTGGGAAGCAGACATTATTATTCTTGCTGTTGATTCTAATGATGCAAAAGAGATGGCTGAAAAAATGAAAGAAGTCGCTACTCAAAAAATAGTAGTACAGATTCTAAGTCAACAAAATATTGACACTTCATTACAACATTTACTACCCTATTCAAAAATAGTTGAGGTTTTCAACATTTTAAAATCAACAGAAATTTTGATTACAAGTAATGATGATGAAGCCAACAAAGAAATTTCCGGCATTTTTCATAATGCAGGTTATCTACCAATTATCACAGATAGTTTTTCTTCAAAAAAAGTAACCAATTAATAAAGAAATAAATAAAAATCATGAACAAGATCATCGCAACAAATTCAAAAAACTGGCCAGCATTAATTGCGCGTTTAGCATTAGGCCTTACCATATTCCCACATGGTGCACAAAAACTTTTAGGATGGTTTGGCGGCTATGGCTACTCAGGAACCATGGGGTTTTTAACTACACAAGCCCATTTGCCTTACCTGCTTGGATTACTGGTTATTCTCATTGAATTTTTTGGATCATTATTTTTAATCTTCGGCTTTTTAACACGTGTAGCAGCTGTTGGTTTCTTAGTAGAATTCATGGGTACAGTAATCCTGGTACACGCTCAAAACGGTTTCTTCATGAATTGGAACCAGGTACCTAATAAAGGTGAGGGTTGGGAATTTTTTATACTACTTTTTGGATTAGTAATTATATCCCTGGTATGGGGCGGTGGTAAAGCAAGTATTGATGCAGCTTTTACAAAAAATAACAAAGCCCGGTAAATAATAAACATAATATATAAACATAAATTTTAAAAAAATAAAATCAAAAAACATGTCATTAACAAAATGGTCTTTAGACCCAACACACAGCGAAATTACTTTCAAAGTAAAACATCTTATGATCTCTACTGTAACAGGGCATTTCAATAAATTCAACCTGGAAGTAGAAACAGAAAATGATGATTTTATTAAAGCAAAAAAAATTGAATTCACGACTGATATTAATTCAATTGATACTAATAATGAACAACGTGATGCTCATTTGAAATCCGCCGATTTCTTTAACAGAGAAAAGTTTCCTACCTTAAAATTTTCAGGCACAAAATATGATGCAAATGGTGACGAAGGAAAACTTCATGGCGAGTTAACCATTGCCGGAATTACAAAACCCTTAACGCTCAATGTAGAATTTGGAGGAATAGTTGTAGATCCTTATGGACAAACAAAAGCAGGTTTTACGGTTACGGGTAAAATAAGCCGTAAAGAATTTGGATTAACATGGAATGCAGTTACAGAAACAGGGAGTATAGTAGTGAGCGATGATATAAAAATAAATGCTGAAATACAGTTAGTAAAACAAGTAAAGGAATTAGTAGCAGAAGAAGAATTGGCAGAGCAGGCTTCATAAAATAATTTACTGAAACTACCATGAGCAAAGAAAATTCTCATGGTAGTTTATAACCATTCAAACAAAATTATTTTAAGATGGAAAACAGAATTTTAGGATTACACCATATCACGGCGATAGCCGGAAAGGCTAAAAGAAACTTTGAATTTTATACAAAAGTTCTGGGTCTAAGAATGGTAAAAAAGACGGTCAACTTTGATGATCCCGGTACTTATCATTTTTATTTTGGTGATGAGGTAGGAACTCCGGGAAGTATTCTCACTTTCTTTCCGTGGGAAGGAATAGGGCAAGGATATACAGGCACCGGCATGGCAACAGGTATTGGTTATTCAGTACCAAAAGACAGCCATGAATATTGGTCAGAACGTTTCAAAAAATTCAAAGTAAAACATGATGAGGTAGCAGAAAGATTTGGAGAAAAATTCCTGCACTTTCAGGATCCGGATGGTTTACGTATTGACTTAATAGTTCCGGGTCAGGAAGATAAAAGAAACCCATGGGAGACCGATGATGTAAAAGCATCCGTTGCCACCAGGGGATTTCACAGCATCACATTAACGTTGAAAAACGTAACGCCTACGGCTACTATTTTAACTGATATTTTAGGATACAAATTGTTGAAGCAAGAGGGCAACCGCTATCGTTTTGTTACGGATGCTATTGAAAATGCTTCTGTGGTTGATATCATTGAAGCGCCGAATTTAGCACAGGGCCTTAATGCCGCCGGCACCAACCATCATGTGGCATTCAGGGTAAAAGATGATGCAATTTTAATGGAGTATCGTGAGAAAATTGCAAGCAAAGGTTTAAGCATTACGCCTAAAATAGATCGCGATTATTTTTTCTCATTGTATTTCCGTGAGCCCGGTGGCGTATTGTTTGAACTGGCAACTGACCATCCCGGATTTGCCAAAGATGAGCCGGTGAGTGAATTAGGAACTCATTTAAAATTGCCAACACAGTATGAACACGCGAGAACAGAAATTGAGAAAGTATTACCACAATTGAATTAAGAAATTATTTTAAAAATAAAAAATACAATGGAGACAGTCAATATAATATTCATTGGGTTGATTGTTTTCAACTTTATTAAAAAAAGTAGCAAAGGAGATGAATTATGACAAATCTTTCAGCATTCAATAAGTTTACTAATGATTTAAAAGAGCAAGAGCACTTGATGCCTGTTTTATTCATCGGCCATGGTTCACCTATGAATGGAATTGAAGACAATGAATTCAGCCAAAGATGGACACAAATGGCGAAAGAAATACCTACCCCAGCAGCAGTGCTGGTAGTTTCAGCGCATTGGCTTAGCAAAGGAACACGCATCACAGCAATGGATTTTCCTGAAACCATTCATGACTTTGGAGGATTTCCTCAGGCATTATTTGATGTACAATATTCTGCGCCCGGCAACCCGGCATTAGCAATTGAAACTGCTTCACTCATACATTCGGCACGGGTGGAATTAGATCATGATTGGGGGTTAGATCATGGCACCTGGACTGTCGTCAGGCATATGTATCCTGAGGCAAAAATTCCTGTATTGCAATTAAGCATTGACTATACCAAAGGCCCGCAATATCATTATGAACTTGCTAAAGAATTATATTCATTAAGAAAAAAAGGTATTCTAATTATTGGCAGTGGCAATATGGTACATAATTTAAGAATGGTTGCGTGGGATAAAATGGATCAGCCAGGATTTGGCTATGACTGGGCTTTAAAGATGAATGATACTTTCAAGCAATTAATTACAGATGGGGATTATAAACCCCTGATCAATTATGAAAGTCTTGGTGCAGAAAGCAGGCTTGCCATCCCAACACCCGAGCATTATTTGCCACTTTTATATACATTAGGGTTAAAGGGAAGTAAGGATAATATTTCTTTCTTTAATGATAAGGCAGTGGCAGGTTCGCTTACAATGACTTCCGTAAAAATTGATAATGAACAATAAAAATTAGCATTGAACAATTAAAATGCAAAGTAAAAATGTATAACCTTAAAATAATATCTTCCACTGTAAGGCCAGGCCGCAAAGGCCCGGTTATAGCAGCCTGGATTAATGAACTGTCCAAACGAAACGGAAATTTTAATGTAGAATTATTAGACCTTGGCGAGATAAATTTACCTATGATGGATGAACCCAATCATCCTTTATTAAAAAAGTACCAGCACGAACATACAAAATGGTGGAGCGCTAAAATAGATGAAGCGGATTCATTCATTTTTGTAACCGCTGAATATGATTATAATTATCCAGCGCCATTAAGAAACGCATTGGAATATCTTTCACAGGAATGGGGTTACAAGCCTGCAGCCATTGTAAGCTACGGCGGAGTTTCCGCAGGTACAAGAGCCGCAAACGCTTTAAAAGCCGACCTTTCCACTTTAAGAATGGTTCCAATAACAGAGTCAGTAAATTTTCCTTTTTTTCAGCAGAATATTAATGCCCAGAATGAGTTTCAGGCAAATGAGATATCTCTTAAAGCTGCAGAAAATATGTTGAAACAATTAGTCCGTTGGACAAAAGGATTGAAAGCAATCAAAGAAGACAAAGCATAAAAGATATTTTCTATTTTTAAAATTAAAAATGATGACGAGATCAATAAAAAAAATTGAACAGGCAGTGAGTGCCCCAATTGCAGACTTAGTAACTTATAGAGCCTTACCAACAAATTCAATAGAACATATTGATCCGTTTATATTCTTAAACCATCATGGGTACCAGGTTTATCAAAAAAATAATAATGGTTTACCTTTTGGCCCACATCCGCATCGTGGTTTTGAAACCGTAACTTTTATTCTTCACGGTGATCTCACGCACAAAGACAGTGGTGGTTCGGAAAGCATAATTAAGGCAGGCGGCGTACAATGGATGACCGCAGGTAAGGGCCTTATTCATTCAGAAGTTTCTTCAGAAGAATTTATGAAGAATGGTGGTGATCTCGAAATTTTACAATTATGGGTAAACCTTCCTGCAAAATTTAAAATGGCCGATCCAAAATATATTGGTTTACAAAAAGAAGCTATTCCAAAAATTGAATTGGATAATGGTAAGGTAACTATTGATGCTGTTTCCGGAAACTGGGAAGGAACCAAAGGAGCATTTTCTCCCCTGGTTGATATTCAGTTGGCAACTTTGTATTTTAAAAAAGGTGGAATATATAGAACTTCTATCCCTGCTGAAAGAAATATTTTCTTTTATGTAGTGAAAGGAAATTTAAAAGTGAATGGACAAGATGCTATAATGCATCAATTGGTAGAATTTAAAAATGAGGGTGATAAAATTATTATAGAAGCTGTAGAAGAAAGCACTATTTTATTTGGGCATGCAATTCCATTTAATGAACCAATTGTGGCTTATGGCCCATTTGTAATGAATACAGAAGAAGAAATAAGGCAGGCGTACCATGATTACAGAAATGGTAAATTTGGTGTCTGGCATGAGTAATTTTTTAACGCTGTTTACAATTTTAAAACCGGGATAGAAAGATCAAATATTATGGAAGAAGTAAAACTGTATTTAGACGAAAAAAAACATGGCCAATTTTTTATTACAGATGATGAAGGTCAAATAGCAGAGATGGAAATTGGCATTTCAGAAAATGATTTAACGGTTTATCACACAGAAGTTTTACCAAAAGGAGAAGGCAAAGGATTGGGAAAAAAATTATTATCTGCGATGGTGGATTATGCCAGAAAGAATAAATTGAAAGTGATTGCGCTTTGCCCTTTTGTTCATTCGCAGTTTAAGCGGCATCCTGAAGAATATGCGGATATTTGGAAATAATAAAAGCATTTACCACAAATAGGTAAAATGAAATTCAGGACAAAAAACGTTTCCAAATGATTGCAAAAACACGAAAAAAAATTTTAAGAAAATAAAATAATAGCATTTGAACCAGTTAATCACAGGGATACATCATGTAACCGCTATCGCCGGCGATGCACAGGAAAATATTAATTTTTACATGGGTATTTTAGGATTACGGCTGGTAAAAAAAACAGTAAATTTTGATGCCCCGGAAGTATATCATTTTTATTATGGCGATGAATCAGGAAATCCCGGCAGCATTCTTACTTTCTTTCCCTATGGCAGACTAATAAATGGCAGGCATGGAAAAGGAATGCTGAACACTACTACATTTTCAGTTGCCTTATCTTCCCTGGATTATTGGTTAGAAAGATTTAAAAAATTTGGGATAGAATTTAAGAAACCTATTGATCGTTTTCATGAAGAAACCGTTGTTTATTTTGAAGATAAAGATGGACTGGGTCTGGAATTAGTTTTTAATGACAGAGATAAAAGGCCCGGTTATTCAAACGGGGATATTCTACTTCAGTATTCCATAAAAGGCTTTTATAATGTGGAGATTTGGGAAGAAGGCTATGAGCGCACTGCAGGATTGCTTACTGAACAATTGGATCATAAATTAATTGCGGAAAAAGGAAATCGTTTTCGATTTGCTGCAACCGATTCACCGGGGAATTATATAGATATTTTTTGTTCGCCCGATAGCATGAAAGGGCTTGCCGGAAGTGGCACTGTACATCACATTGCTTTTGCCACTCCTAACCACCAAACTCAATCAGAAGTGCGTTTGAAGATTATAAAAAGAATGCCGAATCCTACCCCCATTTTAGACAGGAATTATTTTACGTCTATCTATTTCCGTGAACCGGGTGGTGTTCTTTTTGAAGTAGCTACCTCAGGTCCGGGCTTTACAATAGATGAAGCAGAGGAACATTTGGGCGAATCATTAAAATTGCCGCAACAATTTGAATCAAAAAGAAAAGAATTAGAAAATATTTTAACCCCGGTAACTTTTAATCATGATGAGTACAAATAAAATACATCCGAAAAATATTGTAAAAGCAGGCAAAGATTTAAAAGATGCTGAGAAAGTTTTAATTATGCTACATGGTCGTGGTGGAAGCGCGGAGGATATTCTTTCACTTTCCAATCATTTGCAGCTTAAAGATTATGCATTGATAGCACCACAGGCAAACAATAATAGTTGGTACCCATATTCATTTATGGCGCCGCCTTCACAAAATGAACCATGGTTGTCATCGGCACTTTCGTTGCTGAAAGAAATAGTAAATGATTTAATTGCAGAAGGAATTACTGAAGAAAATATTTACTTCCTTGGCTTTTCGCAAGGAGCTTGTTTAACACTTGAATTTACAGCAAGAAATGCAAGAAAGTTTGGCGGTGTAGTTGCTTTTACCGGAGGATTAATTGGTGACAGAATTTATCCCGGAAACTATAAAGGTGATTTTGGTAGCACCCCTGTTTTTATAGGCACCAGCAATCCTGATCCGCATGTGCCAGTAGAAAGAGTGTATGCAACAACGAATATTTTAAAAAGCATGAATGCAAATGTCACAGAAAAGATTTATGAAAACATGGGTCATATAATTAACCAGGATGAAATTGACTTATCCAATAAACTGGTATTTGAATCCTAAGAAATATTTATAAAATTGAAATTAAATAAACCATAAGATACATTGAGGAAGGCCAAAAATTAAAATGTCATCAAATAAGGAAATTCATTTTTAATTCTTTGAAATAAAATGGTAAAATATTGAATGCTCCTCAATAAGTTTCCCGTATTAGGAAATGAAAACTTCAACCTTGTAGTAATTTTATAAAATTGATATGGCACAGTCAGTTAAAAAAATAGTGATAGTTGGAGGTGGTTTTGCAGGCATCAACTTTGTAAAAGATTTATGGAATGACAAACGTTTCCGCGTAACCATGGTTGATAAAAATAATTATCATTTCTTTCCGCCATTGCTTTACCAGGTTGCATCGGCGTTTATTGAACCTTCCAATATCAGCTATCCTTTCCGCAGAATGTTTGAGGGAAAAAACAATTTGCGATATCATTATGGCTCACTTCAAAAAGTAAATTCCGCTAACAATACAATTGAAACAGATACCGGTATTCTTGAATACGATTTCCTGGTGCTTGCCCTTGGTACCGAAACAAATTATTTTGGAATGGAAAATGTAATGCAATATTCCATGCCAATGAAAACCATAGATGATGCTATTAACCTCCGCAATCACCTTCTGTTGAATATGGAAAAAGCAGTACTAACCAATGACAGTGCAGAAAAAGCCAGCCTGCTAAATATTGTGATTGCCGGTGGCGGCCCATCGGGCGTTGAAATAGCCGGCATGCTGGCAGAAATGCGGCAAAATATAACAATAAAAGAATACCCTGAAATAACCGGTGTACTTTCCAATATTCATCTAATAGATGCCTCGCCCCATTTGCTTGGCCCAATGAGCACTAAAGCTCAGAAAGAAGCATTCAAAGTTTTAAGTAAATTAGGTGTCCAAATTAAATTGAACACAACAGTTAAAGATTATAAAGATGAAAAAGTAATATTTGCCAACGGTAATACTATTGCAACCAAATCGCTTATTTGGACTTCGGGTGTTATTGGGCGGAAAGTACCGGGATTACCAACTGATACTATTGGGCATGGAAGAAGAATTTTAGTTGATGAATTTAATAAAGTAAAAGGAACCCAAAATATTTTTGCCCTCGGCGATATTTGTTTTCAAACTACTGATAAAAATTATCCGAATGGCCATCCCCAATTGGCGCAGGTAGCCATACAGCAAGGAACACAATTAGCAGAAAACTTTGTAAAAATGCAATCCAATAAAACATTAAAACCATTTAGTTACAATGACAAAGGAAGCATGGCTATTATTTCCAAATACAAAGCAGTAGCCGATTTACCCAAGTTTTCCTTTACAGGTTTTTTCGCATGGCTCATCTGGCTATTCGTTCATATTATCCCACTTGTCGGATTTAGAAACAAAGTAAAATTAGCCTTCAGTTGGTTCTGGTCATTTATTACCAATAATCCAACCCTGCGTTTAATCATACGACCACGAATTAAATAAAAAGATATATTGCTCTTTATATTGTGTACCATTAAGTATCTTTTAAAAAAAATCCAATTGGGATTTGCTGAAATCATTTTATTGAAATAAAAACCTATCGGCCATCCGCAATGTTGATGTAATTTGTGTAATATTTATTCCTGATATAAAATTTTGAAATAAAATGGAAAAAATGCCCATCAAAAGAAATGAAAATATTGTAAAACTTTCAAGGGATCATCATGCAAGCCTTTTATTTTGCTGGAAATTAAGACAAGGAATTAAGTATCATTCTTCGATTGAACGAATGGTAAAATATGTTCAATATTTTTGGAACCAGCATTTTACTCCCCACTTTAAGGAAGAAGAAGAATTTCTATTCGCTCCATTGAAAGATAAAATTGTCAACAAGGCGATAGAGGATCATATTCATATTAAAGCAAGTGTTGATGAAATCATTAATCCGGGTTCAGAAAATAAACAGGAAAAATTATCAGCCCTTGCTGATATGGTGGATGAGCATGTGCGGTATGAGGAAAGGATATTATTTCCACATTTGGAAAAGAAATTGACAGAAGAACAATTGGAAAATATCGGAAGTAAAATTGCTGGTGAATCATTGAAAGATAATTATGAAGATACTTTCTGGATAAAACCTAAGTCCTTATAAACTCTTTCCTTTTTTAACCGCTTCCCGGTTTTGCGTTTAATAAAATATTCCTTCCTGTAATTAATGTTCAAACATAAAAGAGACATAATTTTCACTTTGACTTACTTCGAAGAAGAAATAAAAATAGAAACATACGAAGGCGAGTTCAGGAACCTGATGGCACTCATAAATGAAAAAATTTATGTGGAAAATTTCGGCGAATGTAAAGGTATAGGCAGATGTGGCACCTGTTTGATAGAGGCAGAAGGTTTAAGTGGTTTAGCTTCTGTTATGGAAAGAAATGAAAAAAGTACATTAGAAAAATGTGCTGTAAAAAATACTAATCTTCGTTTATCGTGCCAGATAATGATCAACTCCGCCTTAAAAAATGCAACCATTAAAATAGTCGAAGAAAGAGAAGATGTAAGATGATTCCCTAATTCATAAAAAAAATCCCGCTAATGTGCGGGATATAAAGTGGAGGATATCGGACTCGAACCGATCACCTTCCCGAATGCTTTCGGGACGCTCTACCCTGATGAGCCAATCAACCATTCAATATATTTTCGACTTTTTTTCTTTTTAATCTCATTTTCCCTTTTCATTGCCTCACTTCTTGTAGAATACTCTTCAAAATATTTAAGAACCCAGGGCGAACCAGACTTGGTTGAAATTGCCCTCCCTGTATTATGATCATTCAATCTGACAGACGTGTCTTCACAGCTACCTGTGTAATATTTATCAAGTTTTTTGGAAAATAGTATATATACTTTATAAGACATAAAAAAAATCCCGCTAATGTGCGGGATATAAAGTGGAGGATATCGGACTCGAACCGATCACCTCAAACATGCCATGCTTGCGCTCTACCAGATGAGCTAATCCCCCTTTTTTTCAAAAAATTTACTACAATTTATCCGAACCGCTCACCTTCCCGAATGCTTTCGGGACGCTCTACCAGATGAGCTAATCCTCATTTCAGGTCGCAAATATAATTATGAAAATGACAGATTAAAAAAAACTTTCTCTAATCTCCCCAAATTTCTTCTTTTCCTTCTAACCAAAGTTTTACTAAACGGTTGGAAACTGATTTTGGCCTTTCGAGAGGGAAACCTAAAGCTCTGTCCCAGCAAAGGCTCGCCAATACTCCGAGCGAACGGGACACACCAAATAATACAGTATAAAATTCATATTCTACCATTCCGTAATGCACGAGCAAAGCGCCACTATGTGCATCTACATTAGGCCATGGGTTTTTTATTTTCCCCATAGATTGTAAAATTGGGGGTACTGTTTCGTAAATATTCCAAACCGTTTGCACCAAATGATCTTCCGGCATATGTTTCTTTCCAAATTCCATTTGGGCTTCAAAGCGGGGATCAGTTTTGCGCAATACTGCATGGCCATAACCAGGTACTACTTTACCTTCCGAAAGTGTTTTCTTCACATACGTTTCAATTTGTTCTTTTGTTGGCAAATCGCTTCCTATTTCACTCTGCATTTCATATATCCATTTTATTACTTCCTGGTTGGCTAGTCCGTGCAATGGACCAGCCAGTCCATTCATTCCAGCTGCAAAAGCGAGATAAGGATCACTTAATGCAGACCCTACCAAATGCGTAGTATGTGCAGATACATTGCCACCTTCATGATCGGAATGTATAGTCATATATAAGCGCATCAACTCCCAAAAACTTTTATCTTCATAACCCATCATGTGGGCAAAGTTTCCTGCCCAATCCAATAAGCCATTAGGTTGTATATGTTTTCCATTTTTATATTTACGTCGATATATATACGCAGCTATGCGGGGAAGTCGGGCAATCAAATCCATTGCATCATCAAAGGTTGCATTCCAGTAATCTTTTTTGTTCATTCCATCTGCATATCTTTTTGCAAATTCACTTTCAGTTTGAAGCGCCATAATACCTACAACAAACTGCGTCATAGGATGTGCAGTTTCCGGCAAAGACTCGATAGTGTCAAATACATAATTCGGTACATGACTTCTGCGTTGCCATACACTGCTCATATGATGCGCATCTTCATCGGTTGGCAATTCGCCTACCAGCATTAAATGAAATAAACCTTCGGGAAGTGGCTCATTGCCTCCTTCGGCCTTGGGAAGTTTTTTTTGTAATTCAGGAATTGAATACCCGCGAAATCGAATACCTTCCTGTGAATCAAGAAGTGAAGTTTCTGTTACCAGCCCGGTAATACCGCGCATTCCCTGGTAAATTTGAGAGAGTTTTACTTCACCTATAATTCTATCTCCGTGATTCTTTATAATATCTTTTACTTCAGCAGCAAGTCTATCTGCGTTTACTTTGAACTTATCTTTAACTACGCCCATAATTGAAAAAAAATTAAAATTGTGATCGCTTTTTTGATAAAAAAGCCAGAGTCGTAAAGTTAGCCATAGCGCATTTGTAAAACAAAAGAAATATTAAAAAACAAAGACTTTTATTACAAAAATATTTCTAAATTATTTTGAAGCTTTCCTGTATAAATACCATGCAAGAATTGCGAAAACCACATTGGGCAACCATGCAGCTACAATAGGATTGAAATTCCCTTTTAAAGCAAATACAGATGAAAATCTTCCAACCAAAATGTAGATTACGCATATCATTACGCCGATGGCAAGATGAAAGCCACTTCCGCCCCGAATTTTACGTGAGGCAATGCTGGCACCAATAATGGTCAAAATAAAAACCGAAACCGGGTTGGCATTGCGGTTTTGTTTTTCAAGCATTAAAGAATTGACATCTTCTGCTCCACGTGATTTTTCCAATTGAATAAATTCGTTTAGTTCAGGTGTGGTCAGTTTATCTTTCATATATTCATCCCGTTGCAGATCGCGGGGTTTAAAATTAAAATTCATTTGCATAGTAGGAATAGCTTTTACCTGCTGACGAAGCCCCTTAATCGTTCGTTCATAAACATTATCAAGTTGCCATTTTTTAGTAGCAGTATCCCATTTTATCGATTGCGCCCGCAAATTATATACTAGATTGGTTTTATTAAATCTTTGAATAAAAAAATTACTTCCCATACGGCTGGTAGTATCATAAAATCTTACTCCGGCATAAGAAAACGAATCAAGTTTAAAATATTTATTACTAATAGTGGATGTATTTTCATAATTACCATAATTGAAATCAATATATTTCGAATTAAAGTTTGCCCACTTTTGATTGGCCGGTGGAAGTAAATATTGATTGCACCACCATAAAAAAACAGTAAATAATAATCCTCCAACAATATATGGCCTTAAAAATCGACCGAATGTAATTCCACTGCTCAAAATGGCAATTACTTCTGAACGATTGGCCATAATGGACGTAAAAAAAATTACAGAGATAAAAATAAAAAGAGGAAAAAGCATTGCATCAATGCGGGGTATAAATCCAAAATAATAATCAGTGATAATAGTTTTTACAGGGAGTTTTGTTTTAGCAAAATCATCAGTCTTTTCGCTCAGGTCAACAATTACTACCAATACGGTTAACGCAATAATGCAAAATAAAAATGTGATAAAGAATTTCTTAATTATATACCAGTCAATAATTTTCATACCACCACAAAAATGAAAAAGTTAAGCATCAAAAGTAAATGAAAAAAGCCTGATCACACTGATTATAATGGCAACCAGATTTAATTTTAAGAATTTGTGTTGCAGTGATTTTAAATTCCCAATTTATTTCCTCTTCTTTTTGACAACAAGCAAATAAGAATCTTTAATAAATTGTTTTAATTGAGCTTGATTTAAGGTTCCATCAACAATAATGGTATTCCAATGTTTTTTATTCATGTGATAGCCGGGCATTATGCTTGAATACTGCTCTCTTAATTCAACAGCATATTCCGGTTTGCATTTTACATTGAATTGCAATGGATGAGTTGATAGTGATACCAATAAAAATATTTTACCATTAGTTTTAAATACA
Source organism: Hanamia sp. (assembly GCA_036565505.1). Lineage (GTDB taxonomy): Bacteria > Bacteroidota > Bacteroidia > Chitinophagales > Chitinophagaceae > Ginsengibacter. The sequence goes on from DATCMY010000447.1 coordinate 18,853, forward strand.
AGAGTGTCTTCTCCAAAAGGAAAACTTTCAGAAACATCTTTTAATGATAAAGTAAAATCTCTTAATTCTTCAATATTCATTTTTCAAAAATAAAAAAAGTAAATTTTTAAAAATGATTCAAATAAAATTTGAAAGTATTTTCACAAAAAAAACCATCAATTGCGATGGTTTTTTTTAAAGAACTCAAAAATTATTCTTTCGCTTTTTCAGGCCTTAAAATTCCTGTTACCACATTTTTGGTTGAGAGTAATAATTTGGCTGCATCCTGGATATCTTTTGGCGTTAGAGCATTTACATATTTTTCATAATTAATAAAATAATCGGGGTTATCACCGGGGAAATAAAAACTTTGAAGTTGAGATAACCAGGTTCCGTTTTCTTTAATGTTCACTTTATATTGCTCTTTCCATTGCTGCTTTACTTTCTCCATATTTTCTTTAGATGGGCCATTTTTAATTAAGTTTTGTATTTCTGCATTGGCAGCTATTAAAAGTGTGTCCACTTTTTCAGGACCACAAGGTAATTGCAGGAAGAAAGTATAATGAGGGTAAGGAACTTTTTCAAATTGGGCTTGTGTTCCGCCTCCATAAATTCCCTGAATTTTTTCCCTTAAATTTTCAATGATCCTGATATTAAGAATCTCACTGATAGCCTGTGCTTTTAAATCCAATTCGTCACTATAAGGAATTTCTCCGCTGTAAACCCCCAGTATAAGGGCTTTAGGATCTTTCCCTTTGTAAACATTTACATCTATTTTTCCACTTACAGGGCGCAACTTATTATCTACATAATTAAATTTCTTAGAAGTGGCAGGAAGGCTGGCAATATATTTTTCTAATAAAGGCTTGAGTTTATTCTCATCAATGCTTCCCACAAAAGTAAAATGCATTCCATTTACATCTCCAAACCTTTCTTTATAGATCTGCATTACCCTTTCAAGATTGATGTGATCAAAATATTCTGATTTAGGTACAGCAATTGGCGCAAGCGGACTATGATGATACATCACTTTGAATAAACTATCAATAAATACAACCTGCGGATTAGCGCTTAAGAATGCAAGTTGCGCTTTATTTTTTTGAATAAACGATTTGAATAAACCTGTATCAACACGAGGTCTGATAAAATACAAATACATTAACTGCATCATTGACTCCACATCTTTTACAGAACTGCTGCCACTTATACCTTCCGATACAGCGCCGAATGAAGGATTCACATTCACTGTTTTTCCGGTTAATGCTTTTCTTAAATCAACAGGAGAAAAATCGCCAACTCCCATACTGCTGATAACAGGAATCATATATTCGGCATTGTATTTATCATCCACACCATAATTATTTTTTCCACCTGGCCTTACTGCACTCATTAATATCTGGTCATTCTTAAAATCAGTATGTTTTAAAGTGACTGTAACGCCATTGCTTAGGGTAAATTCCGTAGTTCCTAAAACGGCATTCTTTTTAATACTGGTAATTTTTCCGGCTTTCGGCATTTTAGTTAATAATGAAGTAGAAATTGCTTTTTCTTCATAAGGCTTTATATCCATTTTATCAACTTCCGATCTCACAGCAAGCAGTTCTGCATCAGTAGGCAATGTTTTGCCTGGTGCAGGATCAGGGCCGGTAAGAGCAATAAACTCATTTGAATTCTGAGAAAGTTTTTTAGCTATTTCGTTCACATCGTCCACAGTAATCTGTGGCAATAATTCTTTGTAGTACTGATTTTCTTTTTCAATGCCAGGTATGGGTTCCTTTGTTAAAAAATTACGTATATATTCTTCCGCATAATTTCCAGATTCAGTTTTATTTCTCTCTTTGAATGATTGTTCAATTGAAGTAAGCATATTGATTTTGGCTCTGTCTAATTCTGCTTTGGTAAATCCGTATTTCTTCACTCTTTCCAATTCTTCCTGGAAAGCTTTCAAAGCTCTCAAACTATCATTATCTCCTGTTGCTATTGTTGCACTGAATGCCTCATATCCACGGGCGTACGAACCAAAACCTGTATAAGCATATAGGAAAGGCGGATTTTCTTTTTGAGTAAGTTCACGAAGCCGTTGATTTAACAGACTGGAAAAAATATCTTTTGTCAAATCATTTTTAAATTCACCAAGTGTAGTAGTCGGGTCTATTTTTTCTGCAGAATAATGAACCTGGAAAGAATAGGAAGTGGCTTCTTTATCAGTAACTACTTCGGCAGTGCTTTTTTGATAAGGCGGTACTGGTGGGTTTATTCTTGGCCTCTCATTTACCGGATTTTTCAGGCCATTAAAATATTTTTTTACCAGGTCTTCCGCTTTTTTAGGATCAATATCTCCTACTACAATTACTGCCATTAGATCCGGACGATACCAATCTTTATAAAACTTTTTAATTACATCATAACTTGCATTTTTTACAATACTATCCAACCCTATTGGAAGACGATTGGCATATAAAGAACCGGCAAATAGTTCGGGATAAATCTTTCTGAACATACGGTCATTGGCTCCTTTACCGAGGCGGCTTTCTTCCAAAACAATAGGGCGTTCACCATCAATATCCTTATCATTGTAAGTTACATTATGCGCCCAGTCTTCCAATATCTGAAATCCCTTTTCAATATTTGTAGGTTTGTCAGTTGGAATGGGAAGTATATAAACCGTTTCATCAAAACTGGTGTAAGCATTCAGATCGTTTCCAAAACCAACACCTATGGATTGCAGAAAAGAAATGATGTCATTCTTTTTAAAATGCGTAGTACCATTGAAAGCCATGTGCTCGCTTAAATGCGCTAACCCTTGCTGGTTATCATCTTCAAGGATAGAACCCGCATTGACTACTAAACGCAACTCCACTTTTTGTTCAGGTTTTTTATTTTGCCTTATGTAATAAGTAAGGCCATTACTGAGTTTACCAATTCGCACATTTGGATCTATTGTTAATTTCTCATTTAGATTTTGCTGCGCAAAAAGATTAGGCGAGGAAACCAAAACAAAGACGATTAGTAGCCGTAAAAATTTCATAACAGGAAGATTTTTTTTAATAATATGACAAATATAATGGAGATGATCTCAAAAGGCTGTTAAAAATTAGACGATGTCGGAGGAATAAATATTATCGGATTACTGGAATTATATGTCAACCAGGATAATTTCAATTTGCTAACCTTTTAACTCACTTATACATTTTTTCAAACTGTCTTTCCAAAAAGGAATATCAATTTGAATAAGGTTTTTAATTTTCGAAGTATCCAAAACTGAGTGCTGTGGCCTTGTTGCGGCAGTTTTATAAGAAGAAGTGGGAATAGGATTTATTTTACAATTACTATTTACTAAATTTTTTATTGCTACTGCGAATTCATACCATGTGGTGATACCACTGTTACTATAATTTACAATTCCCGAAAAATTTTCACCAGCTTCCATCCTTTGCACAAACAACATAATTACTTCCGCAAGATCAGCGGCATAAGTTGGTGAACCATACTGATCAGCAACTACATTTATTTCGTCCTTTTCTTTGAATAAACGCAGCATCGTTTTTACAAAATTATTCCCAAAAGAAGAATAAACCCACGATGTGCGTATGATAAGTGATGTTGAATTTCTATTAAGCGCCAACTCCTCCCCTTTTAATTTTGACCATCCATACACATTTAAGGGAGCTACTGCATCGTCTTCTTTTAAAGCCATTTCTTTACTGCCATCATACACATAATCGGTAGAGATATGAATGAATTTGGTTTGATGATCTTTGCAAACAGAAGCCATTTCTCCAACTGCATCAGCATTTATAAGAAAAGCTTTTTCTTTTTCAGACTCTGCTTTATCAACTGCAGTGTAGGCTGCGCAATTGATACAATAATCAATTTGATGTTTTTCAAAAAATAATTTTACAGCTTCTTTATTTTCAATAGGAAGGTCTTCTTTAGTGGTAAATAAAAATTGATAGGATGGAAAATAGCTGGCAATGGATTTTATTTCGCTGGCAAGTTGGCCATTAGCCCCCGTAACCAATATCGAAATCGTAAAATTTTCTGAAGACATTCACTTTCCTATTTATCAACCATTAAAAACAAAATTGTGTTTGCAGTTTTCCAAAGCAGGATATTTTTCATCTTTACCGGAAATAGTAATTTTATCAACAGGAACCTGCCAATCAATATTTAACGCAGGATCATTCCATGCAATACCACCCTCACTTTCTTTATGATAAAATGCATCACATTTATAAAAAACTTCCGCAGTTTCGCTTATTACAGAATAGCCATGCGCAAAGCCTTTTGGCACTAAAAGTTGTTTTTTATTTTGAGCCGAAAGTTCTATCGTGTAAGCCTTTCCGTAAGTAGGAGAATTTTTCCTGATGTCTACTGCAACATCAATTATTTTACCACTTAATACCCTGATCAATTTTGTTTGCGCAAAAGGATCCATTTGAAAATGCAATCCACGGATAACACCCAACGTAGAACTGGCCTGGTTATCCTGAATGAAATTGATTTCAATTCCTTCTTCAGAAAAAATTTTTTGATTATAACTTTCAAAAAAATAACCCCTGTTATCTTCAAATATTTTAGGCTCAAAAATTAATAAGCCAGGAAATTCAGTTTTAATAAATGGCATTAAAAAATATTTAAAATTTAAATTACAGATTTTTTGGAAAAATACAGTTGTTTAAAAAAATCAATTGTTTTTACCAGCCCAGTTTCAAATTTGGTAGTAGGTTCATAATTCAACATTTTTTTTGCTAAGGATATATCTGCGAGAGAATTACGAATATCTCCTTCCCGAGGGTCACGGTGAATTGCATTAATATCACTTTTTAAATATTCTTTGATCGCATTGTATACATAATTGACAGAATAATTTTCACCTACAGCTACATTATACACTTTATTTTTTGCTTCATCGTTTGTTGAAAGCATTCCCTTAATATTTATCTGCACTGCATTTTCTACAAATGTAAAATCTCTTGTCTGTTCACCATCTCCATTAATAAATGCCGGTGTATTATTCATAATTGCTTTTACAAAAAGCGGGATTACCGCTGCATAAGGCCCATCAGGATCCTGACGCGGTCCAAAAATATTGAAATACCTGAAACCTAGAACCGGAATATTATATACTTTGGAAAATACGTCCGCATAAAGCTCATCAGCTTTTTTACTTACGGCATAAGGAGATAAACAATTACCCGTTTTTTCTTCTCTTTTTGGAAGCGAAGGTTCGTCTCCATACACTGATGACGAAGACGCGTAAACAAACTGCTTTACTTTATTTTCAACAGCTGCAGTTAGAATATTTACGAAACCGCCAACATTAACGTCATTGCTATTATAAGGTTCTTTTATTGATCGGGGTACAGAACCCAAAGCGGCCTGGTGGCTCACATAATGAATACCTTCACATGCCTTCCTGCAGGTTTCAATATTGCGGATATCGCCTTCAATAAATTCAAAACCTTTATAGCCTTGTAACAAGTCAAGATTTGATTTAAAACCATTAGACAAATTATCAATCACTCTTACTTTTCCTGCATTATTTTTCAAAAGATATTCTGCAATATGGCTTCCAATAAAACCTGCACCACCTGTTACAAGAAAGGTAGAAGCACTTAAATCCTGATGATGAAATTTATCCAATTTATGTATGTATTTTTTTTAAAGACTCCAGTAAGTACGACTTGAAATAATTCCTCTAAATATTCCTTTCAAATCAGCAATCATTGCATGAGGTTTTGTGATCAAGGAAAATGCCATATCATCCATCTTCAGATAGGCTTTATGCGGCACTGCTATAATTACAGCATCATAGTCATTTGAAAGATTTTCGGTAAGTTCAAACCCATATTCATGTTTCAATTCATCACTGCTGGCGTGGGGATCTGTAACATGTACCTGCAAAGAATAAGATTTCAATTCTTTAATTACATCTGCTACTTTCGAATTCCTTATGTCGCTTACATTTTCTTTAAAGGTTGCACCCATAATTAAAATTTTCGCTTTTTTTACGTCACCATCATTTTTAATAATATGCTGCAAAACTTTTTTAGCTACATAAGCTGCCATCCCATCGTTGATAGACCGGCCTGCAAGAATTACCTGGGCATCATAACCCAATTTGTTCGATTTATAAGTAAGGTAATATGGATCAACTCCAATACAGTGGCCTCCTACAAGCCCTGGTTGAAATTTTAAAAAATTCCATTTTGTGCCTGCTGCTTCCAATACTTCAAAAGTATTAATGTTCATTTTATCAAAAATGATAGAGAGTTCATTCATTAAAGCAATGTTCAAATCTCTTTGTGTATTTTCAATAATTTTTGCTGCTTCCGCAACTTTAATAGAAGATGCTTTATGAACGCCTGCCTTTACCACCAACTCGTAAACTTTCGCAATGGTATCAAGGCTTTCACCATCGCAACCACTCACTACCTTTACAATACTGCTAAGGGTATGTTCCTTATCACCCGGATTTATTCTTTCCGGCGAATAACCCAGTTTGAAATCAATGATATTTTTTAACCCGGATAATTTTTCAATAACCGGCAGGCAATCTTCTTCTGTACAGCCAGGATAAACAGTACTTTCATACACAACATAATCACCTTTTTTTACTACTTTACCTATCGTATCACTTGCTTTTTGCACAGGAATAAGATCAGGAATATTATGCGCATCAACCGGTGTAGGTACGGCCACAATAAAGAAATTAGCTTCTCGTAATTTATCTAAACTATTGGTGAATTCAATATCACAATCAGCAAAAGCAGCCGATTCCAATTCTTTGCTGGGATCTATGGCATTGTTCATCATTTCTATCCTGCCCGCGTTGATATCAAAACCAATCACCGAAATTTTCTTTGCAAACTCAAGGGCTATTGGCAAACCAACATAACCCAGTCCGATAACTGCAAGTTTCTTCTTTTTATCAATTAATTCCTGGTACATTATACTTTGTTTTTTTAAGAAACGAATTATTTATACACAAATTACTCAAATTGAATTCAAAATAATCACCTCTTACTTTCAAACTCCTTCGGCAATTTATACAGATCTTCTTTTGGCAGAGA
>DATCMY010000448.1:0-8309 GCA_036565505.1 Hanamia sp.
CAGGTAATAAACAGGATATTATTATCCTTTCCCCCGAAACAAATATTGGCTGTCCAATCTTCAGGAATAGAAACATGTTGTATCAATTGGCCCTGTGGATTGTAAATACTTACTCCCTTACCTGTTAAATAAATATCGCCTTTGTTATCAATGGTCATTCCATCTGAGCCCTGGTTGGTAAATAGCTGCTTTTCACTTAGACTTCCATCATCATTAATTCTGTATTTAAAAGTTTTATTAGCGCCTATATCAGCTATAAATAAAAACTTACCATCCGGTGTTCCAATAATTCCATTTGGCTTTACCAGTTCCGCTTCAACTATAACCGCCTTTTTTTTATTTTTTGGCAAATAATAAACCCTTTGTTCTTCCATATGGCTGTGATCATTTTTCCAATAATCCCGCTTATAATACGGATCAGTAAAATAGATTCCTCCGCTTACAGGATTCACCCAAAGATCATTAGGCCCATTGAATGTTTGCCCGTCATAATCTTTAATAAGTACCTTAACTTTTTTTCCCGTACTTACAGACCGTAATTGATTTTGCTCATCTGCACAGGCAATGAGATTGCCTTTTTTATCAAAATATAATCCATTGGAACGGCCGGTTTTTTCCATGAAGAGTGATAGTTTTCCATCAGTACCATACTTCCATATTCTATCATTTGGCTGATCAGTAAAAAATATATTTCCATATTTATCAACCGCCGGTCCTTCAGTAAAAGAAAATTTATTAGAAATTAAAACGGGTGTATCACCCGGTGCGATTAGGCTTTCTACAATACCTGTATCAGTAGAAAATTTAGAAACCAGGTTCTTTGTTGCAAAAGAACTTTCCTGTTTATAAATATTGTTAGCAAGGGATTTTGCCGGAATATTTACAATAAAGAAAAAACCTAATAAAAAACAGAAAGCATGTACTTGTTTCATAGTATTATAATATTTGCATTTTTAACTTATAGAGCCGTTGATTTTTTTAATGTGTGATTTATAGCTGGGCAACAACAACTACAATACTACATATTTATAATCCGATAACCACCTGATTCAATCTACCTTTTGGTTATTGGTACATTCATGATTTTGTTTGTATTCATTTTTTTCATTCCATTTTTGTTTGTCTAATGTCATGTTTAATGCTATCCAGGTTTCTCCATTTATTTTTCGTTCAAGTTTTTTGTAAGGATTAATTGTGAAGCCAACCTTTTCGTAACATCTGATTGCGCCAATATTCCAATCAAATACATTTAGCTCTACTTGCCTTTGATCAAGAGTATTAAATGAATATTCTAAAAGTTGCAAAACTATTTCCCTACCTAAACCCTTTCCTCTTAATTGGTGGTCGCCAATAAGTATTCTTCCTAAAGAAGCTGATGTCCCAGTTAAAAAAATTTCTGAATGCCCAATATAATTTCCACTGTCTGCGTCAATGATGGTAAAGGCAAATCTGTTATTGTCGGTTAAAGATTCTTCTAATTGCTCACTTGTTAATGGGAAAGTAAACCCGGGGCCTGCAAATTGCATAAGCGTTTCTTTACTGTCAATCCATAAAATTAAGCGGTCATAGTCGCTCTTTGTAAATTTTTGGAGTCTTATCATTTCTTTGTACTTGTTGGTCTTCCGCTTCCAAAATTAAAACATTTACTAAAACTAAAAGAAGAACCTGCTAAGCTGCAAAACCTACAGCTAATTACCGTCTTGCTATCGTTATGGCCAATGAATAAGAATTTTCTGATTTTAAATTTTTTTGAATGGCACTTCCTGCTTTAATTCTGCAAATCCATCCATTTTGAAAATTCTAATTCAGATTTCTTCTTCCAATTCTACAAATTCCCGGTAACAGCCGATAAAATTTATTTTCAATCAATTTCCTTTTATTTTGTTTCATAAATTTATTTATCTTTCTTCTTCAAATTCATTACCATGAACGGACGCAAAAAATTTATATAACAAATAGGATTGTTGGCGGGCGCTTTTTCAGTCAACAGTTTGTTTAACCAATTACATGCTGCTGAATTTTCATCAGCCAATATTAAATTGAAGCATCTCTCTCCTTCTGATATTGCGGCAGATGAAGATTATTGGAGTATCATTCAACAATCGTATACGGTAAGCCCCGATATTATCAACTTAAATAATGGAGGCGTAAGCCCTTCGCCACGCATTGTTCAGGAAGCTTTGGAACGATATAATAATTTAGTAAATGAGGGTCCGTCTTATTTTATGTGGCGAATATTGGACCAGGGAAGGGAACCACTGCGTGAAAATTTAGCCAGCCTTGCAGGATGCGATAAAGAAGAAATAGCAGTGAACAGGAATTCTACCGAGGCACTGAATACTGTTATATATGGATTGGATTTGAAACGGGGAGATGAAGTGATTGGTACCAAACAGGATTATCCGAACATGATCAATACATGGAAACAACGGGCCATGCGTGAAGGAATTGTTTACAAGCAGATCAGTTTTAATTTTCCGATAGAGAATGATGAAGCCATTGTAGATGCTTATGAAAAAGCCATTACCCCCAAAACAAAAATTATTCATGTAACACATATTATTAACTGGGTAGGACAAATAATGCCAGTGAAGAAAATTTGCGATATGGCACACCGTCATGGTTTGGAAGTGATTTGTGATGGAGCTCATTCATTCGGCTTACTGGATTTTACGATTCCGGATTTGGGTTGCGATTATTTCGGCACCTCATTACACAAATTTTTAAGTGCTCCCATTGGCAGCGGCATGCTGTTTATCAAAAAAGAAAAGATCCCAACCATATTGCCATTAGTTTGTAACGATAATCCTAAAGGTGCAGATATTAGAAAGTTTGAAACCCTTGGTACACGTAGCTTTCCCATTGAACAGGCTATAGGTGAAGCTATTAATTTTCAAACAGCTATTGGAAGTAAAAGAAAAGAAGAACGCATAAGGTATTTAAAAAATTATTGGCAGAAAGAGTAAAGGATATTCCCAAAGTAAAAATTAATACATCACTGCAATCAAAATATTCATGTTCTATTTGCGGAGTTAGCATTGAAGGAATGACGCCGGGAGAATTAGAAAATGCATTGTTTAATAACCATAAAATTCATACAGTTGGCATTGTCTGGGAAAACATCAGTTGTGTGCGCATTACACCGCATGTTTACACCCGCTTGCAGGATCTGGATAAATTAGTGAAAGCTATTGGCGAAATTGCTGCAAAGAAATCATAAATGAATTTATTTTAGAGCATTATATCCAAGATTGCCGTTTTCAATTAAATTCATTACTCTTCTTCTACAATATTTACACCCCAGGCTGGTAAGGTTACCTGTTTATTGGTATCCATTATTTCATTTGAAAGTAATTCTTTACCGTTCTTGTACGGGTAAGTGTAAGTAACGGGTGAAGATGAATAATTGAAGTAATAGTGAATCATTTTACCGTTATTATTGATACCTGATTTTGTGATCAATGGAAAATACAATTGCTGATCCTTTCCCCATAGCCCTGCTTTCTTTACTGCATCAGCCAATATTTTTTCTACTACTACATTGCTGGTAATGCAACCAATATAAGTAGCTAATCCTTTGCCATAGCTATTCTCCGTAATAGCGGCATATTTACCCCACACTGGATGATCATAATATGCCAACACTTTCGAAGTGGTGGGTGTAATCAATTCCATCCAGGTGTTTACCTTGTTATTGTCTACGCCCACTCCATATGGATCGCCTTTCAATGAAACATTTTGAGGAACAGTAAACTGGCTGTAATAAATGCCGCACGCGGTATCAATTATTCCCGGCTGATGCGTGGTTCTCACTTTATTATTCTGATCGGAAAAACCGCTTTTGAATGTATAAATAATATGACCTCCATTTTTTACAAACGCGTTCAGGCGATGCAATAAGCTATCCGGCGCGGCGTATAAAAGAGGTACAATAAGCAGTTGATAATCTTCAATATTATTACTGGAGGGATCAACAAAATCTACCCCCACATTCATCCGGTAAAGGGCATCATACATGTTGCGGAGCACATCATTATAGGCTACATTATTCCTTCCAAATCCAAACCATTGAAAAGCAGTTAATGCTTCATTACTAAAAAGTATAGCTACTTTATTTGTTTTTTTCAGGTTTACCAAATGTGAACCGATTTTTTCAAAATCCTTTCCAATTGTTGTTGCTTCATTATAAGTTGGATTCGGCTCAAAGTCGTGGCTCAATAAACCCTTCCAGTAAGTTTCAGCAGAATTATGAATGGAATGCCAATGCCAGTACTCTACCATGTTGGCGCCAGAAGCGAGATGGCTGAAAGCCTGCAATCTTAATTGACCCGGATAAGGAAGCCACTGGGCAAAACCCTGAGCTTCTGTTTCCATTACCAGGTAATTTTTGCCGTGTTTCATAGATCGGGCCATATCGCCTCCAAATGAGATCTCGATACCCGTCAACTCATCTTGTGTAGGATGATAAATATCTATGCCTGCAATATCCATTGCCTTTGCTGCCGCAAAATGATCCACTTCGGACTGCACACCGTAAGAATATCCCCTCCAGTCAAGGTCGAAGTTCTGTGTAATGAATTGCCCCGGCTTTTTATATTCCCTCACGATGGAAGCTTGCCAGGCAAGATAATCAGTTACCAGTTTTCGCTGAAACTTTGAAAACTCTGTGCCCAGGCTTGCATTGATGGTTCCCTGCATGGAGGGAAACTCAGCCCAACTATTGATGCGGTTGCTCCAATAATCCAAACCAAAAGCGCTATTGATATAGTCAAGCGATTTAAATTTTTGCTTCATGTATTGTACAAAGAGTCGTTGAACATTGGGCCCGGATGTATGGTAAGATTTGGTTTCATTATCTACCTGGTAGCCAATAATGGCAGGATTATTTTTTATATGCTCCATTATTTTGCGGATAATTCTTTCGGCATAAAAACGAAAATGAGTATTGGTAATATCCATATTTTGCCGGGCGCCATATTTATTTTGCCCGGATGGTGTTTCCGCCAGCACATCCGGGTATTTTTTTACCAGCCATGCAGGAACTGCATACGTGGGCGTACCAACAATTACGCTAATTCCTGCCTTATACATGGCATTCAGCACCCGGTCTATGTGAGAAAAATCATATACTCCATCCTGCGGTTCTTCTGTACTCCAGGTACTCTCCGCAATGCGAACTACGTTTATGCCAGCAGCTTTCATCATTTGTACATCCTTATCCAGCCTGTCATACGGTATGTATTCGTCATAATAGGCAACTCCATAAAGAAGCTTATCCATCTTAATATTTTGACTCCGCACAAAACCGTTGAGGAAAAAGTTGGCTACAAAAAAGAAGATAATTTTTTTCATGATAACAAGAAGATAATTAAAGAAAATGATAACCGCAATCGCAATTTTCCGTTTGCAGGAAGGCAATATTTCCAAACCGTTTACTCATAATCAAAAGTGCCAGGCTAATTGCTTTTTCAAAGTAAGTGTTTTAGTTAGTTCATCCAAAACGAAAAATTTTCTGAAGCAGTATTTAAAGAATTTTAAAATTTTCTGAATGGTCTTTTTTCTTCTAAATCTTTTTTTTAGAAAATTCTCATTCAGACAATCTCCGACAGACAAGATGAGTACAAGCAAATCATTAATACCAGGCTTCAGACATCTTATTCCAGGTGATACTCATTTTTTAAAAAATTAATAAGGCCGTTACCTCTTTTTTGTAACCTTTTCAGACGAATAACGGAATAATTATTTGTGATAGAATAAATATAAAGCTGGTTATACAACTGTTGAAAAAGTGCAGGGTCATGTTTTATCCAGATATCTGCTTTCGGGGCTGCCAGTTGATAAAGGAATTTTGTATGGTTATCCTTAACAGCATTTCTGTAGCTTATCATTTTATTGGCAAGATCAATTAATTGTACATAAATTTCTGTATTGTAATCTACCTGGTTAAACAAAGACTTTACGTCGGAGTCGTATGCAATAATACTGTCTGAAGCGCTTGGTTTTATCAGGCGGAGGCCTCCTGCGTATTTGAGCTGTTGCATGGTGCGGTCTGTGTATATAAAATCATCATGATTATATAGGATATATAAAAAATTTCTTCCGCCTGCTGATGAAAAATCCTTTGTAAAGGCATCGAAATTACTGAGTATAGTATCAATTCGGTTTATTGTTTCTGAATACTCTGCTACACGGTTGCCTGAATTGGATAAATCTGTTTGAATATCCTTTATCAATGTTCGGATATATTGTTTTTCCCTTTTACGTTCTACCATATACTCCCGTTGGTTTTCTGCCAGGAAGCCGCTGAACACAGCAAGGAAAAGCATAATAAACTCCCATAAATAAATTTTCCAGTTTTTAATTTCGTAGTGATGGGCATGATGGTGAACTTCCATAATATTAGTTTCTTAGTTTTGAGTTATAGTGTAAGGCTCTTTTTAAAGAAATAATTTCTGCAGGATATTTTACCAATCAGATATTTAAGTTAGTTTCATTTATACGGCCTGTAATTTTCTGAAACTACAAAAAACAAAGTTCTGAATAGTACCCATTGGTGTTTTATGGTCAACTGTTATATACTTTATTTTTTCAAATAACTTTTTCAGCAGGGTAGTCATTGAAGATTCTGAATATTGTTTGACATTTAAGTAATCAACTAAAAAACTGTCGCTACCACCAATGTAAATGACTTTTGCAGTTGACGGCATGTTAAACGGTTTAAAAAATTCAATGAAGTTTCTGGCGTCGGTTGAAACCAACTTATGTCTTTAAATTCTTTTGACTGGTAGATATTTTCCCAGTGTTTTTTGCGATCGAAATTTTCCATTTTTCTATGTCGCTGTTAATTAAAAGACCTTATTCTCAGAGTTATAATTAACTCTTTTATTTCAGCACTATAAAATTAATCTATTTGCGACATTGCAACAAAATTAGTGCCCTTGGTATTGTGAACAATTACCTTAACCAGGCTTCTTCTAAGTTCCCTGCACTCTCAAATAATTTAAATCTCTCTTCACTACACACATGTCTCCTTTTATCAGGCCCAAGTCTACTTCCATTATTTCAAAACAGTCCCATAGACGGGCATGAAGAAGCACATCAAACCCTGATAATGAATAAACTTTGAATTAGTTTATTCTTACAGCAATCATCAACAATGCCAACCAGTATCAGATTTTATACAAAGAAGTACTTGTAATTTGTACCGGGTTTGATAATTGCATAACCGTATAACCGTTGCCCAAATGAAAGTTCTTATAGTATTCTGGCTACTCTTTCCAGTGGCCGTATTTTCTCAGAATCAGGAAATAAAAGTATTTACTCATAATATCATCTTTGGTGGGCTCTCATCCGGCGTGGGAGGGGCATAAACAAACCAGTAAAAGAAAAAGGAAAAAATGCTTTGTAAGAAGTATGTGGCAGGGAAGTATCGAATTTGAAGCAGAGAGATTTGCCTCAAATAAATAGGTTCATCTAAATAAAACTATTGACACAAAATTCTTTTGGTTTACTGTTCAATTAAACCGATCAAAACCTTCTATTTTTCTATACGGGGTTCTAAAAAAATTATTGACTTCTTCATTGAATTGGTCTTTATAAAAAATAGGTATCGAGTGCCCGGAATTGGGCACTATCCATAAATATGACCTGGGGATAGACTCTGCGATAAGTAAAGTATGTTTTGGAAGAATTACATCATGATCACCTCCAATAACCAAAGTAGGACATTTAATTTTTTTTAATTGCCCGGTCGTTATATGTGGCTCGTACGATAACAAATGTGCCACTTTACTTTTATTCCTGATTTCGGGAGTCTGTGTTAGTTTTTCGAAAGAAGCATTAAAATTAATTGCCCAATCAAATGCGATGGGATCTACAGCAGTTGTATCGGGCCATAAATTAGCTCCGGTTACTGCAAGCTTTTTTACTTTATCAGGATGGCGCATTGCCAGCAATAAACCATCGATTCCGCCGTCACTCCACCCAATCACATAACAAGAATCCAGGTGGAGCGTATCTAATAAAGCATTAAAATCATCAGCCATCATTTCATAGCTTAATGAATCGCGTGTATCCACAGATTTTCCCTGTGCCCTGCTATCTGCCACAATCACCTTATACCCTTTAGAAAAATAAGGAATCTGGTACATAAAGTTGCTTATCGAGCCACCGTTACCGTGTATCATAAGTAAAGGCGCCCCGGCGCCATAGGTTTCAAAATACATATTAAAGCCTCTTATTTTTATATAACGTCCTACTTTCGCATTATTACCAATTTTTGTGGTGTCGATAGAAGAAGATTGAGCGGA
>DATCMY010000449.1:0-12858 GCA_036565505.1 Hanamia sp.
ATGTATAATACCATAATGCATGGATGTAAACCTGGTAGCAGTTATAAAACAATTACCCGTGCCGAGGGCCCCGTAGTTTATGAAATTGATAACCGGCCAGCTATTGAAGTGATAGATGAATTGTTTGGACAGGATCACAAAATACCATGGAATGAGTTTCCCTTTTTTGTTACTCTTGGACTCAACAGGGGCGATAAATTCGGAGAATTTAATGAAGCAGATTATGCAAACCGTTTATGCCTGGCCATAGATGCGGATCAAAAAGCATTGGTGATGTTTGAGCCCGATCTTAAAGCCGGAGATGAAGTGCAATTAATGCACCGAAGTATCAATCTTGATTACATTACTGAAGGAATTGATTTACTAAAGAAAAAAGCGGGTAATAAAAAACCGCTATTGTATTTTTATATCAATTGTGGTGGCAGGGCAAAACCCTTTGCAGGCGGAGAACTTGAAGATGTGACAGAGGTGCAAAAAATTATTGGTAATGGTGTGCCGTTCATGGGATTTTATTCCGGCGTGGAAGTTGCAAAACTTGGAAATCATTTACAGGCATTGGACTGGACCGGGGTTCTTTGCCTGCTAACCGAAGATTAAAAATGAATTCAGAATCCATTCAAATACAACAACTGCAAAAAGAGCTTGCTTATTATAAAAGCCAGGTTGACAGGCTTTCCGGCAGCACGCTTAGTAATCAATATGCATTTGCTCAACTAAGCAATGTTAGCAAAAAATATATTAACGGCTTCCATATCATTGCAGATATTCAGCGCACTTTTAGTTTTTATTCAAGCAAGGAATCCTTATACGAACAATTCATGGAGCGTATTTTTTCACAAATGTTTTTAGACAGGGTAATTCTGCTTGAAATTATTAAAGGAAAGAAAGAATTGAAACCAATTTTATGGAAAGGGTTTGATGGCAAAGAAAGTTCCCAACTTAATAATACAGCGCTTACTATGCCGGAAGAATTTTTTCTGGAAAAAAAATCCGTATTTGTTAGTAGTGAGATAGTACCCGCCCGATTTGAAAAACGGATACAAAGAAGTTTATTGACTCCCTATTTTATTCTAACACCTTTGGTAAAAAACCAACAGGTTTGGGGGGCGTTGTTTGTCGGAATGAAGCATGAATTTAACCCCATATCTTACATTCCATTATCGAAATTAAATATTGATATGTTTGAATCCCTGGCGGGGGTAATATCTGCCATGGCGCAACAATTAGAACAACTTGAAGTAATGGAAAAAGAACGAAACAGGATAGCACGTGATATGCATGATGATATTGGATCTGAGCTTTCAAAAATTTCTATTACGATCGGGAATTTAAAGCATCAGTTTAAGACCGATGTAAACGTAACAAGTGATTTAAATATAATAAACGAATCTGCCGGATCAATCATTAATAATATTGGAAATATTATTTGGGCACTCAACCCTACCAATAATACATTAGACGCCCTGTTGGGATACTTAAGGGGATATGCTTATGAATACCTTGATATGCATCGGATTGATTTATTATTCAGCTTACCCGAGAGGACAGAAAAACTCGTTATATCTCATGAGGCTAAAACACATATTTTCATGGTGGTAAAAGAAGCGCTCCATAATATTGTAAAACATGCAGGAGCCACGGAAGTCGCGATCAATATTTTTATTGCTTCCAATAAAATAAAATGTACAATTGTCGATAATGGTAAGGGCATTTCCTCAAAAAAAAATAGCCCCTTTGGAAATGGCCTTCGTAATATGCAACAACGGATATCCGAAACCGGCGGAACACTAATTATACATTCCGAACCTGATAAAGGAACAAGCCTGGATTTTGAAGTACCGATATAAAAGTGGTAAAGCTTACCTCCTGCTACTGTTGGGGAAATAATAGCAGGGTTCATGCTTTATTCGTCAACCATTTTATTCCAAAGCAAATCGATAGAAATATTCAGCAATGATTAAAAATTTCATTTGCAAATATCCTTCAGCACCTTCCATACATTTTCTGCCACTATTTTAGCCCCTTCTACATTTGGATGTATGCCATCATCCTGGTTGAGTTTGGGATCGCCGCCGACACCCTGCAATAGAAAAGGAATGAGTGATATTTTATTCTTCGCTGCCAGTTCGGGATATATTTTTTTAAATTCACCTGTATAATCCTGGCCCATGTTGGGCGGTATCTGCATGCCGGCAAGTATTATTTTTGCATCAGGATATTTTGATTTTACCTTATCAATAATTGCCTGCAGGTTTTTTTTTGTCTCTGCTAATGGAATGCCCCGCAACCCGTCATTGCCTCCCAGTTCAAGAACAAATATATCTATTGGTTGTCGCAATATCCAGTCTATCCGGCCATTTCCTCCCGCAGAAGTTTCACCGCTTACACCTGCATTGATCACATTGTAATTTAACTTCAACGAGTCAATCTTATTTTGAATCAAAGCAGGAAAAGCCTGAGATGGATCTATGCCATAACCCGCAGTAAGACTATTGCCAAAAAATAGAATAGTTTTTTCTTTTTTTGTCGCAGCAACAACCGGATTATTTTTTTCAGCCTCCTGTTGCTTTGTGTTTATTCCCTGCTTATTATTGTTACAACTAACTATTGCTGCCAATAAAAGCAGCGGAATAAAGTATAGGGTCTTTTTCATTAAATAGTTGATAAAGTTTAAAATTGCACGAATTTAAAATAAGAATTCCGGTATTTTTATAGGCAATATTTTTAAACGGTACCACTTTTTATTATAAAAATTATGCCATCCTTATATTGGATCAATTTAGCAAGTTAAATCAAACAACATGGAAACGATTCTTAATCTTCAGCAGGTAAGTAAAACGTACAAAAGCGGGAACAGTGTTTTAACCGTCCTGGATAAAATTAGTTTTTCTGCAGAAGCTGGCTCTACCTTATCTATTGTTGGACCATCTGGTAGTGGCAAAACAACGCTGCTTGGCTTATGTGCCGGGCTGGACCGGTCTTCACTGGGAAATATAGAATTGCATCATAACCGCCTCGAAGATTTAAATGAAGACCAGCTTGCTGCTGTAAGAAATAAATATGTAGGTTTTATCTTTCAAAACTTTCAATTGATGCCTACTTTAACGGCGCTTGAAAATGTAATGGTCCCTTTAGAACTCAGGGGTGAGAAGAAGGTAAAAGCAAGGTCATTGGAGTTGCTGGATAAAGTAGGGCTCGCCGATCGCAGCCATCATTATCCTGCACAACTCAGTGGTGGCGAGCAACAACGTGTTTCCATTGCCAGGGCTTTCTCTAACAAGCCCCGCATTTTATTTGCAGATGAACCTACCGGCAATCTTGATGCAGAGACGAGTGCGTTAATAGTAAACCTCATTTTCGATTTGAATAAAGAAGCCGGCACCACATTATTGCTGGTAACGCATGATGGCGAACTTGCCGCACGAACGCAGCGCATTATAAGTTTAAAGGGTGGAAAGATTGTATCTGATAAACCCACAACAGTAAGAGTGTAACGTTTAGCATTAGATGATAGAACAGAATTTAATTATCTTAAACTGCAGTAATGAACCAAATAACTTCAACAGAGAAAGGGCTTATTGGTAATAATAACGGATTTAACTTTCCCTGGCTTGTGCAAATGGCCTGGCGCGATAGCAGGAGAAACCGTTCGCGCCTGCTTCTTTTTATATCATCTGTTATTTTAGGCATTGCTGCATTGGTAGCCATTTATTCTTTGGGAAATAATCTGAATGATGAAGTAAATAACCAGGCTGCAACTTTGCTGGGAGCCGACCTTGAAATATCCTCCAATCAACCGGCAACGCCTACAATTAAAAACATAATTGATTCACTTGGCGGCACAAGATCAGAAGAACGAAGCTTTGCTTCTATGGTGTTATTTACAAAAAATAACGGTACAAGATTAGTACAGGTGCGGGCACTTGAAGGCCAATTCCCTTATTATGGTTCGATTGAAACTTCACCTGGATCAGCAGGTCTTTCATTCCGTAATCAGCAACAGGCATTGGTAGACGAAACATTAATGCTGCAATACGGTGCAACAACAGGCGACTCAATAAAAGTGGGAGAGGTAACTTTTGCTATTGCAGGCAAATTATTAAATGCGCCGGGCCAAACAGGATTTTCTGCATCTATAGCACCCATAGTATACATACCACTTCAATATCTTAACCAAACTGGTTTGACCCAAAAAGGAAGCCGCATCAGCTATCATTATTATTTTAAATTCAACCAAAAAGTTGATGTACAAAAATTGATGGACGGCTGGAAGCTCAGGCTGGAAGCCAATGATCTTAATTATGAAACAGTTGAAAGACAGAAGGAAGATACGGGCCGCTCCTTTAGCGATCTTACCAGGTTTTTATCTTTAGTAGGTTTTATCGCTTTGTTATTGGGTTGTACCGGCGTTGCCAGTGCTGTTCATGTATATGTAAAGGAAAAAGTAAATGCCATAGCCATCTTACGTTGCCTTGGAGTAAGGGCATCACAGGCTTTTATGATTTATCTCATCCAGATTGTTGGCATTGGCTTTATTGGCTCTTTTATAGGCGCCACGCTAGGCATAGTGATACAGCAGTTTTTGCCATTCATTATTAAAGATTTTCTCCCGGTTAACATCACCACTGCTATCTCATGGTCCGCGGTTTTGCAAGGAATGGCTTTAGGTATTATCATTTCTGTTTTGTTTGCTTTATTACCATTGCTTTCTATCCGGAAAATTTCCCCGCTCAATGCGATCCGCGCTTCTTATGAGCCACCGCGGCGTGAAAGAGATCCTTTAAAATGGGGGGTGTATGTATTGATTGTAATCTTCGTGTATGGATTTACGTACATGCAAATGCACAACTGGAAACAGGCGCTTTCTTTTACCGCAGGTATTGCAGCAGCTTTATTGATTCTTACCGGTATAGCCCTTATGCTGATGTGGATGGTAAGGCGTTTCTTTCCTTCGTCATGGAATTATTTGTGGAGGCAGGGCCTGGCCAATTTATACCGGCCCAATAATCAAACCACTATTCTTATCACTTCTATCGGCCTGGGTACGGCTCTTATCTGCACCTTGTTCTTTGTGCAATCTATATTGATCAATCGCGTATCCTTATCGTCTGGCCCTAATCAGCCAAATATCGTTTTGTTTGATATTCAAACCAGCCAGAAGCAAGGCGTAGCAAACCTGGCAAAGCAATATAATTTACCTGTAAAGGAATTTATTCCCATTGTGAATATGCATATAGAAGCTGTGAATGGCATTACTGTCTCGCAGGTTATAAAGGATACCACCATTAAATTTTCACGCCGGTTATTTAACAGGGAATACCGTGTTACCTACCGCGATTCATTAACATCTTCTGAAAAAATAACTGCAGGCAAATGGGCAGGCGCTGCAGACAGTGGACATATTCCCTTCATTTCAATGGAGCAAAACTATGCCAAAAGAAACAATGTAAATATTGGCGATACCATCACTTTCAATGTGCAAGGAGCTTTAATGCAAACCATTTTAGGAAGCCTGCGTGAAGTAAACTGGAAAGGCATACAAACCAATTTCCTGATTGTATTTCCAAAGGGCCTGCTAGAGGCAGCGCCGCAGTTTCATGTATTGCTCACTAAAGTTCCGTCGCAGGAAGTCTCTGCTCATTTTCAGCAGGCGATGGTAAAGCAATATCCCAATGTATCTATCATCGACCTCGGCCTTGTGCTTCATGTGCTGGACGATCTTATGAGTAAGATCAGCTTTGTGATCCGCTTCATGGCGGGCTTCAGCATTATTACCGGAATCGTTGTATTGATTTCCTCTGTGCTCATCAGTAAATACCAGCGGCTACAAGAAAGTGTTTTGCTA
Organism: Hanamia sp.; assembly: GCA_036565505.1. Taxonomy (GTDB): domain Bacteria; phylum Bacteroidota; class Bacteroidia; order Chitinophagales; family Chitinophagaceae; genus Ginsengibacter. Next base: position 5,846 of record DATCMY010000449.1, read on the forward strand.
CGCACTTTGGGTGCTAGCCGTAAACAAATATTTGCCATTACGGCATTGGAATATTTCTTTCTCGGTGCATTGGCCGCATTTACCGGCATCATGCTGGCATTGGCAGCAAGCTGGGCTTTGGCCTATTATACTTTCGATATGCCGTTTCATCCGCAATTACTTCCTGTATTGGTTTTGTTTGTGCTGGTTTGTTTGCTTACAGTATTAACAGGGTTGGCAAACAGCAGGGGTTTATTAAACAGGTCACCATTGGAAGTGTTGAGAAAGGATGTGTAATCATCGCATTTTTGCATACGTTTAACTTTTCAATGCAATAGATTTGCAAAAATTTTAATGCAGATAAATTGAAGTAGATGGAAACGATCAAGGAGAGAATAAAAAATAAAATTCCATTTACAAAAACCTTTGGAAACGGGGCCGATTTTCAAGGTACTGAATTACGAAAAGCATCTTCCGGCAATAGCGATTTTTTTTTAAAATTGCTGCAAAGCAGCAGCAATGGCCTTTCTGAAAGTGAAGTAGATGCCAAAAGAAAAATATATGGCCCCAATGAAATTGCCCATGAAAAAGCTCCGGCATGGTACGTCCAATTATTTGAAGCCTTCCTGAACCCGTTTATTGTTGTACTCATCATACTGGCCATCATTTCTTTTATAATGGATGTATTGCTTGTGCCGCCCGGGGAGGCCGATTACAAGACCGTAATAGTGGTAGGTGTAATGGTGTTATTAAGTACTTTACTTCGCTTCTGGCAGGAGTTTACCAGTAACCGTGCTGCTGAGCAATTAAAAAGCATGGTAAAAACCACGGCTACTGTATTGAGGCAGGAACATGGCAAAAAAGAAATAGATATTATTGACCTGGTTCCCGGCGACATTGTTTTTTTAAGTGCCGGGGATATGATCCCCGCTGATTGCCGTATTATTCAATCCAAAGATTTATTTGTAAGCCAGTCAATGCTTACAGGTGAATCGTTGCCTGTCGAAAAAAAGGAATTTTTAATAGCAGATGACGGAAAGAAATCGCCATTAGCATTAGAGAATATTTGTTTTATGGGCACCAACGTGGTGAGCGGAACTGCTATTGCTATTGTAGTTACCTCAGGCAACCTTACCTATTTTGGCTCTATCGGAAAAGCTATTTCAGGCAAGCGCGCAGAAACAAGTTTTGACAAGGGTATCAATAAAGTGAGTTGGTTGCTTATCCGTTTTATGCTGGTAATGGTGCCATTGGTTTTTTTAATAAATGGTTTTACAAAAGGAAATTGGTTAGAGGCTTTATTATTTGGTATATCTATAGCGGTAGGCCTTACTCCGGAAATGTTGCCTATGATTGTTACGGCCAACCTGGCCAAGGGAGCTGTAAATATGAGTAAGAGAAAGGTGATTGTAAAAAGGCTGAATGCCATTCAAAATATTGGTGCAATGGACATCTTATGTACCGATAAAACAGGAACGCTGACCATGGATAAGATTGTGCTGGAGCGCCACCTTAATGTGTTTGGGGAAGATGATGATGAAGTAATGAAATGGGCATATCTCAACAGTTTTCATCAAACAGGATTAAAAAATCTATTGGATGTTGCCATTTTAGATCATGCAGAGGTACATCACTTTCTGAAAGCTGGAGATTCATTTAAAAAAATAGATGAGATACCTTTTGATTTTCAACGGAGAAGAATGAGTGTGATACTGGAAGAAGAAAGTGGTAAGCACCTGTTAATCTGTAAAGGTGCGGTAGAAGAAATACTTGATCTGTGTACCCATGCTTTCGACCCGGGGCCTGATAAGGAATTGCACATAGAAAACGACAAAATTGTGCCGATGGATGATGCCATGCGAAAAGTTATTTTGAGCACATCAAAAAAATTAAATGGAGAAGGATTACGTGTTTTACTGGTCGCCATAAAAGAATACGACGAAAGGCCACTTACCTATTCTGTGGCCGATGAAAGCAATATGGTGCTAACAGGTTTTATTGGTTTTCTCGATCCTGCCAAACCCTCTGCAAAGCCCGCCATTGAAGGATTACAAAAACTGGGGATAAATATTAAAGTATTAACCGGGGATAATGAAATAGTAGCTAAAAAGATTTGCCGTGATGTAGGTATTCCTATTCAACACGTATTGCTTGGTAATGAAATAGCGCAATTAAGCGATGAGGAACTTTCCCAAAAGCTTGGTGAAACAAGCATCCTGGCAAAACTAAGCCCCATACAAAAATCAAGAATCATAAAATTATTGCAAGCCAAAGGGCATACTGTAGGATTTATGGGAGATGGCATAAATGATGCGGCAGCCCTGCGTGAGGCCGACATAGGCATTTCAGTAGATACAGCCGTGGATATTGCAAAAGAAAGTGCCGATATTATTTTATTGGAAAAAGACTTAATGGTGCTTCGCAAGGGAGTGATCTATGGCAGAAGAACATTCGGCAACATCATCAAATACATTAAGATGACGGCCAGCAGTAATTTTGGAAATATGTTCAGCATGCTTGGCGCCAGTGCATTGCTGCCTTTTCTGCCAATGCTACCTATCCAAATTTTAGTGAACAACCTGCTATATGATATATCCCAAATATCCATTCCATGGGATAGGATGGACGAAGAATTTTTAGAGAAACCTCAAAAGTGGAACCCAAATGGCATCATGCGTTTTATGATTTTCATCGGGCCCATCAGTTCCATCTTTGATTACATAACCTTTGCAGTATTGTGGTTTGTATTTAAAGCCAATTCACCTCAACATCAAAACTTTTTTCAGACAGGTTGGTTTATTGAAAGTTTGTTATCACAAACTTTAATCATTCACATGATACGCACCAAAAAGATACCATTCATTCAAAGCTGGGCCACAGCGCCTGTAGTGGCCTTAACATCGTTGATCATGGCAATAGGAATCTATATTCCTTTTTCACCTTTTGCAGATGCATTCAAGATGCAGGCACTTCCTTTAAGCTTTTTCCCTTGGCTGATAGCAATCCTTTTTTGTTATTGCCTGCTTACACAATTAATTAAAAACTGGTTCATTCATAAATTTAGTCAATGGCTGTAAATAAGGCTACCAGGCAATGGATTTTAGCAATTATTATTATGATGATATTCGTAATAGTAATTGACTTGCTGGTTAATCATCATTAAGGAATAGGAATATTTTAACCTGCAAAATACTCTGTATAAAAGATGCGGCCATGGCTATCTTTTGCAATACCAATACCTATGTATTTATAATGGCCAAGCATATTGCGGCGATGGCCTGGTGAATTTTCCCACATAGTTACTACCTGCTTACCTGACGTAGGGCCATAAGCAACATTTTCTGCAAAACTATGAAGATGCCTGACACTATCATTTGCCATCACATTTCTTTGCGCAAAACCGCCATGCCCAAACCCTGTGCGGCCCCTGGCCATATCTGCACTATGCTTTTGAGCAATTACATTTAGTTCATTCAGCATAATTAATTGAGATAAGCCTTTAGATTTTCTAAATTGATTGGTTTGGTTTAAAACATCTTGAACAATGTTTGCATTTTTATCAGGAGAAAAAGAAATAAGACTTACAAAAAGCGATAAACAAATAACGCTGGCATATAAAAAGGTTCGTTTCATTTGTGTGCGGATATTTATTGTACAACGGGCAAGTTTTGTACCAAAAGAATAAATGATTGATGACATCCGGTTATTTTTTCATATTACAACCTGGTTAATATTTGTACACAATGCGGTAAGTATCTGCATTATTCTTTAACCAAAAAATGGAAGCACCCATTTTAATGATTTCCTTTGAGTAAAAGGTTTATTATAAAATCTGGTTAAACTCTAACCGCTCACCATCCGGGCCTATGATGTTAAAATACTTACAGCCGTTTTTCCAAAAGGAAAGAAATACTGGTTGTTCCTCAACTATTTCAAAAGAAGCATTCTTTAACGCAGTAAACGAACTGTCAATATCATCTACATCAAATGCAATATGATCGATATGTCCGTTCTTACGTTTCCTCACTTCCGCTAATTGTTGTTCAGGCATCTGGTACAATTCTATAATTACGCTATTGTTTTTCATCATGATACAGGTACCGGCTTCTCCTTCTGATGTAAATGCCGACTGCATCACATTTTCAAAGCCAAGCCGGTTATAAAAAGCTAGAGAAACAGCCATATCTGTAACTGGAATGCCTACATGCTGAAGGTGATTAATCAGAGTAGAGATTTGATTTTCCAAAAGAGTATTATTTAAATTAGGTGTATGTGTAGTCAAGACATATTTTTTAAATTCTAATTAAAAATAAGTTTTCTTCCCGAACTGGGAATTTACTACACATCATTTTTTTACACTTTCAGTTCGGGAAGATTTTCTTAAAATGAATAATGAAATAAATGAAAAACGTGAAGAAAAAGTTTACACTTCTATTATTACTTCCACAGTAAAATTAGCCGACCCTAATCGTAAATTAAGTGATTACAAACATGGAGAGGTAATAAGTAGTTTTAGAGTAGAACTCAAAATACTATGGGTTAAAAACCCATAGGTTGAAAGCAGTGACTGAAAGTCATTTGAGTGTAGGCTAAAGCCCATTAAAAACTTTAAACTAAAGTTCATTAAAACTACTCAAGAATAAAATTCTGATCACTATTAGGGCCTTCTTTGTGATGATTTAAGTACTCTTGTATCATTTCATCTGTTATATTTCCAGTACTCCATGCGCCATAACCGATACCCCATAAATGTCCACCCCAGTATCGCTTCTTTAATTCTGAATACTCTAACAATAATATTTTTGCACTACGCCCTTTTAAACGCTTTAGGATAACACTTATACTCAATTTAGGGGGATAACTAAGGTGCAAGTGTACATGATCCTTACTTACCACACCTTTTAATATTTGAATATCCAATGTGTCACAAGTCTGCCGAATTAAATCCCTACAACGTATTTGAATATCACCACGTAAAACTTCATAACGATACTTAGTACTCCAAACCAAATGAACATGCAATTGATGGATACTATGGCTTCCTTTTCGTATATTTTCCATCTCCAAATTTAGTTAGATTTGTAGAAGCTAAAGCCTTGCCCTAAAGGGCATAGCTTGAACTAACGTTTTGAGACCAGTCAAGAATTACATGCTGCCTTTAACTTTAGAAGAGTTTGAGAAATCAAATCAGAATCCAAATTATAAAGGTTAGTGTCTTCATTTTCTTTTTCTAAGAATGTTCTAAAATCTAAATATGATTCTTTAATAACATTTATAATATCAGTATCAAGTGGAGGTATTTCATTATCATGGATTCTATAATGTTGGCTACGTATTTTATACCAAACTTTGAAGCCATTATCATGTGCAAGTGTTAATTCCCACCTTACAATCAAATTAACAGCATCTTGTTCAACTGAATCATTCCATTTTACTTTTTCGCCTTCGCAAGATGTTATAAAATGAATAGAATAACTTGGAGCTAAATCTTTTGGAGCAGTGCTTGTTTTACATGCTTCACTACTTATACCAATTTTTAAAAATTTCATTTTAATATTTATAAATATGAACAATAAAACCAAAAATAAAGAAACAGGAAATGAAATAAAAAATGATACACAAATTGGAGATGAGGTGCTATTAGTGTTTTTAGATGAATTATATAAGAAACCGTTATATGAAAGTTCCTTTATCCCTTCTGAAATATCTAATTGTTGGCGTACAGATTTAAAAAATAAAAAACTAAAGATTGTTAAGTAAATCATTAATGCTTCCTAAACTTTCATCAAAGTTATTTTTTAGTGATGCAATTATTGATTTCTGATAATACTTTCTATCTTCTTCATAGTTTTCTATAAGTTTTTTTGCTCTTTCTTCTTTTGTCCCTTCTCCAACTATTTCAATAGATTTCAAAATGTAATCCTTTATTGTTAATAATTCTGATTGAATATTAACTAATAGGGAGAGTGTCATTTTCTCATTTTTTTGCAATTCCATAAAATATATTTTTTACAAATATTACCTTATTTTTACATAATCAGTCATTAATGAATAATTGGCATAAAAATATTTTATGAGAATCTTATTTTTAACCTTATGTGGAGTATGTTGTTGTTTATTTAGCTCATCCCAAATTTATAAGGCAAGATGTATTTTACTTACTACATATTACGCCAATGATACTATTCCTCATAGAACCGCGAGTAATACTTTAATAGTTTATAATACTGAACTAAAGCGTTTAAGTTTATATAATCCTAATCAATCCTATGATTTAATAGAATTTATAAGTCAGCATCCAATCTCTGAAACAAATCCTACTTTATGTACCGAAAATTATATGATAGATCAAAATGGTATTAAAATGATAGGAATTATCTTTACATCAGACAAAGGCATTACAGGAGTTAATATTCAATATAAAGATGTAAAGTATAGTTATTATGCAGAGCCATTAAACAATTAATTATGAAAACCAAAAAGAAAGAACGACTAACACCTACACAATTAGATGCGAATTACAATAAGTATATGAAAGGTAAGGAACTTAATAATAACGGCAAAAAACTATTTGAAAAAACTTTAAAAAAAGCAGTAAAAAGATAGATTGAAAATAAAAAATAAAAAGGCAAGATTTTATTTACAATGGGCAACTGCCATAATCGTAGTAGTTGCTATATATCTCTTTTTATACTTAACAGGTATCATGCGCGATACTTCTCCTTAAACAACGTGGCTCAAAATAGTTTCAAACATTTCATCTTGTTTATTCCTGTGTTCATATCTAAAAGCCACCTCATCAACATATTTTTGTAAATGTCTTTTTGAAACATGAATATGAGTTCCTTTAATTGTTCTTTTTAATTGAGACCAAAAGCCTTCGATTGTATTTGTATGAAATGCGCCTCTAACATATTCGCCTGATAAATGATTAATAATAACGTGTGAAGATTCATCTTTTAATTTCGTATATCCCAACCGTTCATCCGTTATAAGGATAGATTCATCTTTGTTTACGTGAGCGTCAACAATAG
>DATCMY010000450.1:0-7315 GCA_036565505.1 Hanamia sp.
ACCCTACACTCGCTTTAATAATTGAAGAAACTTATTTTGAAAAAAGCATTGGCGAAATGGTAGATGAAATATTAGATGAATATGGCATTGTAAAAGACAGCGCTTCGGAAAATCTTGCGGCAATAAGAATGTCTTTATATAAAAAAAGAAATGAACTTAAAAGAGTTTTTGACCGTATTGTGAGTAAAATGAAAAAGCAGGGCTACCTGGCCGATATTGAAGAAAGTTTTATCAACGGCAGGCGGGTGCTGGCCGTATTCGCAGAGCAGAAAAGAATGATAAAAGGAATTCTGCATGGAGAAAGCGATAGCCGCCGCACTTCCTTTATTGAGCCGGAAGAAACTACTCATCTTAATAATGATATTTTTTCTTTGGAGAATGATGAACGAAAAGAAGTGTATGTGATACTGCAAAAGCTCACTTCAAAAATGCGGGCCTACCATTCCCTTCTAAGCATCTATCACAATATTATAGGCGAATATGATTTTATAAGAGCAAAAGCAAAACTGGCACTGGAATACAATGGCAACCTACCGGCGCTACATGATAAAGCACTTATAAAATTATCAAATGCGGTGCATCCTCTTCTCTTTATTTATAATGAAAAATTAAAAAAGCCTACCATCCCCGTTAATATTTCTTTAGATGACAAGAACCGCATCCTGGTGATCAGCGGACCCAATGCAGGCGGCAAAACAGTTACTTTAAAAACCGCCGGGCTTTTGCAAATGATGCTGCAAAGCGGTTTACTGGTTTCGTGTAGCCCAGACAGTGAATTTGGTATTTTTAAACAATTGATGATCCATATCGGTGATACGCAAAGCCTCGAATTTGAATTGAGCACTTATTCATCGCACCTCATCAATATGAAATACTTTATGGAGAACGCCAATGGGAAAACTTTGTTTTTCATAGATGAACTGGGCAGTGGCAGCGACCCTAACCTCGGCGGAGCCTTCGCGGAAGTGATCATGGAAGAACTGGCAAAGAAACATTCCCTCGGTTTGGTAACTACCCATTACCTGAATCTGAAAGTGATGGCCAATAAAGTAAACGGCATCATCAATGGCGCAATGGCTTTTGATGAAAAGAATTTAAAACCGCTTTACCAATTAATCGTCGGGAAGCCGGGCAGTTCCTACACTTTCTCTATTGCGGAACGCATAGGCCTGCCACATCACTTAATAAATAAAGCAAGGCAACTGGTTGATGAAAACCATTTCAGCCTCGATAAATTATTGAACAGTACCGAGCAGGACCTGCAGGAGGTACAAATAGAAAAAAAGAAACTGGCTCAACTGATAAAAGAAAATGAAAAGTTGCACAGGGAAATGCAACAGGTGATTCATAAAGAAAAACACCTGCAGCAGGTAGAATTATTAAAAGAGCAAAATCAGATGAACGAAGCAAAATATGTTTACCTGAAAGAAATGGACCGCAAACTAAAATCCATTTTAATAGAGTGGAAAAAGACCGATGATAAAAGCAAAGTAATAAAAATGATGCAGGCATTACTTTTTAAACAACCCGAAACACAAATACTGCAAAAGAAGCAAAAGAAAATTGACACAAAATATATAGAAACGAATGAGCCTGTAAAGCAGGGCGACAAAGTAATTATGAAGGCCAACCGGCAGGTAGGTGTAGTAACCAATATCCGGGGAAAGAAAGCCATAGTGCAGGTGGGCGTTATACCTATTACGGTAAGCATTGAAGATTTGGTGGCAGTGAAGGATAAAACCCCCGTAATCACTGAAGGGTTAAAATCAGCTTCTAATCTGTAAGTATTAAATCAACTATATAAAAAAATTCTTAGATTGTTAATTGGCTTTACTCGACAAAATACCCATCAGGCAAGCATCATTTTAACATCAGATTTATAAGTATTTTTTAATCTGATTATTGCTATCTATGGCAATTCACACTTAAATTGCAATGGAATTTAATTAATTTCCCAGAGCCCTTTGATTATAATAGATCATAAATGGATGGCTTATCGGCTATGGAAAGCTAACCCCGAGCAACACTTTAAGTATTTAAAAAAATAAATTTCCGTAAAATAATTGAATTTTACATAAATGTCGTATTTAGAAAAGGAAATAGATGTCATGGCTTTATTTGAATCCGGTTCAGATTTATTTCTTGTGCTTTTACCAGATCTAACCATTCATGCCGTAAGCGATGCTTATGCAAAAGCAACCTTCACTAAGAGGGAAGAAATTATAGGAAGATTTTTGTTCGATTTATATCCCGACAATCCGGATAACGCTACAGCAAATGCATTTTCCAATATTATTTCGTCAATGAACTTCGTTCTAAATAATAAGACCACACACCCTATGGCTGTGCAGAGATACGATATACGCAGGCCTGATGGAACCTATGAAGAAAGATACTGGCTCCCAGTTAACAAGCCGGTACTTAATGCGAAAAACGAAGTGGTTTACATCATTCACCGGGCAGAAGACGTAACGTCTTTTATCCGCCTTCAAACGGAACAAACAGAAACTGAAATACAAAAACTTAATTATGAACCTGTACAGAAGGCTGTTGAATCCACAACAATTTTAAATAAAGATATTCCGGATTATGAGTTTACATTAGATGATTCCAGCATAGTAACCATAACCGATCAAAAAGGAATTATTCTACATGCTAATGATAATTTTTGCAGTATTTCAAAATATACTAAAGAGGAGTTGATAGGACAGGATTACCGCATTGTTAACTCAGGCTTTCATTCTAAAGAGTTTATACGCAATCTTTGGACAACTATTGGCAACGGGAAAATTTGGAAAGGCGATATTAGAAATAAAGCTAAGGACGGAACCATATTTTGGCAGGATACCACCATAATTCCTTTCATGAATGAACAAGGCAAACCCTATAAATACAAGACGATAAGTTCGGATATTACACAACGCATTATTTCTTTTGAAGAGCTTAAAACCAGTGAAGAAAAATACCGGAATATGTTTGAAAATTCAGTAGTATCAATATTAACAACTGAAATGAAAACATTAAAAGTGGTTGAAGTCAACGACAAGGGTGTTCAGATTTTCGGATACAAATCAAAAAAAGATTTTATAGATAATTATAAGTCATCCGCTCATTTTGTAAATATTTCGGATAAAGAAGAAAGTGCAAAAATTTTAAAAGAAAAAGGCGAAATAAAGAACAGGGTACAGCAGATGAAAAAACTCAATGGCACTCACTTCTGGGCCAAGGTATTTATTAAACTAAATGCTGAAAAAACTTTAGCCCAGGTAGTATTAATAGATATTACACAACAAATACTATCGTACAATGAACTGCAGGCCAGCGAAGAAAAATACAGAAATTTATATGAAAACACGCTGGTAGCCATGTTTACTACTGACATTAATACATTCAAAATAATTGAGGTAAATGATGTTAGTGTAGAGCTTTTCGGTTACAAATCGAAAGGGGATTTTTTGAGAAATTATGATGCTCATGATCATGTTGTAGATCCATCGGCTTTAGAAAAAAACTTAGAAACCCTGAAAGAAAAAGGCGAAATAAGAAGCTCGGTGCAGGAAATGAAAAAATTGGATGGAACCCACTTTTGGATCAGGCTATTTGCAAAAAAGAATTCTGAAAATAATATAGTTCAATTCGTTTTAATAGATGTAACACAACAAATACAATTTCAGGAAGAACTTGAAGTAAAAGTAAAAGAACGGACTTTGGAACTTACTGAATCGCTTAACCGGGAAAAAGAATTGAATGAAATGAAATCCAATTTTGTTTCTATGACCTCACATGAGTTTCGCACACCATTATCTACCATTCTTTCCAGCGCTTCCTTAATAGAGATGTATACAGAAACAGAACAGCAGGAAAAGAGGTTAAAGCATCTAGGCCGTATTAATTCTTCCGTAAAGAATCTCACAGATATTCTTAATGATTTTCTCTCACTGGCACAATTAAAAAAGGGAATTGTTAAGGCAAAAAGTACCGTTTTTAACCTGCCTGAATTTTTTGAAACAATAATTGAAGAAATAGATGGAATGATAAGTAAAAAAAATCAGCACATTGAATATAACCATAATGGCGGCGCAATAATTGAACTGCCGGAAAAAATATTGAAAAACATATTATTAAACCTGCTTTCAAATTCCAGCAAATATTCTCCCAATGAAAAAGTAATACAACTTACATCATCATTTACCAATAACCGGATTACAATAACTGTAAAAGATTTTGGCCTTGGAATTCCGGAGGATGATCAAAAGAATTTGTTTACTGAATTCTTTCGGGGGAAAAATGTAGAACACATAAAAGGCACAGGTTTAGGACTTACCATTGTAAAGAAATATGTAGAATTGCTTAATGGGTCTATTAGCTTTATCAGTAAACCAAATGAAGGCACATCGTTTACAATTGAATTTCCGCAGCATAAAGTGATAGCCTGAGACGAAATCAAAATAAAAATACCAAATAAAAGTTTGTTTACAGTACCTCTTAATAATTAGCGCAACGTCCCCTAAGGGGATACGTTGCTAAGAAAAAAATTATAAAATAAAAATCTAAAGGACGGTGTCCTAAGGAAAAACTCCTATCTCTTCTTCACTACTAAAACCTGGAAACTACCGGGGATCATAGGTGGTCGTCTTTCGCCATTTACAGCAGGTCCAAAATTGGCAGTGGGTAAATAGGCTGTATGAGATTCGGGGTCAATCGTCATTGTTCTTGCACCTCTTTTTGTTGGCACGTTTTCTAAAACTTCAAATTTATCTTTTGAGATTTCTTTAATTACGGTAAGCGTTTCTTCGCCATTTGATGAAAACACATAATTTAATTTAGGGTCAAATGCGGTACCATCGCATCCATTACCAATGGCAGGTGTGCTCACTACCTTTCCGTTTTCAGCATTTAATACCACCAGCATTTTGTTTTCGCAGCCCGCAAATAATCGTTTTGTTTTGCGGTCGATCGCCAGGCCCGACGGAGATTCTCCCGGCGCAATAGACCATGTGTTTTCAACTTTCAAATTCTTAATATCTATTTCACTTATCGCACTTTTATTTTCAATATTTACAAATACTTTGCCCGCGCCATCGCTTACCGCTGTTTCGGGTTTACCGCTCAAAGCTATGGTACCTGTCACCTTATCTGTTGAAGGATCAATTATTGAAAGGCTATTACTTCTACCATTACACGTAATTATTCTTTTTGAATAATCATCATAAAAAATAGCGTCAGGATTTTCGCCCGTTGCTACCTGGTTTAATATCTTATTGGTAGTAAGGTCAAATACAGTTACATTATTCAAACCTCCATTGCTGGTATATCCTTTATTCAGCGCATTAACAAAGGCAATGCCATGCACACCTTTAGTATCTGGAATTACGCCAAGAGAATCGCCGGTCTTTTTATCAAGAATATTTACCTGGGTGCCGTGCGATACATATAATTTGTTTTTATTAACAGCTATGTAATCCCACCAACCCGTGCTTGCGATATGAAAACTATCGGCCAGGTGATATCCTGATGACTGGGCAAATAAGTTTCCTTTTGATAAAATCAAGACCGTACAAATGATTAATATTTTTTTCATAATAGGAAGTTTTTTAGAATGGTACTCAAACATAAAAACCAATTCTGAAGACAATCTGAAGTGTTTCGATTTTAATCTTTTTTCATTCCCATTGCCCTATTCGGCAAAACGAGGCAATTGGTATTAATTGAAACCAATGCATTGTATGCGCCCGTGCTTTCCTGCATCATTATTGCCTTGGAATAACCATGCCCAGAATACTGAATAACAAAATAATTGAAACCAAAACTATTGAAATTATATTCCATGCTTTTTTAGGTTGTTGGTACCAATAACAAACGATTAAAGAAAAAACCATGGTTTGGGGAATTACTTCAACATATCCAATAATTTGTTTTTCAAAAGGGATTGTCGTATAAATAAATCCTTCAACCGAACCGGGTGCGGCGGCTGTTGTTGAGAGAATTGACAACCCAATTAAAAGGCCCCAAAGCTTTAACCAGCCATATTTTGTATACAGGAATGTATCTTTAAATGACCAGAGCGCAATAGAAAAAATAAGTCCCCTTATTAATTGTAACGCAGGCCCTGCCGCCACTGCCGGTGAATTTAGTGGTTTCATAAAGCTTGAATACGGCGGAGATTCAAACAACTGGTTATAGTTTAAAAATTGATAGGCAAATACACCAGCGAAAAAATAGGAGATCAAATGAGCCGAAGTAATTCTCCAGAAGAAAGTAGAGAAGGGTTTCATATTGAAGGTTATTTTAGCGTGGCCCGCAACAATTATATTTAAACGTAAAATACGTTAGTTCTTTTGAAAAGTAATTTTTCTTATCTTTTATTATTGAACTATTTAAATTCTTTGGTGGTTCACCGACGCAAATCTTTTTATGCGGGGCTTTCGGCTATTGTTCTTAATGTTGGCAGCAGTATTCAGTAGCCTACTTACAGCTATTGTATTCGTCAATTATTTTTCTTATTACCTCATACTTTTTCCCATCAACTGAAATTTGTTTAACAGAATAGCCATGCATCTTTTGGTTAATCTTTTCTACTAATGAAGGACAATCAGATACAATTTTGCTCATCTTTTCTTCAAAATTCGGGAAAAATTTACTGCCTCGAATACTCCATGTCAAAAATCTATTCTCATTATTAAAAGATATATAATAGTCATATTGATCTGTACCATCCGTTGAATTGATTCGTGATCTGAACAATTGGAAAAGTTGAATTTTTGCACCTTCTTTTGTCAACCTTTTTAAAAACAAAAGATTATTAACGTTTGGTGTATAAACTTTGTATCTATTGGGAATTTCATACGCTTCAAGATTTAATTCTTTTGGAAAATAATAATCGTTATTGTATTTGTAATATTTTATATCTGTAATAAATACTTTCCTTTCTGCGTCACTACCTGTCTGAATTTTAAGGTATCTGCCATTGTCCTGTCCAGCCTCAAATTGAATTGTTAGTTTTCCATCAATTTCTGTCCCATCAATTAAATACACTTGACAGTCCTTATTTAAGAGGTTGTTTGAGCTAGTAAAATATGAATACGTTTTGCAGCCTCCTACAATTATAAAATAGAATAATCCAATTGTTAAATTACGCATCGCTTTTTATTGCCTACAACACATAGAAAAGTATCCGAAAAGCCCCCTTATAAAGCCCCGCATTAAAATTATCTTTCCGGGCTTTGCGGTATACTTTTGAGTTGACCGATGTCTCCGTAATTTGCTATTGGGTACAAAGTATCAACCGGTTCTTTTCTATATTGTTATTTTAAAA
>DATCMY010000451.1:0-5506 GCA_036565505.1 Hanamia sp.
AAAACTATCGTTACCGGTATTGTAAGGCGGATCTATAATGATGCACTTTACTTTTCCGTAATAGGCTTTCTGCAATACTTTCAGCACTTCCAGGTTTTCCCCTTCAATAAAAACGTTTTGGGTAGTATCAAAATGCACGGATTCTTCCGGTATAGGTTTTAAGGTAGCGGTAGTGGGTATTTGCAAAGTTTTAAAAGCATCTGCCTTGCCCGCCCAGTTCAATACATAGCGTTCGTTGGCAAAATTAATATCGCCGCTAAATGTCGCTTTTAGTTTTTCCCAATCTATTTTGTCTTCTGAAAACATATCAGGAAATAGTTCTTTCAGTTTTTCCAGGTTATCCTGTTGTATATTTAAAGATTCTCCGTTCATTTTTTATTTGTCCGCTTTTGTATTGGCTTCGCAAATTAGTTTAATTGCATCATTGATGTAAGTATCCCAATTGATTATTGATGCCCGTTTTTCAAATATAATTAAAAAGGATGTTTATTGCGGATAAACAACTATCTCCGCCAATTCAATAGTATTTTGTTGAGACATCATAGTACCCGAATAAACTTACATACTGCTTAAGAACCTGCGCCAGTTGGCAAGTAAAATGAATAAAGTAACACCTCTGATAATATCCTTCTCAACCCTTTCATGTTTTCCCTACTTTTGCGTCATTCTTAATTTCGGATTTATTAAATTAGAAAATGTCATCAAAAAAAGAACAATTAAAAGGTTTTGGCTCTACTGCCATCCACAGCGGGCATGAAACTGAAGGAAATTATGCGCATTTAACACCCATTTACGCAAGCAGCACTTATGTTTTTGATACTGCTGAGCAAGGTATGCGCCGTTTTAACGGTGAAGAAAAAGGATATATCTACAGCCGCTGGGGAAACCCGACAATGAAGGAAGCAGAAGAAAAAATTGCAGCCCTGGAGAGTTTTGGCCTTACGCAAAATGGTGAACCACTACAATTAAAAACATCCCTACATGCAAGCGGAATGGCCGCCATAAGCACTTTAATGCTGGGCACTTTAAAAAGCGGCGATAAAATTTTATCGCATTATTCTTTATATGGTGGCTCGCAGGAACTGATGGATAAAGTATTACCACCATTAGGAATAGAAGCAATCATAGTTGATCTTAGGGATTTGAACAAAGCAGAAGAAGCGTTAAGGAATGATCCTAAAATAAAAATGCTCTACCTGGAAACCCCTGCCAATCCTACTATTCAATGTGTAGATATTGAGGAGCTAACTAAACTTGCAAAGCAATACAATCTCATAGTAGCGGTAGACAATACTTTTGCCACACCTTATTTGCAGCAACCTTTTAAATATGGAGTTGATTTTGTAGTTCATTCCACTACCAAATTTTTGAACGGGCATGGCACTGCTATCGGCGGAGCGCTTGTAGGTAAAGACCTTGAACAAATGAATGGGCGCATGGAAAAAGTACATCGCTTATTGGGAGGAAACGGTAATTCATTTGATGCATTTCTACTTACACAAGGAATGAAAACGCTGGAACTAAGGATGGAAAGGCATTGCGCCAATGCGATGAAAGTGGCCACATTCCTTGAACAACATACCGCTATCAATAAAGTAAATTATTTAGGGTTACACTCTCACTCAGATTTTGCTACCGCCCAAAAACAAATGAAACATCCCGGGCCAATGTTAAGTTTCGAAATGAAAGGTGGACTTGAAGCAGGGAAAAAATTTATTAACAACCTAAATATGTGTGTGCGTGCAGTTTCCCTTGGCAGTTGCGATACACTTTTATCGCACCCCGCATCTATGACGCATTATGGAGTGCCAAAAGAAAAAAGAGAGCAATATGGCATTACAGATGGATTAATAAGAATGAGTGTTGGTATAGAAAATGTAGAGGATATTTTGGATGATCTGGAACAGGCTACCAAGAATTAAAAATTGAAAATTGAAAATTAAGACGACAAAATAAATGGAAATTAAGATACGAAGAGCTGTAAAAGAAGATTGCCGACCGATGATGAATTTAATTCACGAATTGGCTGTTTATGAAAAGGCGCCTCATGAAGTTACAGTTAAATTTGACCATTTTGTAGAAAGTGGTTTTGGTAAAAACCCTGTTTGGCATGCATTTGTAGCAGAAGTAAACCAGGTGGTGGTTGGCTTTGCTTTATATTATATCCGTTACTCCACATGGAAAGGCCAACGAATGTACCTGGAAGATATCTTAGTGAATGAACCGTTTCGTGGCAAAGGAATCGGTAAATTATTATTTGACCAATTAATAAAAGAAGCGAAAGAAAAAAAACTGAATGGCATTGTTTGGCAAGTGCTGGAATGGAACGAACCAGCTATTAATTTTTATAAAAAATATGAAGGGGTTAGTTTTGATAATGAGTGGGTGAACTGCTCTTTGTCTATTAAATAAAATAACACGAATTAAAAGCACGAATTACACGAATTATATACAAATAATAACGAAGTCCATCACTGATTAGGTAAGGTTCAAATCGTGTAATTCGTCTAAAAAAATTCGTGCCACAAAAAAAATAATATGAAAGATAAAATTTCAATGGGGGAAAATGGAATACTGAATGTACCGGATCAACCAACAATTCCATTTATAGAAGGAGATGGAATAGGCCCCGATATCTGGAAAGCGAGTGTACGCGTTTTTGATGCCGCGGTAAAAAAAGCCTATGATGGAAAAAAGAAAATTAACTGGCTTGAAGCTCTGGCAGGAGAAAAAGCGTTTAACCATTCAGGTGAGTGGATGCCGCAAGCCACAATGGATGCATTAAAGGAATATTTATTATCAATAAAGGGACCGCTTACCACGCCTGTTGGTGGCGGCATACGCAGCCTGAATGTGGCTTTGCGGCAGGAACTTGATTTGTATGTTTGCCTGCGCCCTATCAAATATTTTGAAGGAGTACCTTCTCCTATGTGGCAACCGGAAAAAGTGCACATGGTTATTTTCAGGGAAAACACGGAAGATATTTATGCGGGTATCGAATTCATGACAGGCACTCCGGAAGCAAAAAAATTATTAACCTTTTTACAAAACGAGCTCCATGTAAAAAATATTCGTTTTCCTGAAACATCATCGCTGGGAATAAAACCAGTAAGTAAGGAAGGTTCTGAAAGATTGATACGAGCCGCTATTAAACATGCCATCGCCAACAAATTACCATCGGTAACCATTGTACACAAAGGCAACATCATGAAATTTACAGAAGGCGCTTTTAAAAATTGGGGATATGAATTAGCTGTTCGCGAATTTCCAAATGAAGTTTATACCTGGAACCAATGGGAAGCTACCAAAAAAGAGCGGGGCGAAGCAGTTGCCGATGAAGATATGCGTATTGCAGTAGTAGGAGGAAAAGTAATTATTAAAGATGCCATAGCCGATAATTTTTTACAACAGGCCTTGCTGGCTCCGCAGGATTATTCCATCATCGCCACCTTAAATTTAAACGGCGATTACATCAGTGATGCACTCGCGGCGCAGGTAGGCGGCATCGGTATTGCTCCCGGCGCCAATATTAATTTCTTAACCGGCCATGCAGTGTTTGAAGCTACACATGGCACTGCCCCCCGATTTGCCGATACTGACAGTATGAATCCCTCTTCCTTAATTTTAAGCGGTGTAATGATGCTTGAGTATATGGGCTGGAGAGATGCAGCGGAATTGATTACAAATGCGGTAGGAAAAACCATTCGAAACAAAACAGTAACAATTGATTTTTATAACTTAATGAAGGGAGCAACTTTGCTGAAGACCAGTGAATTTGGAGATGAAATTATCAAGCATTTGTAGGTAAAGGCAGCTCATTAAGGTTTAGGATATTTGAATTAAATTCAAATACAGGAAAAACGGATAACCTGAAATTTAGAATGAAAAAAATGTGGTAATTGAAATTCAAAAAATGTGGTTTGCACTTACTAAATTTGAACATTTTGAAAATGCACCTTAAACAAAGGACAAATGCCTAATGGCAAAAGTAAAGAGGCAATAAAAATTAAAAACATAATCACTAAAAATATATAAAAAATTAAAATGACAAAAATTAAAGTAGAAAATCCTGTAGTAGAACTCGATGGAGATGAAATGACACGTATCATCTGGAAATTTATTAAAGATAAATTGATACTTCCTTATTTAGATGTTGATATAAAATATTTTGATCTGGGTATTGAACATCGTGATGCCACAAACGACCAGGTTACAGTAGACGCCGCTAATGCTATAAAAAAATATGGCGTTGGAATTAAATGCGCAACGATTACTCCTGATGAAGCAAGAGTAAAAGAATTCAATTTAAAACAAATGTGGAAAAGCCCCAATGGAACTATCAGGAATATTCTCGATGGCACTGTTTTTCGCGAACCCATTGTAATGCAAAATATTCCCCGTTTGGTAAGTAACTGGACAGCCCCCATCATTATCGGCCGTCATGCATTTGGCGATCAATACCGCGCCACGGATGCCGTTATAAAAGGAAAAGGAAAACTCACCATGACCTTTACTCCTGAAGACGGTAGCGAACCTCAAACTTTTGAAGTATATAATTTTAAAGGAGATGGTGTAGCACTTTCTATGTATAATACAGATGAAAGCATCGAAGGTTTTGCAAGAAGTTGTTTTAATATGGCTTTAAGCAAAAAATGGCCCCTTTATCTTTCTACAAAAAATACTATTCTCAAAAAATATGACGGACGGTTTAAAGATATTTTTCAAACCATCTTTGATAATGAATTTAAAACACAATTTGATAATGCGGGCATCACTTACGAACACCGTTTAATTGATGATATGGTGGCCAGCGCTTTAAAATGGCATGGCAATTTTATCTGGGCCTGCAAAAATTATGATGGTGATGTACAAAGTGATACCGTAGCCCAGGGATTTGGTTCATTAGGATTGATGACTTCAGTTTTAATAACCCCTGATGGCAAAACTATGGAAGCTGAAGCCGCACATGGCACAGTTACGAGGCATTACCGGGAATATGAGAAGGGAAATCCTACCTCAACAAACCCCATTGCCTCCATTTTTGCATGGACAAGAGGATTGGCTTTTAGAGGAAAACTCGACAATAATCAAGAATTAATTCACTTTGCAAATTCGCTCGAAGAAGTATGTATAGAAACTGTAGAAAGTGGTAAAATGACTAAAGACCTTTCCGTGTGTATCAGTGGCAATAAGGTTTCTCACGGTACCGACTATCTTTACACAGAAGAATTTCTGGAGGCAATCAATGAAAATCTTAGTAAAAAATTAAATAAAATCAATAATTAAATAAGCAATTAATATAATATAAATAAATTTAGGAATAAAATTTGATGGCATCTTCTCTTAAAATCACAAAAGGCGGCTCCTTTCAAAACTTAAGAAAAAAATATAGACAAAGCATTATTTATAATTAATCAGTTGTTCCTTTTGATTTTTTTATTGATTAAGATGGACATCGAACAACTAGACAAAGAACCAGCTACCATTTCTTTACCCTTAGTCGCTC
>DATCMY010000452.1:0-4994 GCA_036565505.1 Hanamia sp.
GTGTAGGGTAGGCTATCTTACGGTCAGGCGAAAACCAGCGGAATATTTGTTGTATTGCATTGGCTAATTTTTTTATTTGTAAAAATTGTTCACCGGTAAGTACAGAAGAATCAATGCTCAATAATCTCAATTCTTTTGAAAGATTTAAAACTGCATCGTCAGGGAAATACAGGAAATTTTGAAACAATAATTTATATTCATTTGTTTGCAGCAATTGAGGCTCTATAAATTCTTTGCGGGTATGAATTCGCAAGTCATCCGCTTTTTTGCGTGCATATTCTGAGCGGCAATGTGCCGCGAGTAAAATTTTAATTTTATCAAACTCCAATTGATGTGGCGGAGATGGTGGAAAAAGTTTCATTTGTTGATAAGTACGAAATTTTTTATTTTAATAAAAGTACGCATAAGATAGATGCATTTTATTTGGCAAGAATTTTTAGCGATTTTTGCAACTAAGAAAATAAGCTGGTAATATGCACAAAGGAAATGCTTTTATTCATCAGGTTACTTTCAATTTTTGCATCTTTGCGATGGACTTTACTAATAATTAAATATAAAAATGGAAAATAATAATAAACTGGATATAGCTACTTTTGCTAACGGTTGTTTCTGGTGTACAGAGGCTGTTTTTCAACAATTAAATGGAGTAGAGAAAGTTACCAGTGGCTACAGCGGTGGCCATGTTGTAAACCCAACTTACGAGCAGGTTTGTGATAAAAACACCGGTCATGCGGAATGCCTGAAAATTGAATATGATCCTTCTAAAATATCTTTCGATGAACTGCTGGAAGTTTTTTGGGCAACGCACGATCCAACTACCTTGAACAGGCAGGGAAATGATGTAGGCCCGCAATACCGTAGTGTTATTTTTTACCAAAATGAAGAACAGAAAGAAAAGGCTGAAAAGTATAAACAGCAATTGGATAAAAGCGGCGCTTTCGATCTGCCAATCATAACGGCTATTGAACCTTTTACTAATTTTTATGAAGCAGAAAATTACCACCGCGATTATTATAAAAATCACAGTTCGCAATCCTACTGCTATTTTGTGATAAAGCCTAAAATGGATAAACTGAAAAAGGTTTTTGCTGAAAAGCTGAAAAAATAAAACAAGTAATAATGAAATATTTATTTACCATTTTACTGCTTGCTTTTATTAATACATTTTCTGTTGCACAAACATTTTCTGTATCATTCGATGCACAACTTTCTTTGCCTCAGGAAGATTATAAAAATGAAAATGCCGATGCAGGTTATGGCCTGAGGGCAAATGTTTTATACAATCCGGATAAAACATTGCCAATAAAGTTGGGACTTGAATTGGGAATGCAGGTGAAAGGTCGGGCAATTCAATATTTTTCCGGCTATATAAATGGCTTTTATGATGACTTTAAAGTAAGCGCTACCAGCAATATATTTTCATTAATGTTACTATCCCGCTTTCAATCTTCAGCACCCGGGAAAATAAAGCCATTCCTGGATTTGACCGCAGGCTGGAATGTTTTTTATTCAACTGTGAGTGTTGAAAGGCTTACCTATTATAGTGATTACAATTCTACCTATTCCAATTCTACCAAAGCTCATTGGGCATTGGCTTACGGGGCTGCAGGCGGTGTAGATATTCCCCTGAATAAACGGGATGATATTGGGCTTGAATTAAAAGTGGCTTATTTAATTGGCTCCGAAAGCCGCTACCTTACCGATCCATTTATAGATAATAATGCTAACGTTTCTTTTGTGGAAAAGAATTCAAGAACAACGATGCTGATACCGCAGGCGGGTATCAGGATTTCCATTCAATAATTTATGATTTGAAATGCAAAATTTCTGCCTATATTGAGTGGCTGCATAATAGCACAACCACAAATAAAATATTTCACAATGGCAACAAAAAATGATCTTGATTTCACTTATACTACTATTGATGAAATATTTCGTCTAAGCATTGGGGAAATGGCTGATTACAGCGGGGCAATGTTTGGCGGGGATTTTTCTATGTCGCTTGAAGAAGCTCAAAAAAATAAGCATCAATTTATTGCTGATAGCCTGGGGATAAAAAATAATTCCAAAGTGTTGGATATGGCTTGCGGATGGGGCCCGTTTCTTAATTATATTAAAGGAAGGGGCGCAAAAGGTTCCGGCGTTACTTTATCAACAGGGCAGGCGGCCGCGTGCGTTAAGAATGGTTTGGATGTGCATGTGATGGATTGCAGAAAAATTACTCCTGAAAACTTCGGAGGGTTTGATGCGATAACATGTATTGGTGGTCTGGAGCATTTCTGTTCTATTGAAGAATATAAAGAAGGCAAACAGGATGAAGTGTATCATAATTTTTTTAAGGAATTAAATGACTTATTACCAAAAGGGGGAAGATTTTAT
The DNA here is from genome assembly GCA_036565505.1 of Hanamia sp. Lineage (GTDB taxonomy): Bacteria > Bacteroidota > Bacteroidia > Chitinophagales > Chitinophagaceae > Ginsengibacter. Next base: position 2,380 of record DATCMY010000452.1, read on the forward strand.
ATGCAGACAATGGTGTTCGATAAAAATATGATGCCTTTGGAAGGGGTAAATGTAAATGCTCCTAAAAATTCTCCTTCCTACGCAATGGCATTGATGGTAAAGCAATTTCCAGGATCATGGTTGCCTTATGGTGCTAACCAGGTAATAAAAAATGCAGAGCCTTACTTTAAATTAATTTCTAAAAGCAGTGGGAGAAATGATTATATAGAAACTATCAAAAAATGGAGGATAAAGTTCAGGAAATTTAATTGGAAGAAATACTTTTTGTATGCTTCTCTTATTCCTAAATTTATTGTTGATAAAGAATTTCGCCACCAGGTAGAAGTATTCAAAATAAGCCCCAACAAAATTTGTTTTGAAAATGAAACAATGGATCACTTCAGGCTTGTATTTGAAAAAATATAAGAGTTGTAATCGTGTTTTAAGTTAGATAAAAAATGCTTTTCGTTAGGTAGGAATTGAAGGCAATTATTAAACTGCCATTGCAACCGCTTCGCTTTTCCCAAGTCTTTTGAGTAACCGGATGTGTGACCTGATGGCTCCTGCAAAAGAAGGATTCGCATTATAACGGAGATTGTATTCTTCGGCAGTTTTTTTAACGATATTCGATATCTGTTTGTAATGTACATGGCAGATGCGTGGGTATAGATGATGCTCTATTTGAAAATTTAATCCACCGCATAAAAAATTTAAAAGATGATTTTCCCGTCCAAAATCTGCTGTAGTGTATAACTGGTGAACAGCCCATGAATTATCAATATTCCCTTTTTCATTTGGCAAAGGGAAATTTGTTTCTTCCACAACATGGGCCAGCATAAATATAACAGCCATGGTAATTCCTTCGCAAAAATGTAAAACAAAAAATCCCAATAGTATTTGCCACCATGTAGCATTGATTAGGATAAGTGGTATCACCAGGAAGAGGGTATAATAAACTGCTTTAAAAAAGAATAAATTAAAATATTCGATCCTTGGATGCTTTTTATTTTCATAATTCCCGATTTTCTTTTTAAAAAACTTGACATAGTCTTTTATAAAAACCCATGTGAGAGATCCAAATCCGTAAAATAAAAATGCGTACCAATATTGGTAACGATGTACTTTCTTTAATTTTTGATGAGGAGACAATCGTAGTAATGGAACTGACTCAATATCTTCATCGTGCCCTTCAATATTCGTGTAGGTGTGGTGAACAATGTTATGCATGATTCCCCATAGATATGCGTTGGCACCGATAATATTAAACGTATAGCTTAGTACTTTATTCACCGACTTGTACCGGGATAAAGAACCATGAATTGCATCGTGAGAAATGTTTAGCCCGATAAAAGCAGTAAAAAATCCTATAATGATCCAAAGTAAAAATTGTACGCCTACGCTGTTTTGATTTAAGATGAGCATAAGATAAGCAGCGGTAAATACGCCTAAATAAAATAATGTTTTAAAAATCATTACCCAGTTGGCATTTTTCGATATTTTATTCGAAATAAAATAATCATCTACTCTTTTATTTAGTGTTGAATAAAAATCCAAATCTTTTGCTTTTGCGAATTTTATTTTGGTGGCCATCAGGATAAAGGTTTTTTTATTATTACAATACTTTTAGTGCATATAGGGAATGATAATTTGAGTTAGAAATATTCAAAGGGGAATTGTTATGAATACCTAAGCAGTAGCGGCCAAAGTTTTTAATTTAATTATTTTGAAATGATGTAACCATTTCATTATTTGATAAGTAAAATCAAACTCAAACCATCTTTTTGCAAAGTTGGGATCCAGTTTGGCAAAGTGATGATTGTTTTGAAATAATTCTCCCATCATAATAAATCCCCAAGGAGTCGTATTTTTTGATTTATCACCATTTGCATAATTACTATAACCAAGCTTATGGCCAAACCAATTTACAATAGCTCCTTGTATGGGCCCCATCAAAAAATGAATGGGCAATAATAAAAACCACCAGTAATTAGGGGCAAAAATGAGGTAGAATGAAACATAAAAAACGCCGAAGGCAAATCTTGTCAACGAATGATTTCCTATTTTATCAAGCTTATCCCACACCGGAAAATACTCTTTGGTAAATTGCGGGTCAGGCATATTTTCACCGGTAACAAAGGCGCTGAATATCCGAGCCGTGTGCAGCATCATATGCCAGATATCTTTAAAAAAATGCGGTGAATGCGGATCCTTTTCTGTATCGCTATAGGTATGGTGCATGCGATGCATAACTGCATAAGCGCGCGGAACCAGGAATGAAGATCCCTGAAAAAACCAGGTTAAGAAATAGAAAGTTTTTTCCCAGCGCTTGCTGGTTGTATACATTTGATGAGATGCAAATCTGTGTAAAAAAAATGAATGAAAAAACAAAGAAAAAAACCAGTGTAAAAAAAAGAATAACAGGATAACAATCATTACGTCTAAATTATAATATGTGAAGGATGTAAGCTACGATTTTAAATTGTAACAGTGTTGATTATCCCGAATTTCGCAGGCATTTTCGATATTAGCGAAATTCCATTAAAAAATTAAAATATCAGTTAACTCCCGCATTTCCATTAATAATCAGGGGATTTATTAAAATCTTGCGTTACCAACCCCTACCCATCCCTCGCCTT
>DATCMY010000453.1:0-5282 GCA_036565505.1 Hanamia sp.
GGCTTTAATAATACCAGGAAATATTGCGCTAATTTTTTTGCCGCCTTATAGTCCGGAATTAAATCCTGTGGAAAATATATGGACAATTTTAAAACTCTTTAATAAAAATGGATGTGCTTTTATTTACCTCAAAACATCCTTCCCTTATTCCTAATTGCCCGGTAGGGAATCACAGGGCGTCTATTCCGAGCCAACACATTATGGAAAAATAATAGAATAGATAAACTATAGCAACCACTCTTAATTTCCAATGTGTCAGTTAATTAAAAGGCAATATTGTGAATTCTCCATTCAACTTAATATCTTGTGAAGAAGCTCCTATCATTACTTTGAAAATACCTGGCTCCACAACAAAGTGCATATCACGGTTCCATATAGCGAGATCATCCGGCGTTAAAGTAAAGCTGACAGTTTTTGTTTCGCCCACATTAAGGTGAACTCTTTCAAAACCACGTAATTGTTTTTCGTAGGTCGTTACATCAGTAACTTTTTCATGTATATATAATTGCACCACTTCATCCCCTTCACGCTTCCCGGTATTATTCACATCAAAAGTTACATTAACATTTCCTTGTGTATTTTGTTTTTGAGGAGTAATTTTTAAATTACTGTAAGAAAAAGTAGTATAGCTTAATCCAAAACCGAAAGGGTATAAAACTCCTTTTAACCGCGCCGTTTCTCCTTCATCAGTTTGCGCACTGGGTTTGGAAGGGAAATTCATTGGCAATTGTCCTACCGAACGGGGAAATGTAAGAGTGAGTTTTCCGCCAGGATTATAATCCCCAAATAAAACATCAGCGATTGCAGTTCCACCATATTTTCCGGGATACCACGCTTCCAGGATGCCGGAAATGTTTTGCTTTACCCAATTAAAACTGATAGGTTGTGAATTAATAAAAACTACTACCACTGGTTTGCCCGTTGCCTTTATCATCCTGATAAGATCTAACTGGTAACCCGGCAAATCAAGCGAAGTACGTGATTTATTTTCACCCGCTGTTTGTATGCTACCGCCCATTACCATGATCACAACATCCGAGCTTTTTGCGATAGCAACTGCAGAATCCATTTGTGCCTGTTCTGATGGAGTGGGCGCCTGGGGAAGCACTTCACTTTCAGGCCAGTTTTTATCTACTATTTCACAACCTTTGGCATAATTTACCAAAACATCTTTTCCTAATTTTTCCCTGATCCCCTGTAATACAGTAATGCCCCTTGTGCCATGAGGGCCATAATGTGTATCATTATAACCGGCATCATCTGCATTCGGCCCGATAACAGCAATAGAATGAATTTTATTGCTGAGTGGTAAAATGTTATTCTCATTCTTTAGTAAAACAATACTCTCGCGGGAGGCCTGCAAGGAGACTTTCTGGTGCTCCGGATCATTAACTATTTTTACAGAATTATCTGCATTTTCAATATAGGGATGATCGAATAACCCTAACCAAAATTTCACCCGCAATACATCTCTTACCCGGTCATTTAAAGTTTGCACAGATACTTTTCCTTCCAAAACATTTTTGCGCAATGGTAGTATCATAGTAGAAGGATGACTGAAATTAGTGCGTACATTGAGTCCGGCATTTACGGATTGGGCTACTGCCTCATCGCGGTCATGTGCCACATGATGCTTGCTAAAAAGATATTCCAGCGCATCACTGTCTGATACTATATATCCTTTAAATCCAAACTCTTCGCGTAATCTTTTGGTAAGCCAATAATAACTTCCGATAATCGGAATACCATCATAATCATTATAAGAAGCCATCACTCCCATGATGCCGGCTTCTTTTATCACATGTTCAAAAGGGGGGAGTAATAAGGTTTCCACTTCACGTTTCGGCATTTGAGGATCTGTTCTTGCCTGGCCTTCGCGTGCACCAAAATTGGCGCTGTAAATAGCATAATGTTTTGGGGTGGAAACAATAGTATGATCCTGCTGCATGCCTTTGGACATTTCAACTCCGAGTCGGCTCACTAAATAAGGTGATTCCCCATAAGATTCTTCCATCCGCCCCCAGCGTTGATCACGGGCCACATCCAATATGGGTGCATAAACATTGGTATAACCCATCGCCCTTGCCTCCAGCCCTGTAATTCTGCCTACTTCATATACTAACTTTTTATTCCAGGTACTACCTAAGGACAGCTGCGTAGGAAAAGGGGTAGTGCCATATGCTTCCACACCGCGGATACCCTCATTGGTGAAATCAACAGGAATACCCAAACGCGTATCTTCAATAAAAAATGCCTGGGTGGTATTAATAGCCCACACATGCTTTTTTATATCCCTGATAATTTCAACTGAAGCAGCTGGTGCATTCCATTGTGGAAACCCGTTCAGATGTTCATCAATATTGGCAATGCCATCTTTCCAAATTTCATTTTTCCATTCTGCAGTAGGAAGCGAATCTTTTAAAACCCTGTGATAACCATATAAAGTAGCCATCTGGCAGGTTTTTTCTTCTATTGTCATTTGGGATAGGAGGTCATCTATCCTTTTATCAACCGGTTGAGTGGAATCTTCATAAACATCTTTTTTGCCATTCTTGTTCAGATCAATCCAGCCTTTGTGGTAAATACTTTTCATCCTTGGTCGAAAAGCCTGTCCCCAGACACATTGACAAATGCATAATGAAGGAAGTATAAAAAATAAGTATTGTTTATACCTGTTGATTTTTATTCTCATATTTATTCCGGTTACTGTTTGTTTTCGTTATTTTCCTTGTGATGCAATAGCCTCACGAATCACTTTTGCATACCATACTGTAAATTCCGGCTAAACTGCCCTCCCCCTTCCGCTATTTCAAATTGCCCCCTAAAAAACGATTTCAAAAAGGTCCTGAAAAAAGCCTGCTGAAGAGGACTAAAAAATAGATAAAGAACTGTTGTTTTGCAGAACAAAAATAGTGATTAATTTTTGTCCGTTTTTTTATAAAAATGATTCCATTATTTCTGTGTTTGCTTTTTGTTTTTTTCTTAAAGATTCACCGTAAAGTTCTATTCTTATGGATTGATGAACAATTCTGTCGAGTATCGCATCGGCAAGTGTTTTTTTCACCGATTACGTCATGCCATTTTTTTACGGGTACCTGTGCAGTGATGATGATAGATCTTTTACCATGACGGTCTTCGATGATATCCAGTAGTAAAGCTCTGCTACCGGCATCAAAGGGCTGAACACCAAAGTCGTCTAATATTAAAGTATCCTGCTTTTCTATTTTTGATAGTTCTTTTAAATGAGCACCGTCGGCTTTGGCCATTTTTAAATGAGACATCAGTTTTGCAGTGTTGGTGTACAAAACCTTATATCTCAATAAGCAGGCTTGCTATATCAGAGAACTTTGGATGGGTGCCACGCCTCAAATAATTGCTTTTTTCGTTTATTTCATCTCCAATAATATCCTTTATTACTTCGAGAATTTTAGTGAAATTTGTTCTGATGTTGTGCATGTTATTGTAGTGGGTTTGGTTACTAACTAAAACCGCACTTCATCTTTTGTCCCATTTTTTTAAAAATTAACTCCGCCAACGGGTTAGAAGATACTTTGGTGAAAAATTATTTGACAGGCTATTAATTGCATGTATAAGTTACAAAAACGAATTTTAGTTACAACACCTGATACTCATATAACTTTTTTATTTAACTTAAATATTTTACAAGTTATTGTTTGAGAATTAACAAACGATTGCGGAAGAACTTCAAACGATTGCGTAATTTTTTTTGTTAACTTAAGAAAAAAAAAGTTATAGATTCGTTATCTTGCAAATTTCTTGATAAAAATACGGGTTATTAATAAATAAAAAGAACATGAATGGCTCTTACTGACGCTTAATCAATGATGGCTGTCTTTAGAGAAAATAAGTAATTTTCACATAATTTCTTATGAGTACTTATTAAAACTAGTTTTAGCCATAACCATTAGTACAGGTCAGGACAAATTCAATTTTAATGTAGAAGTAGAATAAGAACTTCTTACCTATCTTTTAAAGGAGGGTTATCCGGGAATTGGTCTTAGTATCAAATTATAGATAATTGTCATGATTTTGATATAAAAAATAATAGAATTATAAACCAGTAAGGTAAGGCAGAGTTGCGGCATAGCTAATGTCTTTAAATGTATTTATCAATAAATAAATTAAAAAGATGGTAGAACAAAAATTTTCTCGTCTCAAATTTTTAACGGGCACAGGTCTTATAATGATTGGAGCCTCTTTAAAACTAAAAGGTCTAAATATATCCGAAAGAAGGCATGAAAAAATTATTGATATTCATCAGCATGTACATTATTTGGGACGAACCAATGAGCAGTTGATTGCCCATCAACGGGCAATGGGTGTTACTAAAACAATACTACTACCGGCCGGAAGCCCGGAAAATACTGCCTCTACCTTGTATGGCGAGGGTAATGGTTTGCAGGCTGATGCATGGGGTAACGAATCTTGCTATGAGCTGGCACAGAAGTATCCGAAAGAGTTTTTATTTGGTGCAAATGAAGTTCCGGACTTGGCCAATGCAATTCAGGAGATTGAAAAATATTTAAAGATGGGAGGAGTAGTTATTGGTGAATCGAAGTTCGGTGTCGAATGCGATTCTCCTGAAATGCAAAAGATTTATGGACTGGCACAAGAATATGACGTTCCCATATTAATGCATTGGCAATACAAAAGATATAATTATGGGTTTGAACGCTTTTATAAAATGCTTGAAAAATTTCCCAAGGTTAATTTTATTGGGCATTCGATGCTTTGGTGGGCAAGTATTGGCAAAAATGAGACTGACCTAAATAATCAATATCCAAAAACAAAGGTTGTACCCGGTGGGTATACGGATAGGTTACTTAGTGATTATCCAAATATGTATGGTGATCTTTCAGCCGGTTCAGGGTTGAACGCCTTAACCAGAGATGAAGATCATGCCCGGGAATTTTTGCAACGGCACCAGGATAAGCTGCTTTTTGGTAGCGATTGCACAGATACAGATGGATGCGTACCCAAATGTATCGGAGCTAATATCATTGCCGAAATACGAAAGTTGTCGCCAAGCAAAAAAATTAGACGAAAGTTGTTATTTGAAAATGCGGAAAAATTATTCAAAATTTAATACTACCTTCTATTTATGAAAAAGTTAAGTAAAAAAAATTCCAGGAGGAAGTTTATAAAACAGAACTTATTAACCAGTGCCGGCGCGATTCTCGGTATAAGTTCTGTATCTGCATTTTTTCCCGACCGGCAGAGCAAGGATAAAAATACTCCTGCAATATTAGGGGGGGCTCCTG
>DATCMY010000454.1:0-5937 GCA_036565505.1 Hanamia sp.
ATGTTGTACCCCGTAATGCCAATCTTTTTACGCAGCATAGGTTTTTCATTTCTGCTTATTGGAATACTGGAAGGTTTTGCAGAAGCTACTGCCGGCATCAGTAAAAGTTATTTTGGCCGCAAAAGCGATAATACCGGGAAAAGATTGCCTTTCGTGCGGTTGGGTTATCTTTTGAGTGCTATTTCCAAACCTATGATGGCAGCCTTCATTTACCCTGTTTGGATATTTTTTGCAAGAACGGTTGACCGGCTTGGTAAAGGCCTTCGCACCGCACCCCGCGATGCCTTGCTCAGCGATGAAAGTACGCAGGAAAATAAAGGAAAAGTTTTTGGCTTTCATCGCAGTATGGACACACTTGGCGCTGTAATAGGCCCTGGCATAGCATTGGTATTTTTATATTTTTACCCTGGAAAGTATCAGTTACTATTTTTGCTGGCTTTTCTGCCTGGCATGGCCGCCATCATATCTACTTTTCTTATTAAAGAAAAAAAGAAAACCGCATTACCCAAAAGTGAAAAAGCCTCCGAAAAATTTTTTGATCTGTTCAGTTATTGGAAAAAAAGCAATTCGTCTTATAAAAAGTTAATACCCGGATTATTACTATTCGCGCTCTTCAACAGTTCTGATGTTTTTTTATTATTGAAAATGAAAAATGCAGGCCTTAATGATACTTCCGTTATCGGTGTCTATATTTTTTACAATTTAGTATATGCGCTTCTCTCCTATCCTGTTGGAATGCTTGCCGATAAAATCGGGATGAAAAAAATATTCCTTTCGGGCCTTTTCATATTTTCAATTGTGTATGCAGGTTTCGCTATCAATAATAATATTTATGTATTCATGGTCTTATTTTTTTTATACGGAGTTTATGCTTCCGCAACGGAAGGAGTTGCAAAAGCATGGATAAGTAACCTTGTGCGCAAGAAAGAAACCGCTTCGGCTATTGGAATGTTTACGGGTTTGCAAAGTATCAGTGCATTGGTTGCAAGCAGCCTTACCGGATTGCTATGGGTAACTTTGGGCCCGGTGGCTACTTTTATGATTACAGCATTGATGACACTTGTGGTAATAATTTATCTATATGGCAATAAATTAATAACCAATTATTCAGAAGCAGAGTCAATAGCACCTATCGATGCAAATAAAAACAACTTTTAAAATTGAAGTCTCATACGTTTTACCAAACTTACTGAAATGAAATATTTCCTATCCATTGCATATCTCACTTTTATAATTGCACTTTCTTCGTGTACTACTTATCGTTATATGTATGCTGCTTCGCCAGCTAACGATCCTTATTTCACACAAAAAGGAGAATCCAAATTAACTGGTTATTATTCTTCTTCAAGTCATAATCGGGTTTCAAATGAATTTGCTGATGGGATCGATTTACAATCAGCTTATGCGATTGGAAATCACTGGGCATTAACCGCGGGATATTACAACAGAAGAGAAAGGGATGGTTTTTCTTCATTTTATAACTTTTATGATACATCCACCATCAATTATAAAAGAAATCTATTAGATATCGGTGGAGGATATTTTGTTCCCCTCAACATTAAAAAGGATATCGTTTTTAATTTATTCGGTGGCCTGGCATTCGGCAAATTTTCTTTGAAAGATAATGGTATAGACAAAAACCTGTCTGCTTACAGCCGCTACCATGATAGCCGCATTACGAAATATTATTTTCAACCTGCTATCAATTTTATGCCGGGACAGTATGTCCGTTTTTCGTTTATTACAAAGTTTTCATTTGTACATTATGGCGATATTGCAACATCTTACACACCCGAAGAACTTCAATATTTTTCATTAAGCAGAATTAAAAACAAAACAATATCTTTCTTTGAACCCTCATTAAATCTTCAATTAGGTTTACCTGAATATCCATGGATAAAATTAGATGCTGTATTATCCGCCACTTCACAGCCTTTAGATAATGGCATAAATTATACCGGCAATGAAGTTGTGAGGTTAAAATCAAGAGGATCGAACGCATCAATAGGATTAAGTTTTGATTTTTCTAAAATGAAAAGGAGAAAATAGTAAAAGTAAAATATAGGTAGGTGGACAGATATTTTTAAACTTTATAAACAGAATTTGTTGCATCATTTTTTGAAAAACAAATTATCATTTAAAGATTTTAGTATGTTATCCGGAAACATAAAATAAATAATTCATTACTTTTAGATTCTTAAATATTTATAAATTATCTCTAATGCTTAATAGAAGAAAATTCCTCCAGCTCTCCACACTTTCCGCGCCATTGCTATCAGTAAGAAACGTTTTTACTAACGGCGTAGCCCAAACGAAACCAATAGTGGTGGCCACCTGGAATAATGGGAAAGAAGTAAACACAGAAGCCTGGAAAATATTATCAACAAATGGCCGGGCCCTGGATGCTGTAGAAGCCGGGGCAAGATATGTGGAAAACACACAGGATTGTTGTATCGGGCTTGGGGGTTACCCCGACAGGGATGGCATTGTAACACTTGACGCGTGTATTATGGATGAGCATGCTAATTGCGGTTCTGTGGGCGCTATTGAACAAATAAAACATCCCATATCAGTTGCCAGGAAGATAATGGAAACCACGCCGCACATCATGCTTGTAGGTGAGGGGGCTCAACAGTTTGCTTTGGAAAATGGATTTAAAAAGGAATCAAAAGAACTTTCTCCGGATGCGAAAGCTGCCTACCAGCAATGGCTAAAAAAAACTGAATACAAACCGGAAATAAATATTGAAAATAAAAAAGGAAACGGCCCGTTTGCACCACATTTTTTTGAAGATGGTTCGATAAATCATGATACTATGGGATTGATGGCTTTAGATACATCAGGTAATATGAGTGGCGCGGTAACCACCAGCGGCATGGCCTATAAGATTCATGGCCGCGTGGGAGATTCACCAATTATAGGCGCCGGGCTTTTTGTAGACAATGAAGTGGGCGCTGCTACCTCCAGTGGGCTGGGTGAAGAAGTGATGCGTATTTGTGGCACACATGTCGTAGTGGAATATATGAGGCAAGGTTATTCTCCTGAAACTGCCTGCCGCAAAGCGATTGAGCGTATCGTAAACCGGGACAGGGAAAGAGCAAAAACTTTACAGGTTGGTTTTTTAGCCTTGAATAAAAAAGGGCAATACGGCGCTTATGCAGTTCAAAAAGGTTTTGTTTTTTCTGTAAAAAGCAATGGAGAAGAAAAAATATATCCTTCCAAATATGTATTCGATCTGGGAGTAACATAATCCAAAAATGATTGGTCAAAACATACATTTATAAAGCTAATCGCATCTCTTAAAATGTTTTACAAATTAGAAGTAATAGGTTTTAATATAGAAAGTTGTATCAATGCGCAGGAAGCCGGAGCCCACAGAATTGAATTATGTGCAAGCCCCGGCGAAGGCGGTACCACTCCTTCGCATGCATTTATAAAAGCAGCAAGAGAAAAATTATCCATTGATTTGTATGTGATGATCAGGCCACGAGGGGGTGATTTTTTATACAGTAATGACGAATTTGAAATAATGAATACTGATATTTCCATTTGCAAAGAATTGAATTGTGATGGAGTAGTTTTTGGCATTTTATCAAAGCAGGGAAAAGTAGATAAAAAGAGATGCAAAGAATTAATTGAATTAGCCTTCCCGCTGGAAGTTACCTTCCACCGTGCTTTTGACAGGGTAGTAAATCCTTATGAAGCAATAGAAGATATTATAGATTTGGGATTTGAAAGAATTTTGACTTCTGGCCTAAAACCAAATGCTATGGAAGGAAAAGAAATTCTTGCTGCATTAGTAAAACAATCTGCGGAAAGAATAATCATAATGCCCGGTTCGGGAATTAATGCTGATAATATGATTACAATAGCTGAAAGCACCGGCGCAAGGGAATTTCATAGTTCGGCCAGCATTTTTACAGAAAGTAAAATGGAATTTCAAAATGATCCAATGAATGAATCTTTAAAACATGTAACGGTTAATAAAAAAGAGGTGAAACGGATGGCCGGATTGTTGAATGAACTCAAATTAAGATCTAAATAAATTATTAAAAATGGATTAGGGAGATAAACGGTTTTTTATTGAGTATTATTCTAAAATTCTTTTACGATGCACCTTTACTTCAGATCCTTTTGTCATAAAGACTGTTTTTGGTTTGACACTATTTAAAAATGAAAATTCATCACCATAAAGAGGCCCAAAATCACAATCCACAGAATGGCTGATCACTTTTAAAGTTTCCCACACGGGATGCTCCACTTCATATTCATAAGTTTTGGTATCGCTTTGTTTTGAATAAATCCAATAATAATCTGCAACAATTTCTTCAAGGCTACCTTTGCCTATTGGATCAGATTTTTTTATAGTTTGGGCTGTTAATTTATTCCATTTATTATTATTCCCCCATTCATAACCGGATTCTAAGTAATTACCTTTATCAAGATGAAAATGTTTCATTTTCATGGTAGCGTATTTTTCACCATAAAGATTATTAGCCATAAATGAAATTCCCTTTTTAGGCACAATTTCTTTAATAAAAACTACACCCCTTTTCCAAAGTCCGCGATCATTATATTTTACATAAAATCTCAGGACCACTTCCTCAAAATTGATGTGAAACGGAATACTGAAACCATTGATTTTTGTATTTAACAACATCAGGCCAACAAGGCTGAGATAGGCATTGCCTTCAAAAAAATCCAGCTCAGTTTTATAAGGAACATAAGGATGTAACAGTTCTTTAGGAACAACATAGTTTGCCATTATCAGGTTGTTCCATTCTGCACGCAAAAAATGTGTTTTCATGTGCTCTTTTTATTGATTAAACAGGAAAGGCCGATCTATATCTTTATACCTTTTTCAAATGAATTTATCTGAAAAAAGTAATATTGAAATGATTTCGAATTTCAAAATCAATTACATTCCCGATTAATTTCAATACAATAATCTTACCTTAATTGTACCTTTTACATTTTTTAGTAATTGCAGGGCTTCTTTTGAAAGATTTTTATTTACATCCAACACTACATAACCAATATCATCGTTGGTTTTTAAATATTGTGCTACTATGTTTATTTTATGAGAAGAAAGCTGTGTATTTATCTCTGATAATACGCCGGGTACATTTTTATGGATATGCAAGATACGATGTGTGTTTTCCTGTAACGGGAGATTTAAGGCTGGGATAGTATGAGATCCTGTAGTAATTCCTTTCTCTAAAAAATTAAATAATTTACTGCTTACATCTTCTCCAATGCTAAGTTGGGCCTCTTCTGTAGAACCTCCAATATGAGGAGTTAAGATCACATTACTTAACCCTTGTAAAGGGCACGTAAATTTATCACCATTCTTTTGGGGTTCTTCAGGAAACACATCAATTGCAGCTCCGCCTAATTCCTTATTCAACAAAGCATTTTTTACAGCTTCAAGATCTACTACTCCACCTCTTGCATAATTAATAATACTCGCAGTTTTTTTACAATATTTTAAAGTAGTTTTATTAATTATATTTTTTGTGGTGGGAAGATCAGGGACATGTAGAGTAATAATATCCGCAACTTTCAACAATTCTTTTAAAGATTTTTTGTCCTCAGCATTTCCGAGTGGCATTTTTGTTTCCGCATCATAAAATACAACTTTCATACCCATTGCTTCAGCGAGCACACTTACCTGTGAACCTATATTTCCATAACCAATTATGCCCAATACTTTCCCACGTAATTCATGGCTGCCGGTGGCATCTTTCAACCAGATTCCTTCATGCGCCGATTTGTTTTTATCCGGAATTCGCCTGATGAGCATAATAGAAGCGGCTATTACCAATTCGGCCACAGAGCGGGTATTGGAATAAGGAGCATTAAAAACCGTAACTCCTTTTTTTGTCGCTTCGCCGATATCTACCTGGTTAATGCCAATACAAAAGCAACCTATTGCCT
>DATCMY010000455.1:0-2648 GCA_036565505.1 Hanamia sp.
TACCCAGGAGCACATACAGGATTTAGGAAAATTTATGTTTGCATTTTCTATTTTCTGGACATACCTCTGGTTTGCTCAGTTTATGTTAATTTGGTATGCGAATATTCCAGAAGAAACTATTTATTTTAAAATCCGATTACAAGGGCCTTATGAAGGTTTATTTTACTTAAACCTTGTTCTCAATTTTGTTGCTCCGATTTTAATTTTCATGAAAAAGGCCACAAAGCGTAATTACACTATTGTAACTTTTATGTGTATAGTTATTATTTTCGGGCACTGGATTGACTTTTACCAAATGGTAATGCCCGCAACGGTAAAGTTTCACCCCCATTTAAGTTGGTTTGAACTAGGAATACCTTTAGGTTTTGTTGGACTGATCATGTGGGGAGTTAGTAAATTTGCTTCGAGAGTTCCTATGACGGCTCAGAATAATCCTTTTCTTAAAGAAAGTATTATTCACCAGGTATAAAAGTTGATGCGATACGTACATTGTAATTATCTTTGTTGCTTTGTCGTCTAAAGAAAAAAGAAACAATAAAATATAAAAAGAATCCATAAGTAAAGCCTTATAACTAATAGGCCGGCAAACAAATTAATAATAATAATAATAATAAAAATTTCAAATCCATTTTTTAGGATCGAGGAAAAAATAAAGAAACATGAATAACTTTTTTTTGATAGCAATTGTTGTACTTGTTTTCTTGGTAATTTTTCAAATTTCGAAGGCCAGTGAATATGTAAGCATTTTGAAAGGCGAGGAAAAATCGAGAAAACAAAATAATAAGATCAATGGATTTTTAATGATTGCATTTCTGATCCTTGGCCTTATTGGTGTTTGGTGGTGCAATAAACTTTATTATCCAAAAACATTGTTTCCGGAAGGCGCTGCTTCTATTGAAGGGAAAAGTATTGATACGATGTTATGGATCACGATCGTAATTACAGGTGTAGTGTTTTTCATCACCCAAATATTATTATTCTGGTTTTCCTTTAGATACCAGGAAAGTTCAAAACGTAAACCATTTTACTTTACACATAATAACAAACTGGAGTTATTATGGACCGGAGTTCCGGCTATTACATTAACTATATTAGTAGTTTTTGGATTAAAATACTGGTTTAAATTTACATCTGATGCTCCCAAGAATGCACAGCTGATAGAAATTACGGGCAAACAGTTTGCCTGGGAAATACGCTATCCAGGAAAAGATGGTATTTTGGGTAGAAAAAATTATAGGTTGACAGATCCTGCAAAAGGGAATCCGCTCGGGGTAGATTGGGCAGATGCTGCAAGTCATGATGATATTCATGTTCCAACAACAATGCATGTGATTGTTAATAAACCTGTTAAGCTGGTTATTAATTCTATGGATGTTATTCATGATGTAGGTTTGCCGCAGTTTAGAATGAAAATGGATGCGGTGCCTGGAACTCCTACTACACTTTGGTTTACACCTGATGTAACTACAGCAGAAATGAAGAAGAAAACAGGGAATCCTGATTATACTTACGAAATAGCCTGTGATCAGTTGTGTGGACAAGGACATTTTACTATGCGCGGTGTAATTGTGGTTGAAACCCAGAAGGAATTTAATGAATGGATGATTAAGCAAAGACCTGAATATAGAAAAGCGATAACCATGCAAACTCCAATAACAGATACAACAAAAGCTGTTACTTTGCAAAATATCGATTTACATCAATAAAAATTGGCCCTTAAGGCGTTTAAAAAATATCAATATGAATAACGAAGAAGTTTTGCATGAAAAACCACTGGTGGTACACGACCTAGGGCATGCAGCTCACGAAGGACATCACCATCAATCATTTATTACAAAATATATTTTTAGCCAGGATCACAAAATGATTTCCAGGCAATTTGTGATTACAGGAATTATATGGGCAGTTATTGGGGGTTTATTTTCTGTTCTTTTTAGATTACAACTTGGCTATCCTGATCAAACTTTTCCATTTCTAGAGGACATTTTAGGCCGCTGGGCGCAGGGTGGCAAACTAAATCAGGAATTTTATTATGCGCTGGTTACCATGCATGGAACCATACTGGTATTTTTTGTTCTAACTGCCGGATTAAGTGGAACCTTCTCTAATTTTTTAATCCCGTTGCAAATAGGCGCAAGGGATATGGCATCTCCTTTTTTGAATATGCTTTCTTATTGGTTTTTCTTTGCTGCATCTATTGTAATGTTCTCATCTCTTTTTATTCAAACCGGTCCTGCAAGTGGAGGATGGACAATTTATCCACCTCTTAGTGCTTTAAAAGACGCCATGGCGGGTTCAAAAACAGGAATGGATTTATGGCTTACCAGCATAGCTTTGTTTATTATTTCTACATTACTGGGTGGTCTTAACTATATTACTACTATTTTAAATATGCGTACGAAAGGCATGTACATGACGAGAATGCCCCTTACCATCTGGTCTTTCTTATTTACTGCAATTTTAGGTGTACTTACTTTCCCGGTATTGCTGTCAGCTGTTGTTCTCTTATTATTAGACCGTCATTTAGGAACAAGTTTCTATTTAAGCGACATTGTAATAGCAGGAAAAATATTGCCAAATGAAGGAGGCAGCCCCATTTTATTTCAACATTTATTTTGGTTTTTAGGACATCCGGAAGTGTATATTAT
>DATCMY010000456.1:0-4924 GCA_036565505.1 Hanamia sp.
TATTCTAAGGTCAATTATTGATACTACCATAAAGTCCGGACAAAATGTTTTAAACGCATTATTTTTAATTGCTACTTTCGGTACTGAATAGTTACAAGTATTTTAATTGTAAAAAAATTAAGCACTGATGGTACTAGGGTATTGGATAAAGGAAAACTGGTCTATGACGGACATGCGACAGATCCTACCATCGAAGGGCCTAAACTTTATAAGCGAAATGGTTACTATTACATTTTTGCTCCCGCGGGCGGCGTTTCTACAGGTTGGCAGGTGGTGTTGCGTTCCAAAAATATTTATGGGCCTTACGAACGTAAAGTTGTGATGGACCAGGGTGCATCAAAAATTAACGGCCCTCACCAGGGTGCATGGGTTACTACGCAAACCGGTGAAAATTGGTTTCTTCATTTTCAGGATAAAGGTCTTTATGGAAGAGTAGTTCATTTGCAACCCATGAAATGGATTAACGATTGGCCTGTGATTGGATCAGATAAAAATAATTCAGGAAAAGGTGAACCCGTCATGCAATATAAAAAACCAAATGTTGGAAAAGTATTTCCAATTGAAACACCCGAAGAAAGTGATGAATTTAATGGAGCCAGTTTGGGAATGCAATGGCAATGGATGGCTAATCCAAAGCCAACCTGGTATTTTATAAATCCTGCAAAAGGAACATTGCGTTTGTATGCTGATATAATTCCTGACAGTGAAAAAAATTTATGGGAAACACCCAACGTACTTTTGCAAAAATTTCCAGCCGAAGAATTTATGGCAACCGTGAAAATGACTTTCAATCCTAATAAAAATTTGGAGGATGAAAAAGCTGGTCTAACCATTATGGGCATGAGTTATGCAAATATTGCATTGGAAAGTAAATCCGATGGAAACTATTTAGTTTATACAGATTGTAAAGATGCAGATAAAGGAAATACCGAAACAGAAAGAATAATTTCAAACGTAATCAATGATCAGATATATTTAAGAGTTTCAGTAGAATCAGGAGGTAAATGCCATTTTAGTTATAGTTTGGATGGTAGTTCTTATATTAATATTATCAGAGAATTCAATGCTGTTCCGGGAAAATGGATTGGGGCAAAAGTGGGCATATTTTGCACCAGGAAATCCCAAACCAATGATTCAGGTTATGCAGATTTTGATTGGTTTAGGGTGGAACCCCTGCAATAAATTTGCAATAAATTTGAATAAAAAAAATGACGGAGTATTTATTTAATTTTAACCGGTATATCAATATCATTTATTAAACCAATTTAAGAGATGAAGGTACTTTTCTTTGGAGATTCCATTACTGAACAAGCGATCAAACCTGGTGGTTTTATCCTTCAAATAGAAAGGATGGTGAAGCAATCCCCGCTTTCAGATGATGTTCAATTAATGGGCGCGGGCATCAGCGGCGACAAGGTTTACGATTTATATTTGAGATTAGAAACTGATGTGCTGCAAAAGGATCCGGATATAGTGTTTATATTCATTGGTATTAATGATGTTGGGCACAAATTGTCGAGGCATACCGGAACGGATGCGGATAAATTTGAAAAATTTTATCGGGCCATCATTGAAAAATTGAGGAAAAAGAATATTACAATAATTCTTTGCACGCCAACCGTGCTCGGTGAAAAAAATGATGGAGCAAATGAACTGGATGAAGATTTGAATACCTACAGCAATATTATAAGGACTTTGTCAAAAGATTATTCTTTACAGCTTTGTGATTTAAGAAAAACATTTACAGCCTATTTGAAAACCAACAATCCCTCTAACCAGGAAAAAGGAATTCTAACTGAGGATTGTTTACATCTAAATGCTACAGGTAATTTAGTAGTTGCCAATGCAATGTGGAATACGTTACAACCTTTACTGAAATAAATATTTACTGATAAAAAAATAAGACAATGAAACCAATAAATACAGCTTTATGTTCTTTTGGAATGAGTGGATTGGTTTTCCACGCACCATTTATAAACGTGAATCCTCACTTTAATTTTTATGCAGTTTGGGAACGAAGTAAAAATATCGCGGCAGAAAAATATCCGGAAGTAAAAACATACAGAACACTGGAAACTATGCTGGCTGATGATTTGGTAGAACTGGTGATTGTAAATACTCCCAATTATACTCATTATGATTTTGCAAAAAAAGCATTAGAAGCAGGTAAGCACGTGATAGTTGAAAAACCTTTTACTATTAATATTGAGGAAGGAAAAGAATTAATAGAGATTGCAAAAAAACAAAACAAAATATTATCCGTTTATCAAAATCGCCGGTACGATAGCGATTATAAAACGATAAGGAAAGTTATCAATGAAAATTTGCTGGGAGAACTCGTTGAAGTTGAAATGCACTTCGACAGGTTTAAAGAAGAATTGAGTCCGAAATTGCATAAAGAAGTTCCCGGGCCGGGAGCTGGGTCATTATATGATCTAGGTGCACATTTAATTGACCAGGCTTTGCAATTGTTTGGTATGCCTCAAAAAATATTTGCTGACATAAGGGTCATCAGGCCTATGTCAAAAGTGGATGACTATTGGGAATTACTTTTGTATTATAATAAACTAAGGGTTCGGTTAAAATCAAGTTATGTAGTTAGAGAAGCCCTGCCAGGCTATATTCTGCATGGGTTAAAAGGTTCCTTTATCAAAGCAAAAACAGATGTGCAGGAAATGACTTTACAAAAAGGGATTATTCCCGGAGGTAGTGATTGGGGCAAGGAACCGGAAACAGAAAAAGGCTTGCTGCATACAGAAATTAATGGAGAAATAATCCGAGAATACATTCAATCGGAACAAGGTAATTATGGTGATTATTATGAGGCAGTTTACGAATCAATCCGAAATAATAAACCAATACCTGTAACTGCTGAACAAGGTTTAGATGTAATAAGAATCATTGAAGCTGCCTTTAGAAGCAACGAAGAAAAAAAGGTGAATGAAATATAATTTGAAACTGAAATTGAAACTGAAATTGATTTTATTGTTTTAAAAAACCAATGGCTCTGCAGTTTAATTAATCGGCAACGTTTTCGGTATCGTTTGCGTAAATAAATACTTAAAATACGATTGTAATTAATGAATATGGGGTTACAATTGTTAATAATTAAGAAGTCTTATTATGATTTTTTTTAAAAGAAATGCCATTTTATTTTATTTGGGTATGAATTTGTTTTTTTGTGCTGCTGCGCAAAACAATAAATTACCTGATGTAAAGCTCCCATCTTTCAAAAAGGATACTTTTAATATTATTAAATACGGAGCTAAAGCAGATGGCATTTCGCTGAATACAAAATGTATCAATGATGCAATAAATGCTTGTAATAAAATGGGCGGTGGCGTGGTAGTTATACCTGAAGGATTTTGGCTGACCGGCCCGATTGTACTGAAAAGCAATGTAAACCTGCATTTGGAAAGAAATGCATTACTTCAGTTTACAAAAGATTTTGATGAATATCCTTTGGTAAAAGGAAATTGGGAAGGGCTTCCGCAAATGAGAAATCAATCTCCTGTAAGTGCTGCTAATGCAAGCAATATTGCCATAACAGGTTTTGGAATTATTGATGGTAATGGAGATGCCTGGAGAATGGTAAAAAAATCCAAGCTCAATGAAACTCAATGGAAAAAATTAGTGGAATCAGGTGGCGTGCTAAGTGATGATAAAAAAACATGGTACCCATCTGAGAAATCTTTAAAGGGATCGTTGCTTAAAAATCCTGGTGTTATTTCTCCTGAAAAAAGTGCGGATTATTATAATCAAATAAAAGATTTTTTGAGGCCCAACATGATCTTACTGACCCGTTGCAAAAGGATTTTATTAGAAGGCGTAACCTTTCAAAATTCACCAGCATGGAATCTTCATCCCTTAATGTGTGAAGATTTGACGGTCAGAAATGTGTATGCAAAAAATCCATGGTATGCTCAAAATGGCGATGGCATTGATGTAGAAAGTTGTAAAAATGTTTTGATAGAATTCAGCACATTTGATGTAGGTGATGATGGAATATGTATTAAATCAGGCCGTGATGAAGAAGGCAGAAAAAGAGCGATGCCTACACGGAATGTATGGGTAAAACATTGTACCGTATTCAATGCGCATGGTGGTTTTGTTATCGGAAGCGAAATGAGCGGCGGCGCAAAAAATATTTATGTAGATGATTGCACTTTTATCGGAACTGATATCGGCCTTAGGTTTAAAACAACCCGTGGACGTGGGGGAGTAGTAGAAAATATTTTCATCAATCATATCAACATGAAAAATATAGTTGGCGAAGCTATATTATTTGATATGTATTACGAAGCAAAGGATCCTATTGTTTTGGTAGGCGAGAAAAGAGAATCGCCTAAAGTGGAAATGATGCCGGTAACTATTGAAACTCCTGTTTTCAGAAATATGTACGTAAATAATATCGTTTGTGATGGAGCTGAAAAAGCAGTGTTTATAAGGGGTTTGCCGGAAACGCATATTCAAAATATCTCGATGAGTAATATGTTGATACGGGCAAAAAACGGGATTGATATTAGCGAGGCCTCGGATATCAAATTTAAAAACGTTGATATTATAACATCTCATACTAACCCGGTGGTCGATATTGTGAACAGCAACAACATTTCATTTCAGAAATTGAAGTATCCTGCAAACACTGCATTATTATTCAGGATTGGCGGCGACCGTAACAGCAATATAACATTATCTGATTCGGATACTTCTTCAGCAAAAAAAACAGTAGTATTTGAATTTGGTGCAAAAGAAAATGAGTTTAGCATTAAATAAGAAATTGAAAGAAAAACCAACCATAAAAAATCTTGAGAACCAATGAAAAAAACGGTAAGCCTATTTCTCCTGATATCAGTCTCTGTTTTTGCAAACGCACAGGCAAAGCCTTCTTACGCAGGAGGAATGGCTAAAACTGTTATGTCAA
>DATCMY010000457.1:0-9033 GCA_036565505.1 Hanamia sp.
TTCATGCCATATTGAGCAAGAATCTTAGTTAAAGCATCATAATGATATTCTGCAACCATTTCACTTAAGGTATGCCTGAAGTCATATAAAAACTGCTCACTGGATTCTGAAGTTTTTACGATCTGGCCGGTTAATACAGGCATCCATGGAATCATACTATAACCGCGACGTTTTTGAAATTCTTCAGGAAGGTTGGGTGTCCAGTTCTGTGCACCTGCTTCCCAACTATCCGTGATCATAAATTGCAGCCCCCCTTTTTTACCCATTAATCCTCCTGTTGCACCTTCATATTGATTAAGATAATTGGTAAAATAATTTCTTACTGCAACCGGATCGAGTTTATCTACTTCCGGGCCGGTTGCTTCCGGGGATGCAGGATGATTTGTTATACCAAGCAGCGAATATCCGAAGCGAACTACCTTCCAGTCACCAGAGGGAACTGTCCAGTTTAATGTTCCATCAGAATTCATTTTATTGGTAAGGTCAATAATATCATTGGTTGCCACCACATCATTGGTTGGTGCAGTAATTTTTTTATCCAAATCTTCAACAGGTGCAAAGGCATCCTTTTCTTCAAAACGATTAATAACATCTGCAGTGTGCAAACAAATTTCTGCGATTTCTGTTCCGGGCGGAACAACAGAACCCCTATTAATTCCAACCATTGCCGCAAAACGATTGATTTGTGGTGGCGGGTTTTTAAATGTTATCCGAAAATATTTTGCAGTAGTTTCAGGAACAGGAATAGTTTGTTCTAAAATAGCTCCCGGCGGTATATTGCAAATAAATTTAAAATTAACACCATCATCACTTGCTTCCAGTTTACGGGAATCAGCAGCAGTAGCACCCCGGCCAAAACTGCCCGGATTACCACCACCCACCAGGGTGATGGCTTTAATGGTTTGTGGCTGTGGAAATGCAAACTGTATCCATGCATAACCCGCAACAGAATCTCTTGGTAATAAAACCGTTTTCTCCAGATCACCATCGGTTAATTGTGATAAAGTAAAATTGCCGCCGCTTGAAGTAACTGTAGCACCCAATTCACTCAACGATTTATCTGCATCGGGTAATTTATATGCAACTATTGCAACATCTTTATAAAACCCCGGAAGTTTTGAGGCATCCACTGTTTCACTAAACCCGGGCTGTTTTATAATATTTTGAAACGGGCCTGTTACACCCGATGGTGGTGCAATTTTTATATTCGAAGTGCCGCCTTGCACACGTACCTCTGTCCACACAATTTTTTTCATTCCATCTTCAGGCTTCACCCATGGTCCACCACTTTCGCTCCATCCCGGCGAACCTGCAATGGCCATTTCAAGATGCAATGAATCTGCAAGCTTTGTGGTAAAATGAAATGCATCTTTCCATCCGGGTGTCATATAAATTAAACGTTTCTCAACTATCTGTGGAGTTCCCAGTGATGCATCAAAATTCTGAAAGCCGCCAATGCCTGAACGTTTCATCCATTCAAGGTCTTTGGCTATACCATCTTTAGTAATATTTCCATTCATCCAGTGCCACCATACACGCGGCTTTGCGGAGTTGGGAGGTGCGACAAAACCTTCTAATAAGATATCACTTTTTATAGTTTGTGCATAAGATTGAAGACAAACCAAAAAGGGTATAAGTAAAATTGAAATTTTTATGTAATTTTTCATCTGATACTTTTTATTTTAATACCTATTTATTGAAAGAAAAAAATAATACATTATTTAAAATAATTCACCGATAAAATGAAAAATAATTCCGAGTATTATTTGCATCCGCAGTTTATAATGTATGTAAAAATAACCCACATTTTAGCAAATCTATCCTGTACTATGCTGTTTTAATAGTTGTTAGGGTTTAACGATTATATTTGTTGAAAGATGTTGAAATTGAATTGATATTTCTAAATAATAATAGATGTCATATTTTTATAGGTTTATTGAAATTGATACATTATCTGCTACTCCCAAATATTTGCAGATTGCCCATTCAATAATAAAGGCAGTTACAAACGGGAAGTTACAGGACAGTGATGTTCTTCCCTCAATCAACGAATTTAGTAATGAATTAGAAGTATCAAGGGATACTGTAGAAAAGGGCTACAGTCACTTAAAAAAAATAGGAATATTAGCTTCTGTAGCAGGTAAAGGATATTTTATTAAAAATTCAGATTCACTTCAGTTTCATAAGATTTTTTTATTGTTCAACAAACTGAGTACTCACAAAAAAATTATTTACGATTCTTTTGTAAATACGCTTGGCCCTGCGGCTACTATAGACTTCTACATTTACAATAATGATTTTAATTTATTTAAAGAACTACTAAAAAGAAGCATTGACAATTATTCGCATTATGTAATTATCCCGCATTTAAGGGAAGATACCCAAACCTTTACTGAAGTTTTAAATCTCATACCAAAGGAAAAACTGATCCTGTTGGATAAGACAATTAGTCCCTTGGAAAGGGAATGCAGTTCTATTTATGAAGATTTTGAACAAGACATTTATAATGCGTTGGAAATCGCCCTCGCTCATCTTCAAAAATATCATACTATCAAAATAATATTCCCGTCATATACTTATCATCCTAATGAAATTCTTGCAGGTTTTGCAAGATTTTGCAGTGAATATGCATTTGATCATTCCATTATTCATGATATTTCCGAAGAAACCATTGAAGATGGAATTGTGTATATAAGTTTAATGGAAAATGACCTCGTTACCCTAATCGAAAAAATTATAGACTGCAAGAAAGAAGTAGGAAAAGATGTGGGTGTCATATCCTATAATGAAACACCATTAAAAAAAATTATCCTCAATGGTATTACGACTATTTCAACTGATTTTATAATGATGGGAAAAAATGCGGCGCAACTTATTTTAAATAAGGAGCAGGCGCAGATTGCTGTCCCGTTTTATCTTACCTTAAGAAATTCCTTGTGATAATATTTGTGGTAATGTGGCCAAAAAAGGTGCTAAATTACCAGTTGGACCACCCATTAAATCTGATTAAATCTCCGTTTCAATAAATCGGAAGTTCAAAAAGTATTCTCTGCAACAATTTATCTGGCAATTATTGCTGGGCAATAAAATGATATTTACCCGAACCCACTTTCAATTCCACATAGCCACCTTCTGATCCCGCAACCTGTATCTCTTTTGTAGAGGATAAAGCATTACCACTTTCTAAAACTGACGCTTCATTTTTTGCAGGAACATATATTGTTGCGGTAGTATTTGCAGGAATTTCAACATCCATTATTATTTTATCATTTTCAACCTTCCATCCGCTGCTGAGTGTACCATAATTTGTTTCGAGGCTTGCAAATGTATTGGTGAAACCACCACCAATGTGCGGTTTTATTTTTATGTGTTTATACCCAACGCCATCTTCATAAGTATCTATACCGGCCATAGAACGATACATCCAATCACCAATTGCGCCATAGGAATAATGGTTAAATGAATTCATACCGGGTGTTTCAAAAGTGCTGTCGGGTTTTTCTCCATCCCATCTTTCCCAAATAGTGGTAGCGCCCATCTTTACGGGATACAACCATGAAGGATAAGTGTCCTGCAATAATAATTTATATGCTACACTATCATAACCAAAACGTGTTAATACATGGCAGAGATAAGGTGTGCCAAGAAATCCAGTAGTGAGATGATTATTGTAGCTCTTTACATTTTCTGCAAGCCTTTCTGCTGCCTGTGCACGCAGGTTTTCAGGCAACATATCAAAATTGAGCGCCAGCACATAAGCTGTTTGCGTACCTGAAACCAGCCGGCCATTTGGAGTCATGTATTCTTTAATGAAAGCATCTTTTATTTTTTGAAGCAAATTTGTATAGACAGCAACATCATCAGTTTTGCCCAATACTTTCGCTGCATTGATCAATAGTTGGGTAGAATGCGCGTAGAAACATTGTGCTATTAAATATTTATCTGTTACAGCAGCTCTTCCATCGTTGTCATCATCCGGCCTGTAAAAGAGCCAGTCACCAAAATGAAAACCGGTATTCCAAAGATCCTTGTTGCTCTTGCCATGCATATACTCTACCCATGATTTCATACTGCCGTATTGATCTTCCAGTATTTTTTTATCTCCATAGGCCAGGTACATATTCCAGGGAATAATGGTGGCAACATCTGCCCAGCCTGCAGAACCTCCCGCATTGGGACCTAGTACATTGGGTACTACATGAGGCACTCTACCATTGGGCAACTGATCTGCAGCAACATCTTTCATCCATTTACTGAAAAAATTATTTACCCCCATATTGAAGGATGCAGTCCTGGAAAATACCTGGGCATCACCTGTCCATCCAAGGCGTTCGTCACGTTGCGGACAGTCTGTAGGAACATCTAAAAAATTCCCTTTTTGTCCCCACTCAATATTGTGCTGTAATTGATTAATAAGCGCATTGGAAGTACTGAAAGTTCCTGTTTTCTTCATGTCAGCATAAATGGCAACAGCAGTAAAATCTCCAGGTTTCAAATCGCCTTTAATGCCCTCAACTTTTATATAGCGGAAACCATAGTAGGTAAAATGCGGTTCAAAATTTTCTTCTCCTTTTCCATTTAGAATATATTCTGAGGTTGCTTTTGCAGCCCGAAGGTTGTCTGTATAAAAATTACCTTGTTTATCTAATACCTCTGCATGTTGTATGGTAATGGTATCGCCGGCATTACCTCTTACTTTCAGCATTACCCAGCCTACAAGGTTTTGGCCAAAGTCAATTACTTTTTCACCTTTGGGAGTTGTAAATATTTTTACAGGTTTAAAGGTTTCATGCTTTCGTGCCGGTTCATTGTAGGAGGCAATTAAGTTGTTGTTCGAAAAGTTTCCAATTTTCACTCCGCTCCAGTGTGTATCATCATAACCAGGTAAAGCCCATCCTGTTTTTTCTGCACGGGCATCAATGGTTTCGCCATCATAAATCTCTGAACTTATAATGCTGCCAGTAGTTGATTTCCAACTTTCATCTGATACAACAGTTTCTGTAGTGCCATCACTATACGTAATTGCTAATTGTAGCAAAAGTGAAATATCTTTTCCGTAAATATTTTTATTGCCGCCCCATGCCAGATGCCCCCTGTACCAGCCACTGCCAAGCGTTACGCCGATAGCATTGCTTCCATTTTTTAGTAAATTAGTAACATCATATACCTGGTACTGAAGCCTTTTGTTGTAGCTTGTCCAGCCGGGCGTCAAATACGCATCTCCAACGCGTTGGCCATTGATCTGTGCCTCATACAAACCATGGGCTGTAATAAAGGCAGTTGCCGATTTAATTTTTTTCCCTGTGGTAAATTGTTTCCTAAACAATGGGCTTTGCCTTAGTATGGAATCTTCTGTATAACCGGGTTGTATCCATTTTGCTTTCCAGTCACTCAAATTAAAAAAGCCGGTTTGAAAATAAGCCGGATCGCTCCATGAAGATGCTTTACCTGCGTTATCCCACACTCTTACCTGCCATGAATATTTTTGTCCGCTTTGCAAAGGCTTGCCTTCATAAGAAACCTGCACAGACTGATCAGATAAAATTTTTCCTGAACTCCAACCCGATCCTGCGTTTTTTGATGATCCATTTACTTTAATTTCATAAGCTGTTTGTGCAACATTTCTTTTGTTACTTTCTAACTGCCAGGTAAATCGTGGTTGCTGAACGTCAAGCCCAATGGGATTTATAAGATTTTCCGTAAGCAGGTTCTCAACTTTTACCTGTGCAACGGTTACACTTGATGTTAGTAAAAAAAATGAAAAAAATACCAGTAACAGAGAATAACTAAAGGAAGAATATTTTTTAAGCATCGTAGAAAAGAATTTAAAAGTTAAGGGTCAAACAATGAATCCCAAAAGTGAAATTAGTTTAACAGTTAATAATAACCATCCTGCACTATCCGGCCAATGGATTGGGCTTTAGCTATTTTAACAGGGATAAAGTTTCTAATGAGGAGAAGACTGAAAAGAATAGATATACGCAACTATCATGAGGTTCCTTCTGATTAGAAATTACAATCATCATGTTTGTAATTTTCAAACCCCTGAGAATTGCTTTGTTTCCTATTTCCAGATTTGGTCATAAATGATTTCAAAAACATCAACAGCATTTATATTATTTTTTTGCAACTTATCGCTTGTAATAATAACGGGACAAAATTCGGAAGAAGCACCAATCCTTCCATGAGAACCTTTGATAAGTGTAGCATCTAACGGAATTACATCCATTACATATCTAAACCCCATTTTCTTGCGTAACAACTTGAATGCTGCACGCAACTTTGAGGTCATAAACATCTCCACCGGATCATAACCCGGTTTTTTATGTATATCAACACATCTTGCATAATCCGGAGCTTTTGCATCATCCATCCAGAAATAATACGTGAACCAGCTTTCAACATCAGCCATCAATACAAAATCTCCACTCCTGGCATGACCAATATGATATTTTGCCTGGGCCTCTTTATCAAGAATTAATTCTATACCCGGAACTTTTTCCAATAAGCTTTTTACCTGTCCTTTAACTGAAACATCATTTATGTATACATGTGATACCTGGTGATCTGCAACCACAAAGGCTTTGGAAGCGCCTGCATCTAATAATTCCAACCCTCGTTCAACACGCACCTGTAACAATCCTTCTTCTCTGAATAACCGGTTTAGATGAATGGGTTTACTAACGGGTGCAATGCCATATTCAGAAAGAATAATAATTTTTGCATTTTTCTTTTCATAAAAAGTAACCAGCTTCTCAATAACTTTATCAATCTCAAACAATTCCTTTTTGATCTTTGAAAGATCAGGACCAAATTTCTGGAGACAGTAGTCCAGGTGAGGTAAATAAATAAGAGTGAGCGTAGGATCGTAGTGATCATCCGTAAGCATGGAAGCTTCGGCAATCCATTGGGTAGATTTGATGTTGGCACCCGGCCCCCAAAATTGAAACAAAGGAAATTGGCCTAACCGACTTTGTAATTCATCACGCAATTCGGCAGGGTATGAATAGCAATCAGGAAGCTTACGTCCATCCGCAAGATACTGCGGCCTTGGTGTTACTGAATAATCCGCAGAAGAATACATATTGTACCACCAAAACATTTGTGAACAGGTAAAGGATGGATCTTGTTTTTTTGCTTTGTCCCATATATTCTCATCCAATACTAATTTGTTCGATTGCTTCCAGAATTTTATCTCACAGTCTTCCCGATCGTACCATCCATTACCAACGATACCATGTTCAGAAGGCCATTTCCCGGTTAAGAACGTTGACTGAACAGCAGTGGTAACTGCTGGGAGCATAGGAGTGATCGTAGACAAATTATTTTTTGAAATATATTTTTTTAGAAAAGGCATCTCTTCTGTTAATGAAGAAGAAAGTGCTACTACATCAATTACAACTGTTTTATTCATTTAATATTGATTCTATTTAACGATATTTATAAATGTGGTACTACCCATTGCATCTCTCTTATGACAGACTCCTGAAGTGGCAATTTTAATAACCCATGAAGCACTTCCCATGTGTACGTTTCCACTTCAAGATGGCTGGTAAAATTTATTTCTTTTTGTAACTGTAGTACTTCTTCAATATCTTTTTGTGTTGATTGTAATGCCCCAAAATCTTCTTCAAAAATGGGCACATGGAAATGGGCACGCCATTCATTTACTTCAGGATTATCATAATCTGATAAGGCTTCAGTAAGATCAGGATACCTCAATAATTCACCATTATTTTTTTTTGCAACCACCTGGTGCAGGTAAGTGGGTTCATTATATTTCGAAAAGCTTTCTTTTATATTTTGCCTCAGCAAAATGTCTTTATTCATTGCTCCCTTGAGGGCTGCACTTATTTGTAATTTTCCAATCTTAATTCCTGATTTCAAAACTTTCCGGATAATTTCTTCATGAGGCTCAAAGCCAATAGCAAAGTGGCACACATCATAACATAAATGTACATGCTCTCTCAATAATTCTTGTGCCTTCGAAATAGAAACATTAAATTTAGCAGCAATTTTTTTTGCGCCATCAGTAAGCAAATCATTTTTGAACCATTGAATAAATTCCTGGCCTGTTTCAAGCATTCCATCAGGCTCCGGTTCAATATCAAGATGTAAAATTTTCCCGGTTGATTGATGGATTTCTATAAGATTTTCTACTACTAATACAATATTATTAGTACTCAGTTTCATTGCATTTATTAATGCATCATCTGTTTTGAACCAGTGTTTATAACTCAATGGTGATGTGGAAATACCTCCCTCTGTTTCGCTGGGCAAAAGGTCTTTTAAAATTTGAAATAATCTAATGGTATATTCTACTCTTTCATTGGTAGTCCAGTCGGGGGCATGTACCTGGTCTTTAACACGGGTATTATGAAAACTGCCATAAGGAAACCCATTCATTGTAAATACATAAGCATTTTTTTCATGAAGCCATTGCCTGAAGACATCCAGGTTTTTCTCTTCGATAAGTTCAATACTTGCAACGTTCGATAACCGCAAACCTATGCCCATGGGGTTATCAGGAGAGAGTTCCTTTTTTATACCCGGAAAATATTTTTTAATTTCATTGAAATGGTCTTTCCAGTTTTCACCACTGTGAATATTTGTGCAATAGGTTAAATGACTGGATTGAGTAAGCATATCTATTTGATTTTAAAATCTATTATTTCAGAATAAGATTTTTTACATGAATTTTAATCTTCCTGATGCTTCTTTAAGTAACGCTATATCCATTTCATGCACTTCTTCTCCCCGTCCAATATCGCTAAGTAACATGATAGTAAGTTTGCCGCCCAAATGTTCACGAAATTCATTCAACCCGGATAATACAGAACTTTCTTTTTCAATTTGCATCAAAGGATGTGTAATTTCAAAACCTAATCGCATCAATAATTGAATAATTCTTTCTGCTTTTTCTAATGGCAATCTACCGGAAAGGGCTGAATAAAGGCTATCCAAAGCAATACCCATAGCCACTGCTTCTCCATGTAGTATTTTAAAATCCGTTAATTGCTCCAGTTTATGTGC
>DATCMY010000458.1:0-18159 GCA_036565505.1 Hanamia sp.
ATGAAAAAAAGCTGCAAGAGAAAAAAGCAACTCTTTCTCCGGAAAAAAATAAAGTTTCACAAATAGAAAATGATCAGAAATCAAATGCAGTTGTTTCAGATAACAATCCTAAAAAGGAATCCGTAAAAACTGCTGAAAGTCCCGCTGTTACAGTGAAAGAAAAAAAGCTGCAAGAGAAAAAAGCAACTCTTTCTCCGGAAAAAAATAAAGTTCCACAAATTGAAAACGATCAAAAGGAAATAGTAAAAGAAACAATTGCTGAAAAGAATCCAATTGCCATAAATGAAAAAAATTCCAATAAAAAACAAAAAAAGAAAGAAAGTGATTTGAATGCGCAAAAAGAAATGAGAAAAGAAATTAAGGTTGCCCCGGCAGGTAAAGACATTGCCAAACGCAAAATTGAAACCATTGAAACCGTCGAAATAAAACAGGACAGCCTCGTGCTGAGCCTTTTTGATAATGGGGTAGTTGACGGAGATACGGTCAGTATTCTGATAAATGGAAAAGTAATCTGGCCACGCGTTGGATTATTGGAGAAAGCCACCAATAAAACCATTTATCTCACTCCTGATATGGGCAATTCTATTTTAGTGGTCATGTATGCAGAAAGCCTGGGAAGCATACCGCCAAATACAGGTTTACTGGTAGTGCGGGACGGTAACATCAATCATGAAATCCGCTTCAGTGGAGACCTTAAAAAAAATTCTGCAATAATTCTTAAACGAATAAATAAAAACTAAATTGAAAATGGACGCAAATGATATTGAAAATAATCTACTGAAAGAGGTACCGGTAAAGTTGACCGAATATTCCCATGGCGGAGGCTGCGGATGTAAAATATCTCCGCTGATATTAGAAAAAATTCTTGATGCTGAATTGGCTTTCCCTGATAAAAAATTATTGGTAGGAAACAGTAGTAAAGATGACGCAGCCGTGTATGATCTGGGAGATGGAAATGCTTTAATTTCCACGACTGATTTTTTTATGCCGATCGTAGATGATGCATTTGATTTTGGAAGAATCGCTTCAGCAAACGCTATCAGCGATATTTATGCTATGGGTGCAAAGCCAATACTGGCTATTGCCATACTTGGCTGGCCGGTAGAAAAACTATCTTCTTCTCTTGCAAAAAAAGTAATTGAAGGAGCGCGAAGTATTTGTGCAAAAGCGGGAATTACTTTAGCCGGAGGTCACAGTATTGACTCAGCAGAACCATTTTTTGGACTTGCAGTAAATGGGCTGGTATCAATCCCATATCTTAAAAAAAATAATACCGCTAAAGAAGGCGATCTTCTTTTTTTAACCAAACCGATAGGCGTGGGAATTTTATCAACCGCGCAAAAAAGAAAGGTGCTTAAAAAAGAACATTTAACTATTTTAGTACAGCAACTTACCGATTTAAATAATGTTGGAGAAGCATTAGGAAAAATTAAAGGAGTTTCTGCAATGACCGATGTTACCGGTTTCGGACTTGCCGGCCATTTAATTGAAATGGCAGAAGGAAGCGCTTTATCAGCGCATCTTCATTACTCACGGCTATGCTTAATCGAAGGAGTTGAGGAGTATATTTCACAAGGAATAGCTCCCGGTGCTACGTCAAGAAATTGGAACAGTTACCGTAAAAAAATCTATTTTGAAAAAGGCATAAATGTAGCCAAAGCCTTTTCCATTTTACCAGATCCGCAGACAAATGGGGGATTACTTATTGCAGTAAATCCTCATGCTGTTGCAGAAGTTCAGGATGTTTTTAAACAATTTGGTTTAGAAAAATTTATAACGCCGGTGGGTGTTTTTATTGATAAAACTGAACACGTAATTATTGTAAAAGATTAGTATTTTCTTCATAAAAGTTTTATAATCCATCAATAATCTTTGCCAGTTGATGGTCTTTCTCTGTGACTATATCTCCCGCATCATGAGTTGAAAGCCAGATCTCTAATTTATTATATTCATTGGTCCATTTTGGATGATGATCCATTTTTTCCGCAGCAAGCGCTACGCGGCTCATAAATCCAAACGCCTCGGAAAAATTTTTAAACTCGAATTTTTTATAAAGCGTATTATTTTTTTCTTCCCACATAAAATTGGTTTTAAAGATTATTGAATTACTGTCAGACGAAAACTGTAAGGCATTTAGAAAACCAGGTGCTGTTTATTTTTAATTTTTTCATTGGTTAGTTCAACTACCATTTGAACCGCGGGGATGCTTTTTATAGAACTTACAAACATGCTTATTTCTTCATCTTTCATAATATCATCTTTCATAAGCCATAAAAAATCAAGATGCTTAAATTCAGGTAGAAGATATTCACCATCATCCTCATTGTTATAGAGATAATGTTTTATGGTTCCGCTTTGTTCACCATACTGATAAATGGGGAAAAAATATTTACGTGCTTTTTTATTTAATTGTATCTCTATATTATTATTAATTCTGAAATCAAATTTGAGCATCTGGTTTAAATGCCAGCAAAAGCGATATTGTTCAATAGGCGCTACAATGCCCAACAGGCGGGTGTCTTCAAAAAAATCATCCAGCATTATATCATTGTCAATACGAAGTTTCATTTGTATTATTTAAAAAACAATATTAAAAGTCATTTCCTCTTTTCCTCTTAATACAGTAACTTTTGTAGCATCTCCTTTTCTAAATTTACTCAAATCTGCCATATAGGAATTCAAATCTGTTACTGTGAAATCTCCAAGCTTTGTTATGATATCACCGGAAAGGATACCGGCATTTTGCGCAATTTTTCCATCAATAATTCCATCAGCCCTTACGCCACTTCCCGAAAAAGTATAATCAGGCATAATGCCGAGGCTCACCGTAAAACGTGTCCCTCCCATTTTGGGTTCGCGTGTTTTAGAAAAAGCAAGTTTATCTAATTTATTGGTTTTATTAATAATGTTATAGATGTATTCGATAATTCTAAATTCGCCGGTGAAATTTATTTTATCTACATCATCAGTTGGTTTGTGATAATCTTTATGAGTGCCTGTAAAGAAAAACAAAACCGGAATATTTTTCAGGTAAAAAGAAGTTTGATCGCTTGGGCCTATTCCACTTGAATCAAATTTTACATCAAAAGATTTTGTTTTTTCCGGTAAGATATTTCCCCATACCGGCGAAGTGCCAAAGCCGCCAATAGTTATGATATGTGTGCTATCATTAAGCCTTCCTACCATATCGCAATTGATCATATAATTCACATCATTAAGTGGAATAGTAGGATTTTCTATAAAATGTTTTGAACCAAATAAGCCTAATTCTTCCCCCGAAAAACAGATAAAAAGAAAATTGTTGTTTTTGTACTTTGATTTTTTTATCAATTTAGCCAATTCCAGTACTGATGCAGTTCCGCTGGCATTATCATCTGCGCCATTAAATATTTCAGGCTTTCCTGTCCATAAAGAATTGTGGTCTTCGCCATAACCTAAATGATCGTAATGAGCGCCCAGGATTATCGTATGTGCGGCACCGTTATCTATATAGCCAATTACATTATGCCCTGTTCTTTTTTTGTCACCAATCGCTATTTGCATGGCAAGTTCAAGGTTAGAAGATTTATCACTAAAATATTTTTTTGCAGCAGCTTTTGTAATAAAAACTACAGGAATTTTTATTGCAGCTATTTTTGATTTTCCTTCAAATTTTAATTCCTCATTTTTATTGCCTGAGTTATATACTATCACTTCGGAAGCGCCTTTCTGTGCAAATTCAATCGCTTTATTTTTGATCGCATCTTCAAGGTCGAAGTGCGGATTATTTTGATTTTCTTCCAGCATATCCTTTATATCCAAAAACCACGGCATTCCTTTTTCACTGATTGCCGGGGAAACCAAAGCTTCTACTTTACCATTACTACTGAATATAAAAGGGAAAAAATCTTTATCAACTTCAAGAGTATCGTCATTAATTATTAAATGAGTTGAAGGTAAAATTTGTTTCCCTTCATTCACTTCAAAGGCTTGTATATAACTTTTATTATCCCCTTTTGGAATGAGACCGGTTTTTTCAAATTGCCCGGATAGATATTCATAAGCCAACTTTTCACCAGGAGTGCCGGTTCTTCTTCCTTCTAATTGATCACTTGCCAAATAACTAATCTCTGACTTTAAATTTTCAATAATAATTTTGTCAGATTTAGTGAGTCTCTGGCCAATTGTAAATTGTGGAAATAAAAGTAAAAGAAGTAAAATATTTTTCATTGGAAGTATTTATTGGGCAAATTTAAGGTGAATATATTAGTGAAGAGTATGATAAAAATAGTAAAGGTTAAATCTCTTTTCTCATTTCGTAAATCACATAACAATTGTATAGATTAAATTTACAAATTCTATAAAATATAATTTGAAAGAACAATTAAATATAGCATTAGTAGGGAACCCAAACAGTGGTAAAAGTTCTCTTTTTAATTCCCTGACAGGTTTAAATCAAAAGGTGGGTAATTTTCCCGGCGTTACCGTTGATAAAAAAACAGGGATAAGTAAGATTTCTGAAAAACTTTCTTCAAAAATTATTGACCTTCCGGGCACTTATAGTTTATATCCCAAAAGAAATGATGAATGGGTTGCCTACAAGGTTTTACTGGATCAGGATCCGAACATAAAAGCAGACATCATTGTATTGGTAGCAGATGCCAGCAACCTGAAAAGAAACCTGCTTTTTTGTTCGCAGATAATTGACCTGAAAAGGCCGGTAGTAATAGCGCTTACCATGATGGATATTGCCAAGAAAAATAATATCCAGATTGATTTAGCTGGTTTGGAAAGAGAACTGGGTGTCCTGATAGTTCCTGTAAATCCAAGAAAAAATAAAGGAATCACACAATTAAAAAAAGCAATAGAGCAAACAGTTGAAAATGTTCATCACGTTGCTGAACGCGATTTTTTAAATGTAGAACCCCTGGCACCTGAAGCGATAAAAAAAGTACAAGATATTTTTCCTGAAATCAGTCATTACAGGGCAATTCATTATCTCATCAATCATGAAAATTTTGATTTAAAAGAGCCGATTCAGGAGTCGATTGAAAACATTGAGATTGAAACAAAATTCAATCCGACCAAAACCCAGGCAGAAGAGATTTTACAACGTTATGGGAAAATAAAAATCATCATGAAGCAAACGGTCGTTGAAGCCGATCCTCTTCAAAAAGCGTTGTTTACTCAAAGGCTTGATAATATTTTATTGCATCGTACCTGGGGGTATCTGATATTGATTACCGTACTTTTTTTATTATTTCAAAGCATTTTTTTAATAGCGCAATTTCCAATGAATGCTATTGAATGGACTTTCGCGCAAGCCGGGGGATGGCTGGGAAATTTTTTGCCTTCTGGCTGGGTAAGTGATCTTTTTATTAATGGCATACTCGCCGGATTAAGCGGTATTTTGGTTTTCGTACCACAGATAATGATATTATTTGGCCTGATCACTTTATTGGAAGACACGGGGTATATGGCGCGGATAAGTTTTTTAACGGATAAGATTATGCGCAAAGCCGGGCTTAATGGAAAGAGTGTAATGCCTATGGTGAGCGGTCTGGCGTGCGCAGTGCCTGCTATAATGAGTGCCAGGAGTATTGAAAATAAAAAGGAAAGATTACTAACCATTATGTGTACTCCTCTTATGAGCTGCAGTGCCCGACTCCCGGTTTATACAGTGCTTATTGCATTGGTAGTTCCTAATAAAATGTATTTAGGCTTGATCAGTTTGCAGGGGTTGATGATGATGTTTTTATATTTCTTAGGAACCTTTATGGCGCTTCTTGTCGCGTTTGTAATGAAATGGTTTATTAAGAGTAAAGAAAAAAGTTTTTTTATTCTGGAACTACCCACTTATCGTGGCCCACGATGGAAAAATATTCTATCAACCATGATTGAGAGAGCTAAAATATTTGTTTTTCAGGCCGGAAAAGTAATTATGGTAATTAGCATGCTGCTTTGGGGATTAAGTACTTATGGTCCTCCGGGAAAAATGAAAGCAGTATCTGATAAATATGCAAAGTTGGAACAACAAAATCCTTCACAAATAAAAGAGCTTGATAAATTAAAAGGAACCGAGCATCTTCTAAATTCTTATGCGGGAATTTTAGGGAAATCTATTGAGCCTGTAATAAAACCTTTAGGATATGATTGGAAAATCGGCATTGCATTAATTACTTCATTTGCTGCCCGCGAGGTGTTTGTAGGAACTATGGCTACGCTCTACAGCGTAGGAGATGATAAGGATGAAAACCATGCTACACTCCGGCAAAAAATGCGCAGTGCCACCTGGCCCGACGGTTCAAAAGTTTATACACTTGCCGCAGGCTTATCTCTTTTAATATTTTATGTATTGGCCATGCAATGTATGAGTACGCTTGCAATTGTAAAGCGGGAAACTCATAGCTGGAAATGGCCCATTATTATGCTTACTTATATGACCGGCCTTGCCTACATTATGAGTTGGATAACCTATAATTTATTTAAATAAGGGTTAAATTCTATTATTCAAATTTAGCCAGATGCTATTTCAAATAATTTATTCACTGTTTTCCAGTTTCTGGTAGTTGCGGTTACTTTAAGTTTGTTTTCAAAAAACTTATTGGACAGTTTTGTTTCTCCATAGCTTTCAGGAATATGCAAAAAAACTTCTTTGCCTATAATAAAAGACCTGTCCGGTGAAAAATCAATATTTTCTATACCTTTTATATTGTTTTCATTTGGTGCCCGGGAAAGGAAAGTAACGTGTAATTTTTCTATTGCGATATTTTTTTCTTTTAGAAAGGGATTATTTGAAATTATTTTTTCTAATTCTTCTATATTTCTGATAATAACCGGCACCTGGAAATTATATTTTTTCTCAATCGCTGTCTCTATTTTTTTTGCCAGACCCAGGTCAGATATTTTTCCACCATTTTTAAAAACAACATTCCCACTTTGAATATAAGTGGTTACGTCTGTAAATTCCAGACTTTCATAAAGCGCCTTTAAATCAGTCATCAGGATTTTCTTTTGACCGCTTACGTTGATGCCTCTTAAAATGGCGATGAAAGTTTGCACGGGAAAAATATCTTTTATTTCTTTTAAACAGACTATAAAAACACCAATAACTAAAAGGTAATATTTTATTTGAAAGGTTTCCGATAGTTGCTAATCAATTTTCTAATAATTTTAGCATTAAAAAATAATATGCTTAAACTTTGTATCTTTCATATCTATTACTACTTACACAATGAAAAATTCATTAACACCAAAAGAAGCTCTGCTTTCTGCTTTGTTTGCCGTTCTACTAATTCCTTTCGCCGTTTTATTAAATATTGCAATAGAGTGGTTTATTAATAATGTAGTATTATGGGTATTTGATTGGTTTAACGGGATAGGGGTTTTCTACAAGATTTTTGTACTTATAATCGGAGGACTTTCAATATTCTTTTTATTTCTATCTATATTCAAGAGTATCGGAGGCCTATTAAGTTATTTGGTATTTGATAAACTACCTGAAAATTTATTTACCATTATTTTTTCATCAATAGTTTATCTTATAAATGTGGTATTAACTATCATTTCTTTGTGGAAAATTGTGCAGCATTTTGATTTTTGGAGTGTCTGTGAATTTGTAATTCTCTCAGCTTTTATTTTATCTGCAAATACTATATTAATTCCTTGGTACAGAAAGGAAATGGCAAAATTAAAAGCCGGTTATTAATCTATTGCAAAGTAACTGTTCTATTATTACTAGCTGACATTTGTATTTTACTGCACATTTATCCCTACATAATAAAGAACAATCTTTAAAGCTAAACATGACCTTTGAACAGTTTATTAAAAAGGATGTAAATACTCCAATTAAAAGTAGTAAGATTAATAAGAAATAATTATTTTGAAATTACTTTTTTAACTTAGGCAAAACTTTCATTATGAAGAATGAAATATTGCAACATCTATTTACTTTTAAAGATAATGAATACCACGAAATAAATGATTTCTTAAAACAAAACTACGGCAATGATATAAGACTTTTTGAAATGAGAGGAGCACTAACATTTCTTATTGATACGCATTTAATAGAAGTTGCGGATTCAGCGCATTATAGATTATCATTAGCAACCCCAAATATCGACCCAAATAAAAATATAAAAGCCAATTTAGACAATTGGTTAATTAGAGCAAAAATATTAGAAGCCGGAAGAGATAAAATTGAAGAAGAAAATTTTAAAAAAATGCAGGCCACTAAAGCATGGTATGAAACTGAAAATGCAAAAATTCAATACGAAAATTACCCCACCATTAAGAGGCAAGCTAAGTATGCCTTAATAATAGCAGCAGCCTCACTGTTAGCTTCAATTGTATAAGGAGTGTTAGCCCTCCTACATAAATAGAAATCCTAAGAGTATGTTCTTTATCATGTATAGAACATGGCTTATTTGAAAATACCGCTATTATACTTTTCATTTATTGTCGTATCCCTTATTAGTTATTGATACCATTCATACATTTATTTTTCCATTTATAATAATTTATTCGTTTTCGCTAAAATTTATGCTGAAACTCTTCACAGTAAAAGCCTTTCATTGAAATTGCCCCTGCCTGCTATAAATTTACTACCATAAAAAAACAGGTATTATGTATTGCATAGTATTATAAAACATATTATCTTTGTGATAGAAAGTGAATAATCAAATATTTTATTCAGATTAAAAACAAAGTAAAATGAATATTGATAACACAGCAAGCCAGATGCGAAAAGGCGTATTGGAGTTTTGCATTTTATCAATAATAAAGTTGGGAGAAGCTTACCCAAGTGATATTATTGACATGATGAAATCGGCCAACCTTAATATTCTGGAAGGTACCTTGTATCCATTGCTTACCCGATTAAAAAATGCAGAATTTCTTACCTACCGTTGGGTTGAAAGCAATAGCGGCCCCCCACGTAAATATTTTTCTTTAACCGAAAAAGGCGCTGAATTTTATAAAGAACTAGAGACAACCTGGCTTGAACTTGCGGGTGCTGT
Source organism: Hanamia sp. (assembly GCA_036565505.1). GTDB lineage: Bacteria > Bacteroidota > Bacteroidia > Chitinophagales > Chitinophagaceae > Ginsengibacter. Next base: position 8,997 of record DATCMY010000458.1, read on the forward strand.
GGAAACAATTACAGGTAAAAAGGAAATCAACAAATAATAATAATCAACAAACTATAAACTGAATCAAAATGAAAAAAGTAATTAATATAAATTTCCAGGGTACGGTAGTGCCAATTGAGGAAAGTTCTTATGAATTGCTGAAACAATATATAGAAAGCCTGCGCCGCTATTTCGCCAATGAAGAAGGGAAAGATGAAATAATCAATGACATTGAAAGCCGCATCAGCGAATTGTTTCAGGAGCGTTTGAAAAATGGCAGCACCTGCATTGCTGATGATGATGTAAACGCGATAATAAAGAATATGGGGAGGCCCGAAGATTTTGAAGAAGAAGAAAAAGGTGAGCAAACAGAAAATAATAAATCTGATAATTCTAAAAAGGAAAAGACTGAAAACCTTTTCAATGAAAATTGGAGCTGGAAGGGTAAGCGTCTTTATCGTGATGATAATCATAAAATTTTAGGTGGTGTATGTAGTGGTATTGCGGCTTACCTCGGTATTGATCCTGTAATTGTGAGGATTGTATTTATCATATCCGGTATCGGGTTCCTTGCTTACCTTCTTCTTTGGATTTTTGTTCCGGGAAGTAATATGCTTGATAATGGGGTGCGTAAAAGGCTATATCGTAATCCTGATGAAAAAATTATTGGTGGCGTATGCAGCGGAATAGGAAGTTATTTTAATATCAATCCATGGATTCCCAGAGTACTGTTTTTAATACCATTTATTTCTTTCTTCTTCAGGTGGGGGCATTTCGGACCGCTTACTTTCCCGCATTTTGTAAGTTTTTCCTTCAGTCCCGGCACTTTTATCATTTATATTATTTTATGGCTTGTAATTCCGGAAGCGACTACTACCTCAGAAAAATTGGAAATGAAAGGAGAAAAAGTTGACCTCAATTCTATTAAAAATTCTGTGATGAAAGAAATGAAAGAAGTAGGAGAAAGAGTAGGGAAATTAGGTTCTCAGGCTGGTGAAGTAGCTAAAGAGAGAGGGCCGGTTATCGGGCAGGAAATTCATATTGCAGCAAAAAAGTCAAGCGGGGTTTTAGGTAATATAATAGTTACGATTTTTAAAGTATTTGTTTATTTCATTTTAGGTACAATAGCTCTGGCATTAATTATCGCATTATTTGCACTCGCCATAGTGGCCATTGGATTATTCCCATTAAAAGAATACGTACTAACAGATGGATGGCAATCTTTACTTGCCTGGGGTACACTTATCTTCTTCATCGGGGTTCCTGTTGTGGGCATTATTACTTTTATTATCAGGAGGATTGCAAGAATTAAAACCAGTAATAAATTGATGCGCTATTCATTTAGTGGACTTTGGATTTTGGGAATTGTTTGTTTTGTATCATTAATCACATCAATGGGCCGCGATTTTAGAAGCAGCAGTTCAATGAATACAGAACCAATAATTTTAAGAAATCCGCATGTAAAAACCCTTGAAGTCGTTCCTTTTTTAAATAATAATTACAATCGAGGCAACAATTGGTTCAGGCTGGAGCCTTTTGCAACTTTCGGTATTGAAGATGATACTGCTTATATCAGTAACGTCAGGATCAGAATAGAAAAATCGACTACAGATAGCTTCCAGGTGAATGTAATGAAAACTTGCAATGGCAGAACCAGGCGATATGCTGATACATTGGCTGCGCTTATTAATTTCAATGTTTCACAAAACGATTCAATACTGATGATGGACCGGGCAATTGCCATAAATACAACCGATAAATTCCGTAATCAGGATGTAGAAATAACCATTGGTGTACCGGTAGGCCATCACATAAAAATAAATAAGAGTTTTAGCAACAGGATGAATGTAAGATTTAACGCTTTTGGTGAAGGAGATAACTGGGATTGGAACAATGATGATGACAACGATTTTGATTATAAATATGGTAAAGAGTATGTAATGAAAGAAGATGGGCTTTATACTTTAGACGGAATTCCTTCCAATGAAGAAAGAGATTGGAACAATTCATCGATACGGGATAATAAATACAATGTAAACCCGGGCAATGGCCAGAATTATCGATATGATGGCGGAAATAAAATAGATTCCATAAAAAACGTCCAGGAAAAACTAATTCAAAAAATGCAGGCTGCTGTTGATTCTTTGAAAGCAGCCCGCGAAAAAGATGTGATCAGGATGAAAGACTCACTGGAAAAGGCGAAAGAAGAAATTGATCATAAAATTGAAAAATTAGATAAAGGAACCGCCATCCATTCGGAATCATTTTCGCCAAATTCAAATGAAAATTATTCTTTTATCATGAATATCTAAAACGATCTTTTCTTAAGGTTTAGTTTAAGTCAGGCTTCCGGCATTTGCGAGGGGCCTGATTTTTTTTATGAGCTTGTTTACTTGCTAATACAAATAATTGCAGATGAAAAAAGAAACTGCAAAATAGAATTTCTCATTTTTGAATTTAGAATATTCCTTTTTCAAAATTATTAACTTTTCAACTTTTTCAATTACATCAAGTCCCATATGGATGGCTGGTGGCAGGTTTCCTGGATGATTTCAGGAAACAATCCATGATTTTTTTCTTCATTTTACGCCAAATGAAAATGCAAACCCCTTAATTTTCGCCTAAATTTGCACCACTTTTAATAAGTCTTTTATGAAGAATACTCCTTTTACACAAAAACATATCGCACTCGGAGCTAAAATGGCTGAATTTGCTGGTTATAATATGCCCATTAGTTATTCAGGTATTAATGATGAGCATGCTACTGTTAGAAATAATGCCGGTGTTTTTGATGTAAGCCACATGGGTGAATTTATTTTAAAAGGAAATCATGCCCTGGATCTTATTCAGCGTGTTACCAGTAATGATGCGTCAAAACTGACAAATGGCAGAGCGCAATACAGCTGTTTCCCCAATGAAAAAGGTGGAATTATTGATGACCTGATCGTCTATTGCATTGAGGAAAATAAATCCTACATGCTGGTGGTAAATGCCTCTAATATTGAGAAAGATTGGAACTGGCTAAAGAAAAACAATAAAGGGAATGTAGAAATGCATAATATTTCTGACAAGACATGCCTGCTTGCCATTCAAGGCCCTAATGCTACAAAATTTATACAGCCCTTGACGGATATCGATATTATGAACCTGAAATATTACACTTTTGTAAAAGGAAAATTTGCCGGCGTGGATAATGTGTTGATCAGCGCTACAGGTTATACCGGTTCCGGCGGTGTCGAAATTTATTTTGAGGATAAGAATGGCGATGCCAATATTATTTGGGAAAAAATATTTGCAGAAGGAATTCCAAAGGGAATGAAGCCCATCGGGCTTGCGGCACGCGATACATTAAGGCTTGAAATGGGTTATTGTCTTTATGGAAATGATATTGATGATACTACTTCACCATTGGAAGCTGGGCTCGGGTGGATAACAAAATTTAATAAAGATTTCATCGGAAAAGAAGCGATTAAGGAATTAAAGGAAGAAGGCATACCACAAAAATTAGTAGGATTGGAAATGATGGAAAGGGGAATTCCCCGGCACGGGTATGAAATTAAAAATAATGAGGGAGAAAAAATTGGCCATGTCACCAGCGGAACGCAATCGCCTACGCTTCAAAAGCCAATTGCTATGGGATATGTAAATAGTAATTATGCGAAAATTGATAAGGAGATTTTTATCAAAATAAGAGATAAACTGTTAATGTCAAAAGTGGTTAAAATGCCCTTTGAGTAATACGGTTACTCATCTAAAAAAATTAAGAAAATTCAAGTTTTTAATTGAATGAAACTAAAAAATAATCTTCCCGTTCTTAATACAGTGTTATCACCTACGTTATTGAATCTTTATGATATCAGCGACAGCATTGTAGTTATTATTGATATCTTAAGGGCAACATCCACTATTGCTACAGCATTATACAATGGCGCAAAAGAAATTATACCTGTCGATAGTGTAGCGGAATGTATAAAGCTTGGCAAACAATTGGAAGTAATCACCGCCGGAGAAAGAGATGGCCAAATTGCGGAAGGGTTACAATATGGAAATACTCCTTTTCAATATACCCCTGAATTTATAAAAGGAAAAACCCTTGTACTTACAACCACCAATGGTACCAAACTTTTGCATATGGCGCTTAAAGCCAATGCAAAAGGAATTATTACCGGTTCATTTTGTAATATTTCTGCAGTATGTGATTATATTTCTGCTCAAAATAAAAATGTAACACTAGCCTGCTCAGCATGGAAAAACAAGATTAATATAGAAGACAGTTTATTTGCCGGCGCCGTTATTAACCGGATAAAAAGTAATTTTCAGGTAAATTGCGATGCAACGCAAATATCCGAAACCCTTTATCTACAGGCAAAAGAAGACCTATTTGGTTTTTTGAAAGAAAAAAATGCCTCACATTATCACCGTCTTATGGGTTTTGGTTTGGAAGAAGATATACGATTTTGTTTAACGAATGATAATGCCAATATATTAAGTATTTATGAAAATGGCCGCCTTGTTGCCGGATAAAAAATATCCTAAATTTCGAAGAAATCCTGTATTTGTTTAAACAACACTTTCTCCTGCTCTAAATTTTCTTTATTTTTGCAAATTGCCTTTTTCTCAATAAGCAATTGTAGAAAAAACACATTGAATCAAAAACAATATACTTTTTGGCACTACCCTATTTTATTAAATATGTTTATAATTCCGGCACTGACGAAGTAATCCGTCGGGGTAAAAAAATATACTCCTCACGATATGTTGAACTTGTAGAGCATGATGAGCTAATGCAGACAGTGATCTTTAGAGTGCGGGATGACAGTTATAATACATTTTACAAGGTAACCCTTCAGAAATATGATGATCCAAAAACATTATCTGTTCGTTGCACATGCCCTTATAATTTGAGTGATATCTGTCGCCATGAAGCTGCAGCCTTATTGCAAATGCAGGATCTTGTTGATAAAAATTTACTGAATGCTGATGGTCCCGCTGTTTACAATCAAAAACATACAGTAGTTAAAATAAAAAATATAGATCTTAAAATGATCCGGATGCTTGCAGGTATGGATAATTATGCCGCTGCTGAAGAAATTTTAAGAAAAAATAAATGTAATATTCTTAATGCTGCTAATGAAAAAGTAGAGGCCGGGCTTGAAATGGATGGTAAAAGCTACTCCATTATTTTGCAAAAAAATGATGAACGCAATTTTGATACATCCTGTACTTGTGAAGATGGAGAGCATCCATTATGCAAACATAAAACCGCTTTATTTCTTCAATTACTCAATAGCTGGGGCCCTAATTATTTCGATAGTATCAGAAACTGGGATAAAGAAAAAAATAAATTACTGGAAGGATATGGCTATAGTCTTGATGAGGACCTTACTGATAAATTTGAATTTATTTATAAAGAAGGAAAACCATATTTAAAAGTTCTTGATTCTTCTATAAAAAGGGTATCTACTTCATTTTCTAATGGTGGAAAAATAAGTACAACCGCAAATACTTCCGAAGTTGCAGCCGCTACTTTTGCGCCTAAAGGAAAACAGGCAGCCTTGGTTTTTAATGGGAATGAAAAATCATTTCCTTTTATATCTGTGGATGTGATCGAAGGAGATTTTGATGAAGAAAGGCAAACGTTTATTGGCCGGATAGAAAAAATGGATCTCAATAAATTCATAAATACAGATGCATTCAGTGAAAAAAATAAACAACTTATACAACAGGCGAGAAAAATTCAACAATCCGAAATCAATAAGTATTTAAACCGCAATTCGCCATTTAGTGGTTTTTGGGAGAATATCATTCACCAGGAAAATGAAGAGTTTCCTGAAGAAACAAAAATGCTGATCGCTGAATTTCTTCATCCAAAACTAAAACGGATTTTTGAAGAGAATGAGGGGAAGACAAATTTTTATTTACCGGCAGGTAAAAAATTTACTACTCAAAACCTGGAACTGATTGAATTATCTTCTTTTAAACCTGAAATTGAATTTCATTTATCCTCATCGGGCGATGAACTGGAAATGATAAGCCTGGTAAAATTAGATCAGGAAAGAGTTAGATTGTTTGAAAATCAATGGGATAGTAATTTATTGTTTTTATACGATAAAACAATCTATCTATGGAAAAATTCTGAAGAGCTATTGATTGTAGAGAAATTTAAAAACTTACTGCATATTCCTAATAAAGAATGGCCTTTGTTTTTAAAAGAAGTGATACTCCCGCTATCGAATGATTATAAAGTTTCTTTTGAAGCCGCATTAATAAAAGAAACCAAAGATGGCCAACCTGATATTAGTATTACCTTAATTGAAAAAGGAGAATATTTATTGTTTCAACCGGTATTCACTTATAAAGGATTCAGTATAAAAGCCAATGATAAAGACACTATTATAGTGCCGGACAATGCTAAAGTGTTGATGGTGCGGAGAAATAAAGAAGCGGAAGCGGAATTTATTTCAAAACTTGCCAGCCTGCATACTCAATTTATACATCAGCCCCAAAACAGAAGTTTAATTTTGAAAGGCCCCGATGTGCTAAAAAACAATTGGTTTTTTTTATTTGTAGATGCCATGAAGGAAATGAATGTACCTGTTTTTGGCTTTGAGGCGTTAAAAAATTTCCGGTTTAATACAGCCAAACCATCTACACAAATTCACCTGAGCAGTGGAATGGATTGGTTTGATGCAAAAGTAGAATTGACTTTTGGAGAACAGCGAATTGGCATTACAGAAATTCAAAAAGCATTGGCAAATAAACAGTCATTCGTTCAATTAAATGATGGAACGCTGGGTATTCTTCCCGATGAATGGATTCAAAAATATGCATTGCTTTTTAAAGTAGGCGAAGGAAGAAATAATCAACTCCGGCTTTCAAGATTTCATTTAAGTGTAATTGACGACTTGTATGAAAATCGCGACGAAAATGAACTTTCTTTTGAGCTTGATGAAAAATATGAGAGGTTAAGAAATTTTAAAAGTATCCCTGAAGTTCCCATACCTGATGAATTGGAAAACCGTTTACGTCCCTATCAGCTTTCGGGCTTTCATTGGTTAAATTATTTGAATACAGTAGGCTGGGGCGGTATTTTAGCCGACGACATGGGTTTGGGTAAAACAGTTCAGGCCCTTAGTATGCTTAGTTATTACGCCGCGGAAGAAGGTGATTTAAAAGCTTTGGTGGTTTGCCCTACCACCTTAATGTATAATTGGGAAAATGAAATAAAAAAATTCACTCCATCTTTAACATGGCGAATACATCATGGAAATATTCGCGCCAGAACGAAAGAAGAATTTGAAGGAGCCAATATCCTGATTACTACTTATGGTACTTTAAGAAGCGATATACAATTGTTGATGAAAATCAAATTTGATTATGTTGTGTTAGACGAATCGCAGGCGATAAAAAACCCTTCTTCAAAAGTAACCAAAGCTGCATGCCTGCTAAATGCTAAAAACAGGTTATGTATGAGCGGTACGCCTTTGCAGAATAATACTTTTGATATTTATGCACAAATGAATTTTTTGAACCAGGGATTACTCGGTTCTGTTGAGTTTTTTAGGAATGAATTTTCCAATCCTATTGATAAATTTGGCGAACAGGAACAAAAAGATCATCTTAAAAAATTGCTTTATCCTTTTATTTTGAGGAGAACTAAAGAGCAGGTTGCCAAAGATCTTCCTGAAAAAACAGAAACAATTCTATTTTGTGAAATGGAAGATAAGCAGCGAAATATATATGATGCTTATCGGAATTCTTACCGTGATAAAATTCTGGGGGTAATAGATGAACAGGGAGTAGGAAGATCACAACTCACCATTTTGCAGGGATTAATGAAACTCCGGCAAATTTGTGATAGCCCGGCCATATTAAATGAAGAAGAAAAATACCCAAATTATTCAATAAAACTTGAAGAGCTTACCCGTGAAATAACCGAAAATATTGGCGAACATAAAGCCCTGGTATTTTCTCAATTTCTGGGAATGCTTTCATTAATAAGAGAAAAACTCAAAGAAAATAATATTGAATTTGAATATTTTGATGGAAGTACTTCGCCATTAGAAAGAGAAAGAGCAATCCGGAATTTCCAGAATAATGACAACTGCAGGGTATTTCTTATTTCGCTGAAAGCCGGTGGAGTGGGGCTTAATTTAACAGCAGCCGATTATGTTTATATTGTAGATCCCTGGTGGAACCCCGCTGTAGAACAACAGGCTATTGATCGTACACATCGCATAGGTCAAACCAAAAATATTTTTGCCTACAGAATGATATGCAAGGATACGATTGAAGATAAAATTTTACAATTGCAGGAGCGAAAACGTATCCTTGCTAAAGAATTAATCTCAGATGACCAGACTTTTGTCAAGAGCTTGAGCAAAGAGGATGTGGAATATCTTTTCAGTTAGCAGAAGACTAAGATGTAATAAAATCTTTCAATCTTTGGAATTCTTTCTTATTGCCTGATTCAAAAAGAGCAACAAAATTTTTAGCTATTTGACTAAAAAAGAGGGAAAAAACTGACCGCTTTTGGTAAACTTGATTTTTCATAACAAGTGGTTTTAAATAATAAATATTTTGAGGGTTAAAGTAAAAAAAGAATTAATGTTTTTCCTATAGCACATTCACCCAATTCCTCCTTCCGTATTTTCCACATTATGTGTATAATTTAATTTTTAAGTTTCACTTCATTAAATTATTATTCATGCCTTTGAATTTTTATGATAATTATCTGGATTCCGAATAAGTTTTAAGATAAATACTTTAATAATATCCCTGATATAATCCACTGGTGCACTATGATTTTTATTTTTCATAATAATGACATTGGAAAAATATAACGGCTGGAGTTTTCAATTTATTGTATATTATGATATAATAAGTCAATATATGGTAGCTATATTTTCTATCTTAGAATTATGATTATTTTATTTTACATTTATTAACCTTAACCTGAATCAGAAAGGACAATAATGGACAGATCAATTAATATAAGAAAGCTTGAAGCAAAAATACATGACTGGGACATTATCGTTATTGGAGGCGGAGCAACTGGTTTAGGGATAGCAATGGATGCTTCTAAGCGTGGATTTCAGGTATTATTATTAGAACAGGAAGATTTTGCCAAAGGCACTTCCAGTCGGAGCACCAAATTGGTACACGGGGGAGTCAGGTACCTGGC
>DATCMY010000459.1:0-6485 GCA_036565505.1 Hanamia sp.
GAAATTCTACAGATTTTGAGCATGACCCTAATAAGTAAAACCCCCGTCAATCAACTGTTTGACACGAACTACCAACAAAATTTCAAAGAACTAAATCATAACCAATTGGTTTTGTTTTGATTAAGAGTGCATGCTAGTGAAGATTTATCTAAAATTCAATGGAATAAGTTCACGGATAATTTTTTACTTGTAAGGGGTGCTGGTCATGCCGGAGCTCTTTGGCTCGACGATAAAAGTTGGGTGAAAATATCCCGAAATCTTAAAATGATTTCAAAAGCATTGGCAATTTCAAAAGCAAAAGGAATTGGCTTTGACCCTGAATATTACTTTAAAGATTCAACCTTAAATCCATGGGTATACAGGCCTTCCTGGTATAATAACCTTTCTTATCAGGAGGTTGGAGACTATGTGAGAAGAAGAGGAAAACAATTTATTCAGGCATTGCAAACATCAAAACCGGATGTAAAGATATTTTGCTTTTGGCTGCTCGGATTGGTCGAAATGCAAAATAGGTCGCAGACTATTAATGAAACCGGAATGGCGTTATATCCTTTTTTTGTTGAAGGAATGTTGGAGGGGCAAAATAAATTGAGCGAGATTATTGATGGTAATGAATCGTCCTATTGGTACCAAAAACCTGAAAATTTTATTGAATCAGGGGAATTTCAGAGAGAAAAGGGAAGCCTTTTAATAAAGAAATCCCTTCAGAAGAAATTTAAAAACGTTTCTCTTGCACAATCTGTTTATTTAGATGGTCTTTATGCAAAGTCCCCGGTATTCGATAAAGGCTTTGACAAAAAAACCAAAGAACAATGGCTGAAGGATAATTTATATTTTGCTTTAAAGACTACAGATGAATATGTATGGTTTTACAACGAAAAGATAAATTGGTGGAAAAATCAGGTAGATTCCGGTGTGGCAGAGATTATTAATGGGGTGAGGGATAAAATAAATCTTGAGTTAAATAATAATTCTTCCCAGATTTTTGGAAAATCATTAATAATAGATTTTAAGAATAAAATCCAGGATAATTATCAGGGATTTAATTATAATTATCTAAAAAATAAGAATATTCTTGAGATCAAACTTTTGCAACATGATTTTAAAAATCTTCGTGTTTTTAAAAATTCACGCTTGATATATAATATTGATAATCCGAAAATGAACTTTACAATTGATTTAAACAACAAATATAATAAAGAAGATAATTTAATTATAATCGCAAAGGATAGTATGGGAATAACTTCTGTATCTTTTGTGAATTGAAGCAATTATGAAGAATTAACCTTAAATTTTTTTGCAAAAAAATATAGTTTACCTCCCATTTCAATTTTCTATTTTGGCTTTAATAAAACCTCCATAGCCAAAACTCAATCCCCCTAAAATTTTCATTTTCCTTATTGGAAACAATATTATTATTTTATTGGCGTTTTAAAAGTTGGTATATTCAAAATTTTTTATGTGTAAATGCATATATTAAAAAGTACTCTCTGTTATAAATATCAATTTTTTGGATTCTTCTAATTTTTAAAAATAAATATCCGAATGAGAAAAATTATCCTTGTTTTTTTAATTTCTTTAATTTTCCTTTCCTGCAAAAAAAATATTGAATTCCAGAAAACTTTGTCTTATAATGTAGAAGATTTCAGGAAACCTGGCATGGATGATTATCATACACTTCGTGCAGTATATGATAGTGTCCCTGATGAATCTCAAATAATTTTTGGTAATGGAACATATACATTTTCTCATTCGATTTGTCTTTATAAAACCTTACACTTATTTGGAAATAATACGGTATTAAAAAGGGAAGACCAAATTACTTATACTTTAAAAGAACCAACCGATAAATTTTCTAATTTACTTATTTTAAATAAAACAGAGGGGATAATACCAGGTGATGTATTATTCATTGCATTCGATCAATCAGCTTTTACTACAACTTCAACTAATCGCGTTTCTTCTATAAACGGAGATAGTATTTATATGGAATATCCTATAGGAAATACAATAAATAATATTGGTAATTTTCCAATTGGTACTAAGGTTTTTAAAAGCATTAATTTCTTTGGAATTGCAGGGAATATTTCTTGTAGTTTAAATAATTTGACCTTTGATGGAAATAGGGATAATAATCAGGGTTCGTATTCGTGGTTGTATAATTCTGCGATATTAGCCCCAATTGAAGGAACTACATATTATAAAAATTGTAAATTTATAAATAGCCCTGCAGAAACAATTGTAGGTCACAATGCAGATATTCGTAATTGTGCTTTTTATGATCTTAATGGCAGTGCATTTCATACAACAGCTGATAAAGCAGCCGAATCAGAAGGGCAGATACATTCTTATCTTTTTGATAATACATTTGATAATACAAACCAGGTTCCCACTGAAATAGGAGGTCATAGCGAAGGAGCAATTACACATAGTAATTCAGGTGGCTATTACACTGCCTCCAATAACACTTTCCTTAATGTTAATGGACCAGTACTTGGTGGTTTTATATCCTTCCGTTTCAATACATGATTGGGGAACATCTAATATAACATTCACTGGAAATAGAATAAATGGCGCAACCAGAATAGTTAGATTTGTTTCAATGCAACCTGGTATTTTACATGATGTAAAAATTGAAGATAATATTATTACTAATATGCCAAGTTTTAGTTGGGCTGCGGAATTAAATTATTTCCCCGAAATAATTTTGATTGATACAACTCAAAAAGATACAAAATGGATTACAACTATTTAAAAAAAGTAAGTAAAATCTGAGTAGTAGGAGCTAATCGCCAATTTATACCTTATAATTCCTAATCGCATTTACCAGCTCAATTGATCTCCTTGTTTCAATTAATGGGAATCCGTTTCCTTTTAAAATATTTTCATACGATTTAGTGTGAAGTTCTGTAAATCCATCGCTGAATTCAAAAGATTCACCATCTATCGTCAATGCTCTGTAAGTGCGTTTGCCGGCAGCTTTTACTTCTGCAGGTAATGTATTGGCATCAATACTTAATCTCCATTTTACTGAAGCTTTTTCTAATTCCAAATTACCAGCTGCGGTATCTTTGGAATGCAGGGTTACTAAATTTTCTTTTACATCGCCGAATATCCACATCAGCATGTCAAAAAAATGTACACCTATATTGGTAGCAATTCCTCCGCTCTTTTGAATATCTCCTTTCCAACTTGCATAATACCAATGACCACGGCTGGTAATGTAATCTAATTCTATCTGATGTTTTTTGCCGGTAGGTGGTTCAGCAGCAATTTTTTCTTTTAATGCAATAATTGCCGGGTGCAATCGTAATTGTAAAATGGTGAATATCTGGTTGCCGGTTTCTTTCTCGATTTCTGCCAGCGCATCGATATTCCAGGGGTTAAGAACCACGGGTTTTTCACATATAACATTGGCGCCTATACGCAATCCAAACCTGATATGGGCATCATGTAAATAATTGGGGCTGCATACGCTTACAAAATCGGTTTTAATGTTTTTCCGTTTTTGTTTTTCAATGTGCCTGTCAAAACGTTCAAATTCAGTAAAGAAATCCGCTTCAGGGAAATAGCTATCCAATATGCCAACTGAGTCATTTTTATCCAAAGCAGCAATTAAATTATTGCCGGTATCTTTTATTGCTTTCATGTGGCGGGGGGCTATGTATCCACCAGCACCTATTAATGCAAAATTTTTCATATAAATTACTTATTTTATTCTTTTTACCACATTGTTTTCTAATAGATATTCCTGTTTACTTTCGGGACATACAGCCCTATTTTCTGAATTAAAAATAAGCTTGTGTCCATATTCACTCATCCATCCTTTTTGCCTGCCCGGGTTGCCAACAATTAGTGCATAAGCAGGCACATCTTTGGTAACCACAGCTCCAGCCCCGATAAAAGCATATTCACCTATAGTGTTTCCGCACACAATGGTGGCATTGGCCCCAATGCTCGCACCTTTTTTTATTAAAGTTTTTTTAAACTCCTCTTTGCGGCTGATGGCGCTTCTTGGATTAATTACATTGGTAAGAACCATACTCGGACCCAAAAAAACATCGTCTTCGCAAATAACCCCTTCGTAAATACTTACATTATTTTGCACCCTTACATTATTGCCCAGAATAACCTTTGGCGAAACTACTACGTTCTGTCCGAGGTTACAATTATTGCCAATAATTGCCCCAGACATAACATGACTGAAATGCCAAATTTTAGTGCCATCGCCAATAGTACAATTGGCATCAATTATAGAAGAAGGATGTACATAATAACTCATTTGTTATTTTTGATTATTTTTAATGGTCAAATGTAATGCCATGAGCAATAATCATCTCTTAAAGTATCTTTATGACTGGGCATTTCATAAGTTATTTTATTTCTCAATGTTTTTTAAATATTCACCATAACCACTTTTTTCAAATTTTTTGGCAAGAATATTTAATTGTTCTTTATCAATAAAACCCATGCGGTAAGCTATTTCTTCAAGGCAACCGATTTTAAATCCCTGGCGTTTTTCAATTACTCTTACAAATTCGGAGGCATCATGCAATGATTCAAAAGTTCCGGTATCAAGCCATGCGAATCCACGATTAAGTACCGCTACTTTTAATTTTTTATCTACAAGATATTTTCTGTTTACATCAGTAATCTCATATTCACCGCGAGGTGATGGCGCTATGTTTTTCGCAATTTCAACAACTGAATTATCATAAAAATATAAGCCCGGTACTGCATAATTTGATTTTGGTTTGGCGGGTTTTTCCTCAATACTTACAGCAATAAGATTTTTGTCAAACTCTACCACACCATACCTTTCAGGATCACTAACAGGATAAGCAAAAATAACTGCACCTTCAGGATTGGCAGATTTTTGTAACAAATGAGAAAACCCGCTTCCATAAAAAATATTATCTCCCAATACTAAAGCAACTGCGTCAGTACCAATAAATTTTTCTCCAATTACAAATGCCTGTGCAAGTCCATTGGGTTTTTCCTGAACCTCATATTGAATATGGCATCCCCATTGGCTGCCATCTCCTAATAAACGTTTAAACTGTTGCTGATCTTCGGGTGTGGTAATAATAAGAATTTCTCTAATACCCGCCAACATTAAGGTTGATAATGGGTAATAGATCATCGGCTTATCATAAATGGGCATCAATTGTTTGCTGATACCCATAGTAATTGGATACAACCTTGTACCACTGCCACCTGCTAATATGATTCCTTTCATTAAGTTGAATTTAGAAAATTTAGGGTTATCAAAAAGTTTATACTGAGAAAATAATTTTATTTTACTAGAAATCACCGGATAGTTTATCTCAAATTGTTTTGTCCATTTTTTCAAATAATTCTTCCACATATCCACGCCTTAACCAATAAGGATTGCGGTACAATTTGTTGAGACCAGGGGTTTCCTTCCAGATCGAGTTTATAGTGAAAGAGTTGAATTCGTGATTTATTGAAAGAAAAAAATCGCTGACTGCTTCAATTTTTCGAAGGTACTGTTTTGCAATATTAATATCTAATTCCGTTATGGAATCTACGTTAACGATTAGATCATATTTTTTATCAGAAGAAAAAAATGCATTAGGACTAATGAGTTTTATTTTCACTTCTTCGGCATCATTTGATTCTCCAAGGAGAATCAAATCATTTTGGGGTAAAACTCGTCCAAGGAAATTTCCTTGTGCGATAGAACTGATAGGGATATCCACGATGGTATAATCATAAATTCCAAAATACTTGCAATAATAGGCGGTTCGGCCTAAACCCCCACCAATTTCCAGGATGCTTGGATTTGGTTTGTCTTTAATGATTCTTGAAATTTTCCATGCTTGATAAACAGCTTGAGTTGCCCTGTAGGAAATGATCCCTTTTGTTGTTTCAATACCATACTCACCTTCAAATGGATTTGGAAAGCAGATTTTGAATCCAAATTCATTTTCAAGCAATTGGATTGCCGATTCCGCACTTATTGCCTTGCTTATTTTTAATGACTCAGGATTTGACATAGTACTGACTCCAACAGCCTCACATAATGAAAGAAGGCTATCCATGACCATCTCGGGCTCTAAAATATCCTCCAGTCTTTTATTTTTGATAAGGTCCCTGCATAAGTTTTCAAAACCATAGAAAAGGTTATAGTTCCCGGGATTTCTAAGAATGTCATTTATCTTTTCATTGTCTCCATCCCTAAAAGCCGAATGAATTTCACCCTGTAACTGCAAGAAAATATCTGACCAACCCGATTCTTTATTACCTTCAAAGTTGGCATTACACAAAATATAGAATTTTTTTAACCGCTCAATTATCAAATCGTCTTGAGTTTGAAAAGGCTTGGAGGCTACTAGTCCTGATTTTAATGTAAAAGATTTGGGGTTATGATTAAGCCTTACCAGAAATCTCTTCTTGAAAAGAAGATTTCTAAGTTGATTCTTAATTCGCGAATAATTCTTAAAATTTTTTATCGAACTTCT
>DATCMY010000460.1:0-5793 GCA_036565505.1 Hanamia sp.
GTGCGAAAGAATCCGGTTGATAAGACAAACAGCTATAGAAATGGGCATGCTTCTTTTTATTAATGCAAGAACAGATGTGTTTCTTAAAGCAAATCAATTATCTGATGAAGAAAAACTATCAGAAGCCATCCGAAGAGGAAAAGATTATAAGGACTCGGGGGCAGACGGCTTTTATCCCATCCTTCTAAAGAAAAAAGAAGATATAGAAACCGTCATTAAAGAAGTTACTTTACCTGTAAATATTTTATTGCTCCCTGGAATTCCGGATTTTGAAGTTTTAAAAATAATTGGTGTAGTAAGATTAAGCCTTGGTCCCGGATTTCTAAAAACTGCCATTAACGCCATGAAAAATTTAGCGGGAAAATTATTACTCAATGAAGGGATGAATGAAGTTACCGATAATCCAGTAACTTCTGCTTACTTAAATAATTTAATTTCAAAAAAATAAACTGATGGACCGGATATCAATTAAAGACTTAGAGCCTAACGCTTACAAAACGATGCTTGGTTTGGAACAATATATCAGAAACTCTCAAATTTCACCGCTGCTTCTTGAACTGATAAAAATAAGGGCCTCGCAAATTAATTGTTGTGCTTATTGTATAGATATGCATACGCAGGAAGCAGTAAAGATTGGTGAAACCCAAAGAAGAATCTTTGCACTATCCGCCTGGAAAGAATCGCCCTTATTCACTGAAGATGAAAGAGCAGTATTACAATTAACCGAAGAAATAACCCTTATTTCAAAAGATGGCGTCAGTAATGAAACATATGATAAAGTTATAAAGGCTTATGGTGAAAATGGGATAGCACAAATTATTATGCAGATCATTATTATTAATTCATGGAACAGGATAGCAGTTTCTACCAAACAGATTTTTGGATAATTTTCTTATAGTGGAAAGAAGCTAAGATCATGTCCGCCTGACATTGACTTAGTCTCAGACCCCATTATGCTTTGCAGGATCTGGTCTGGTCCGCATTTCTGAAGACGAAAAAGCACCCAAATATTCTCGATTCATCCTTGCAATATTTTCTACTGAAATGCCTTTAGGGCATTCTGCTTCGCAATTATAGATATTTCCGCAATTGCCAAAACCTTCTTTATCCATTTGATCTACCATATTTATTACTCTTGTTTTTCTTTCAGGATCTCCTTGTGGCAACAGAGCCAATTGAGATATTTTAGCCCCGACAAATAAAACTGCGGAGCTGTTAGGACAAGCAGCCACACAAGCGCCGCAACCTATACAAGTGGCTGAGTCAAACGCTTCTTCAGATTTTGCTCTATCTACCGGAGTTGAATTAGCATCTGTTGCGTTACCTGTATTTACAGATATAAAACCGCCTGCTTCAATAATTCTGTCAAATGCCTTTCTGTCTACCATCAAATCCTTTATAACTGGAAAAGCTGCTGATCTCCAGGGTTCCACTACTATCGTATCCCCATCTTTATAAGCACGCATATGCAATTGGCATACAGTATTTTTTTGCCATGGTCCGTGTGCCCTTCCATCAATGTACATGCTGCATGCGCCACAAATTCCTTCGCGGCAATCCTGATCAAAAACTACAGGCTCTTTATCTTCGAGAATCAACTTTTCATTTAGTACATCAAACATTTCCAGAAAAGACATTTCTGATGAAATATCTGTCATATCATAAGTTTCGAAATGCCCTTTTTCCTGACGATTTTTTTGTCGCCAGACTCTTAAGGTAAGGTTCATCGTATAATGTTCCATAATTGCTTTACTATTTTAACAAATCCAAAAATTCTCAATAAGAAAGCTAAGTGTCTTCTTAATTTTCAGATAGCTACCAGGTTACTATTTATAGTTTCGTTGCGATGGCATCGCAACCTCAAAGATTAATTCTTCTTTATGCAATATTTCACCGCTGTCCGTGTATTCCCATGCCGCTACATAACTAAATTGTTCATCGTTACGTAATGCTTCGCCTTCGGATGTTTGGCTTTCTTCCCTGAAATGGCCACCACAACTTTCCTTGCGGTTGAGCGCATCAATGCACATTAATTCTGCAAGTTCTAAAAAATCTGCCACCCTGCCCGCTTTATCCAATTCAGGATTCATTTCTAAAATTTCCCCGGAGACTTTTACATTTTCCCAAAATTCTTTTCTAAGGGCTTTAACTTCCTCAATGGCTTTTGACAATCCTTTTTCATTACGTGACATTCCGCATTTATCCCACATGATTCTTCCTAATCTTTTATGAAAACTTTCTACAGATTCATTACCTCTTACATTCATTAATCTTTCAATTCTTTCCCTCACTCCATTTTCGGCTTCATCAAATGCAGGATGTGATGTGGAAATTGCATCTGTCCTGATCTCTACGGCCATATATTGACTAAGCGTATACGGAATTACGAAATAACCGTCACCCAAACCTTGCATTAACGCAGATGCTCCTAATCTGTTAGCGCCATGATCACTGAAATTGGCTTCTCCTAAAGAATACAATCCGGGAACGGTTGTCATCAGTTCATAATCTACCCAGAGGCCTCCCATAGTGTAATGAGCTGCAGGGTAAATCCGCATCGGAACATCATAAGGGTTTTCACCGGTAATCTTTTCATACATTTCAAAAAGATTTCCGTATTTTTCAGCAATCACTTTTTTGCCTAGTTCAGTTATGGTTTCATCTTTAGTATCTGTCATTCCGAGTTTACCGATCTCTATTTCCCCATAACGCTTGATGGCGTCTGCAAAATCAAGATAAACCGCCATTTTTGTGGTTCCAACCCCGTAACCTGCATCACATCTTTCTTTGGCTGCACGTGATGCCACATCACGTGGTACAAGATTTCCAAAGGCCGGATATCTTCTTTCTAAATAATAATCGCGGTCTTCATTTGGAATATCAACCGCGCGTCTTTTATCGCCTTTATTTTTCGGCACCCATATTCTTCCGTCATTTCTAAGACTTTCACTCATCAATGTGAGTTTGCTTTGATGATCTCCGGTAACCGGAATACAGGTTGGATGAATTTGAGTGAAGCAAGGATTAGCAAAATAAGCTCCCTTTTTATGCGATTTCCATGCGGCAGTTACATTGCTCCCCATTGCATTAGTGCTTAAATAAAAAATATTTGCATAACCACCTGAACAAATAAGCGCTGCATGGCCGAAATAACGTTCGAGTTTTCCTGTGACTAAATCTCTTGCAATAATCCCTCTTGCTTTGCCATTCAATCAATTATTACAATATCATGCATTTCATGGCGTTCATACATGGTGACGTTTCCCATTGAAACCTGTCTTTCCATTGCACCGTAGGCGCCTAACAATAATTGCTGTCCGGTTTGCCCCGCTGCGTAAAACGTACGCTGTACTTGTGTTCCGCCGAAAGAACGATTGCTTAATAAGCCTCCATATTCGCGTGCAAACGGAACACCCTGTGCCACGCATTGATCAATAATATTTCCGCTTACCTGTGCAAGCCGGTATACATTCGCTTCCCGTGACCGGTAATCGCCGCCCTTTACGGTTTCATAAAAAAGACGAAAAACAGAATCGCCATCGTTCTGATAATTCTTAGCTGCATTGATGCCTCCCTGTGCTGCAATGGAATGTGCTCGGCGCGGGCTATCCTGGAAACAGAATACTTTTACTTTATAGCCCAGTTCGCCAAGCGTTGCGGCAGCAGAAGCACCGGCGAGGCCGCTGCCTATTACTATTACCTCCAGTTTTCTTTTATTAGCGGGGCTTACTAAGTTTACATGGTTTTTATAATCGGTCCATTTCTGATCAAGCTCTGTCTCAGGGGGTTTTGCGTCTAATTCCATACATTGGTATTAAATATTTTTATGCTCGAAAGATTTTTTCAAGATGAAACATTTATTGCAGCCATCCTGCCATAAATGCAACAGGCATTAAAGCAAACACGATACAAATGATAATTGAATAAAAAATGCCAATTCCCCTTACTATAGGAATCCATCTTCTATTATTAATCCCAAAAGTTTGAAAAGCGCTTTGAAAGCCTTGTAATAAATGGAATAACAATGAAACCAATCCTAATATGTATAAAGTAAATAGCAAAGGGCTTGTAAAAACTTCTTTCATTTGCTGATAAAGATCTACCGTGGGGCCTTTAAGATACAATTCGCGTTTAGTACCCGCCCAAAAATTATATAAATGCAATACAAGAAATAAAAGTATGAATGTTCCAAGCCAGCCCATATAACGGCTGTACCATTTTATTTCACGTGGAAAGTTTTGTTTGTAATAATTTATTTTTCTTGCCGATCTGTTTTGTTTCCACAACATGAGGCCTTGTATAATATGCAAAACAAAAACAGCGAACAAGCCTATTTCTAGGAATCTAATGAAATAGTTATGGAGCATAAAATGAGCTGCAGCATTAAATGTTGCACCGTTATCGTTATAAAATATCAACGCGTTTACAGATGCATGAACAATGAGATAAATAATGAGAAAAAAGCCTGTTGCGCCCATTAAATATTTTTTTCCAAGTGAAGAGGTTAATAGCTGTTTCCAGGTCATAACGCGAAAGTTGAGTGGATTGCCAGATATAAAAAAATATTACAGAAAGATTAATACTGTTTGTGTATTTTATCAACAGAAAATATTAAAGCATTGTTTCAAAAGTTGATGAAATAAAAAATGAAATGCATCCGGAAGAGGCTCAATAGCCCGCAACAAAAAGACCGGACTCACTGGTTATTTCATTCGAGCGGGAAGGTATCTCTTACTTACTGTCTGACTTTAGTAAGTGCTTTCCCTTTATGCGCAGCAATGTGGTCACTTTTATCACTTTTAATTTCATATTGCGGATCTTCTTTAGTGGCATGATGTGTATACCCTTTGTAATCAAAATCCTTTTTATGTATTTTAATAATGGTTCCAGATACGTGGCCGGCTTCAGAGTTCCATGTTACATGATCTCCGACTAAAAATTTCTTTTCCATAAGCTTTTATTGCTAAATTTAAGCAATTTCTGATAGTAATGAACTTAACTTTTCAAATTAACAATTAATGGATTTGTTAGTCAACTTCTTTAATCTATTAAGAGAATTCTCTTCCATTTCAGCATGTGATAATATTGTTGAAGTTACTTCCAATATATAAGCTAAAAAACAGAGTCTATATCATTCTGGGTATGCAGAAAAATGTTTTCTATCAAAACATATTATGAAACGGAATTCCTGAAAAATAATAAAACATTAACTATCCTAAGTCGTCTATTTAATAAATAATGACTGACCATAATTTTTTCGAAAGGGTTTATGTAGTTGCGCGCATGATACCAATCGGCAGGGTAACCTCATTCGGAGCAATTGCAGCTTATCTCGGCACCAAAGGTTCATCGCGCATGGTAGGTTATGCTTTGCAAGTATCACATAAAGCGTGGCCTCCTGTTCCAGCGCATCGGGTGGTTAATCGTAACGGATTGTTAACTGGGAAATTCCATTTCGGCTCCAATTTAATGGAGGAATTATTAGAGAGCGAAGGTATTAAAGTAAAGGACGATCAGGTACAAGATTTTAAGAACTTCTTTTGGGATCCGGCTATTGAGCTTTCGTTAGAAAAGCCAGATATAACCAATTAATAGCTACGAATCTTATAGTTAAAAAAAGAATCATGTTCCTGAATAATTATACATATTTTAAAAATGAATGTGATCACCAATAACGATAATAAATGTAATTTAGCACTGCTATCCTTAAAGGACGTGCTGGACCCGGAGATTGGCCTGAACGTGGTAGATCTCGGATTAATTTACCGCATTGATTTTAATGAAGATAGCGGA
>DATCMY010000461.1:0-9201 GCA_036565505.1 Hanamia sp.
GCCAAGGAAATTTTTCCGTGGCTTTTTTATTATTTCTTTTTTATTAAAATCAGTTCACAAACTTTGCATCAGCCTGGTCATATTTATCCTGGTAATATTTTAATTTATCTTTTTGTTCAAGACTCTGATAAATATTCTGCATCAGGTTGTCTATTGATTTAAACTTTGACTTTTCCTCTTTTTTATATCCGGCTTCTAATTGTGTTATTGCTTTTTCTCCATAAGGAATTGCGGTATTAAAATTAGTTTTAGCTTGTGCATTTAATTCCCCTTTTTTCTTTACATCGTCCGGTTTTGTACTTCTTATTTTTAAAGCTGAATCACGGGTTTCAATTCCTAAGTTATAATAATATTGTGCATAAAGCCAGTTAGTATTTACATCGTCCGGATTTATTGCATGAGCTTTTTCTATTTCTGAATGAAGTGTTTTTAATAAATTTTCTTTATCTATCACTACTACTCCTTCATCGCTATTGTATAAATAACCAAAAATATCGTTAGCATAATTAAAATGATAATGAATGCTATCCGGATTTTTAGTTACCAATTGATCATACTTTTTAAATAAGCTTGGATAGTCTTTTTTCTCTCTGTAATAATCGATGAGTACCAAATCAAAATAATCATCTTTCGGGAAAAGTTCTTTTCCTAATGCTGCATATTTTAGCATATTCGTTTCGTCTTTTGCATCTTTATAATGCAGTAATAACCATTGGTAAGGTATTTCAAAGCTAGGATCATCTTCTTGTCCATGAACGCCACTGATCTTTGCATCTGCTAATTCTGAAAAGTATTTTAATGCCTCATCATTTTTCCCGGCATTCAGAGCCGCTTTTCCGATATTTAAAACTAATGTAGTATCTACTTTGCCAATTTTAGCCCAATTATTTTCACCTATATATTGACCTACTTCATTTGATTTTATAAATAAATCCATTGCTTTAGCAAAATCTGGTTTACTTTGAGCTGCGGCTGCCGCATTAAAAGCATTTGCCGCTTCTTCATAATAGCCAGCATATATATCAAATATGGGTTGATAATTATCTTTCATAACCATCAATTTTACTTTAACATTATTGGAATCTGCTACAGCCTTTTTAAAAGCATCCAATGCTATTACTCTTGGATCTCCTGGTACCAGGCTTCTTAATTGAGCACTGTCAGCTATTTTCCCATAAATCTTACTCTTTAAATAGAGACCTTCTCCATCAGTGGGAGTTTTTGCCAAGAATTCATCTATTTCAGTTTTTGCTTTTTCAAGATTTTTATCATTCAAATAAGAGGTTGCCTTTTTCAAAGTTTGTCCAAAACTGAATGATACCATGCAGGCAAATAAAAGTGGTAAAACTATTTTTTTCATTGTTTTTGTATTTTTAATTATTGTTTATCAGAATCATTTTCAGGCTCATTTTCAATTCCATTGTTGCGCTCATCATCACTTTGTTTCCCTTCTTCATTTACTGTTCCATCAGTTATCGCATTTTCCGGAATAATTACATTTTCATCAATTTCCTCTTCAATTTCAGTATCATTAATATTGGTAATTGCTGCTATTTCATCTCCCTCATCAAGTTTTATTAGTTTTACACCTTGTGTAGCTCTGCCTGCTTCACGTATAGATGCAATTGATGTGCGAATAGTTACACCCGATTTACAAGTAATCATTAAATCTTGCTTTTCATTAACATTTAGCAAGCCGATCAATGAACCTGTTTTCTCTGTAATATTAATTGTTTTTACACCCTTGCCACCTCTGTTGGTTGTCCTGTATTCTTCTACTGCAGTTCTTTTTCCAAAACCTTTAGAGCTAACTACTAAAATACTTACTTCAGGATCATCAGTTTTAACACAAATCATACCTACCACTTCATCTTTTTCTGTGTCAAGATCGATTCCAAAAACTCCTATAGCACCTCTACCTGTAGGACGAACCTTTTCTTCGGGAAATCTAATGGCACGGCCACTTTTAATAGCCATCATTATATTTTGTTTTCCGTCTGTAAGGCAGGCATCCAATAATTGATCGCCTTCATTAATACTGATCGCATTGATTCCATTTTGCCTTGGCCTGGAAAAATCTGCTACTCTTGTTTTTTTAATAATTCCTTTGCAGGTACAAAGTACGATGTAATTATTATTAATATATTCTTCGTCCTGAAGATTTTTTATAGTAATGATCGTCCTTATCTTATCGTCTGCCGGTATCTGAATCAAATTTTGAATGGCTCTGCCTTTGCTTTGTTTATCACCATCTGTAATTTCATAAACTTTTAGCCAGAAACATCTTCCCTTTTCAGTAAAGAATAATAAGGTATGATGAGTAGATGCCACAAATAATTGCTCAATATAATCTTCTTCCCTTGTCCTGCTTCCTCTTGCGCCTCTTCCTCCGCGTCGTTGTTGGCGGTATTCAGTAGCAGGAGTTCTTTTAATATATCCAAGGTGAGAAATGGTTACTACCACATCTTCTTCTTCAATAAGATCTTCTATACTAATTTCATCTGCCAGATAAGTAATTTCTGTTTTACGTTCATCGCCAAATCTTTCTTTAATTTCTATCAGTTCATCTTTTATAATTTGGAAACGCAACCCTTCATCAGCAAGAATTTCTTTCAACCTGGCTATCAGTTTCATAATTTCCGCATGTTCTTCCCTTATTTTGTCTCTTTCCATGCCGGTAAGGCGCTGCAATCTTAATTCAAGAACAGATTTTGCCTGAATATCACTCATCTGGAAATTAGCCATCAATCCTTCTTTGGCAACATCCGGTGTAGATGAACTTCTAATAAGTGTAATTACCTCATCCAAATGGTCGAGGGCAATCAAAAAACCTTCTAAAATATGAGCTCTTTCTTCAGCCTTTTTTAGTTCAAATTTGGTTCTTCTTATAATTATTTCGTGCCGGAAATCAACAAATTCACGAATAAGGTCTTTTACATTTAAAATTTTTGGCCTTCCGTTTACGAGCGCCACATTGTTGATACCGAATGAGGTTTGAAGTTCACTGTGCTTATACAAATGGTTGATAACAACCTGTGCCAAAACATCCTTTTTAAGTTCCAGGACAATCCTGGTTCCTTCTTTATTATTACTTTCATTATTTACATCCGAAACGCCTTCAATGATTTTATCATTTATGAGTTGGCCAATTTTTTCAGTTAACGCATCCCGGTTTACCTGGAAAGGGACTTCAGTAATAATAATTTTTTCTTTTCCTGATTTTAAGGTTTCCACGGTTACTCTTCCTCGCAACACTACTCTTCCACGGCCTGTATGCATTGCTTGTTTTACACCCTCATAGCCATGAATAATTCCCCCTGTAGGAAAATCAGGAGCTTTTATTATTTTGATAAGATCATCAATAGTAATTTCTCTATCTTCAACAAAAGCTATGCAGGCATTTACCACTTCGGTTAAGTTGTGAGGAAGCATATTGGTAGCCATTCCCACCGCAATGCCACTGGCGCCATTTAAAAGTAATTGAGGAATGCGTGTAGGCAGCACTGTTGGCTCTTTGGTGGTATCGTCATAGTTCAATTGAAAATCAATTGTATCTTTTTCAATATCATCGAGCATGGTTTCGGCAATACGCTGAAGCCTTACTTCTGTATAACGCATGGCTGCAGGAGCATCGCCATCCTGGCTTCCGAAATTACCCTGCCCGTCAATAAGTGTATAGCGCATACTCCAATCCTGCGCCATACGAACCATAGTTCCATAAATTGACGAGTCGCCATGGGGATGGTATTTACCCATCACATCACCGACAATACGTGCTGATTTTTTATGTGCTTTATTGAAGTTGTTTCCCATTTCATTCATGGCGTATAATATACGCCGGTGAACGGGTTTCAGTCCATCTCTTGCATCGGGTAATGCCCGGCCTACGATCACGCTCATTGAATAATCAATGTAAGCGGATTTCATTTGTTCTTCAATATTTACCGGAATAATTCTTCCTCTTTCCGGGCCGTTTTCAGGCAATTCTCCTTCAATTGTTTCCATAATTTTTAACTATTGGCAAATATACTTTTTAAAGAGGGTTTTTCCTTATAAAATAGAATTAATTAGCACATTTTTTTTCACAATTTTTGTGGTTAATGTGGATAGATAAATTGATTTATTCCTTCCGGAAAATGAATTCAATTTCCTGTTCCCTTTTTAGGGTTAATTTCGTTCTATGAAAACCATTTTATTATTTGGCGCTGGAAAATCGGCTACTTCTCTTATTGAATATTTGGGAAAATGTTGTGATCAAAATGAATGGAAGTTTTTTGTATGCGATGCAGACCTGGCTTTGGCAGAATCCAAGATCAAGAATTTCAAATCGGCCCGTGCCGTATCCATTGATGTAAGCAATGTAGAAAAAAGGCATGAATTAATTTCCGGGGCCGATATAGTAATTTCCATGTTGCCGCCGGGATTACATTTTTTAGTAGCCAAAGATTGTGTAATGTTTTCAAAAAATCTTTTAACTGCTTCTTATTTTGATGAAAAAATAAGATCACTTAAAAATGAAATCGAACAAAAAGGATTACTTTTTTTAGGAGAAATGGGGCTTGACCCGGGGATCGATCACATGAGCGCCATGAAGATGATTAATGATATAAAAAAAGAAGGTGGAAAAATTACTTCTTTTAAATCGCATTGTGGGGGTTTGGTTTCTCCGGAAAGTGATGATAATCCATGGCATTATAAAATTACATGGAATCCTGCAAATGTTGTAATGGCTGGCCGTTCTGGTGCTATCTATCAAAATGAAGGAAAGACTATCGAAATTCCCTATGAAGAAATATTTAATGATGAAAAAAATATGGTGGATGTTCCTTCACTTTTTCCATTAGCATGGTATGCTAACAGGGATTCATTATCGTATATAGATACTTATCAACTGCAGGGTGTAGATACTTTTATACGGACCACTTTACGTTATCCTTCTTTTTGCCGTGGATGGAATAAAATCGTCAAGATGGACTTTACTAATGCGAATGATCATGAAGAAATTAAAGACTGCAAAACGTATGATGACTGGTTCAATTTGAAGAAAGAAAAATTGGCTTCGCAAAATGAAAATATCTTGTCCGATACTGATTATTTTAATCAAGAATTTTTGGAGCAAATAGATTACATCGGAATGCGGAGTCCGAAAAAAATTTCACTTGAAATAATGCATTCTTCAGCCTTGTTACAATATTTGTTGGAAAATTACTTAGTAATGAAGCCTCATGATAAGGACATGATCGTGATGCTTCATGAAATAGAATATACTATTAACGATGAAAATAAAGAAACACGCAGTTGCTTAATAGTAAAAGGTGAAGATCAAATTCATACAGCTATGGCAAAAACGGTAGGCTTACCACTTGGTATCGCTGCAAAATTAATCCTGCAAAATAAAATACAATTATCCGGACTTCATATTCCAGTGGTACGGGAAATATATGAACCGGTCTTAAAAGAACTTGAGCTCAACGGTATAATATTTTATGAAGAAATAAAAGTATTATAATTTCCAACACGTTTTCTTTTTTTAAAAATAAAAAAACGGGATTTTCATGTCAAAAATCCCGTTCGTTGAAAACCAAAATTTAATTATTGATCAATTTTACTGATTAGATGCTTGTTTTTCAGCATCAGCTTTCATTTGATCATTGGCGGTGATTAAAAATTCTACCCTACGGTTTTGCGCCATACCTTCAGGCGTATCATTGGTATAATCCGGAGCAGATTCTCCAAAACCTTTTGTTGTCATGCGTGCAGAAGCGATTCCTTGTGATTGAAGATAATCTCTCACAGCGGTAGCGCGCCTTTCGGATAATCCCATATTGTATTCATCTGTTCCCCTACTATCGGTATGCCCCTGAATTTCTATGTTGGTATTTGGATATTTATTTAATACCGTTACCAATTTGTTCAGATTGATTCTTGCTGAATCACCGATATCAGATTTTGAAAATGCAAAAAGAATTTTTTCATTAAATTCTACTTTTATTCCTTCTGCTACTCTTTCAACTTTTGCTCCGGGGATATCATTTTTTATTTCTTCAGCCTGTTTGTCCATATCCCGTCCAATAATTGCCCCGGCAGTTCCTCCAACTACTGCGCCTATTATGGTTCCCAATGTTTTGTTGCCGGCAGCTTTACCGATAATTGTACCTCCTATTGCTCCGGCTGTTCCGCCAATTACGGCACCTTTTTGCGATTTTGTTGCGTTGCAACCCATAATCAAAAAAGCAACAACAGGTATAGCAAAAAGTAAATGTTTAAAATGTTTCATTTTATATTATTTAGTATAGTAAGGTGCTTCCAAACATTGTACCAAATAATAATGTAAAAAGAGCAATAAAGAATAGCCTATTAACAATTAAAAGAGACAATGCAGCCTTAAAAATTTAAAACTCCCTTTTGGTAGCTAAACTATTTTCATTCTTAAATTATATTTCGCTTTTCACGACCTGATCTTCAAATTGTTTTTTTTCTTTTGAAAGATCAATAAAAGGGTAATTGTTTTTTATATTCCTTATATTTTTTAATTGAGCGTTTACAAACATTTGGTGGGCTTCACTTTCTTTTAAAAAAGGTTTATGATTTAGAGCGGCTACAACTTTATTAATTTCCTCTTTAATTTTTTTTGATGAATCATCCAGAAAACTTTCGAGAAATTTTTCAAACACGAAATTTACAGCAGCCTCATTCGGATGTACCAAATCATTTTTATAAAAACGATAATCACGTAAAACATCATTTACCAATTCGTAAGAAGGGAAATAAAATGCATTTAGGTTTAGTTCGATTAAAGACTGTACTGCTTCTATCAGCCTGGCTTTACTACGATTGTTTTCTACTACTCCATCTCTCACATGCTTTACCGGGCTGATGGTGAAAATAATTTTTAAACCTGGGTTAAATAATTCTACGGCTTTTAATACACCCGATGTAGCATCAATAATTTCTGATGAGGATAATAATTTTTTCTGAAAATAACCTGCTGGCGCCTTATGGCAATTAGCTACGATCTGCTTATTTTTTTTTAGTTCATAATTAAAAGCGGTGCCAAAGGTTATGATGAGGAATTTAGCTTTTTTTAAAAAAGTATGAGCAGCCGATTGCGACTGGTTGATTTTTTCTAAAACTTCCTTTTTATTGATTCCTGAAAAAACAGAATGATGTTTCCAACTGTGCCATAAATTATTTAGCAAAAAAAGATTTTCTTCTTTGTAAGGTTTATTTTCTATGTAAGAGAATATTGAATCCGATATACTAATTGGGTCATATAAAATTCCATTGGGGTTTTGTAAAATGTCAAATTTTAATTCCCCCAATTTATTCCCTATTTCTTCGGAAAAGCATGATCCTATAAAAAGAATCTTATCGCGATACGAAATCTTAAAAGGGAAAGATGGTATTTGAAAAGGTAAAAAGAATTCCATTTTAAATAAAAATTTTTGATGCCATAATACTTGCTTTTAATAAAGCATCTTCATCAATATTTCTAAGAAATCCTAATTGTTTTAAATAAGGAATCATCAATTCAGTATCCATATTTCCCACCAATTCATCATTCGCCATCGGGCAACCGCCTATACCTTTTAGAGCGCCATCAAAACGCAAACAACCACTTTGCAGGGCCGCATCAATTTTTTGTTTCCAATTCGTTTTTGTGGAATGAAGATGGACACCTGTTTCAATATCCGGAAATTTTGAAATCACTTTTTTTACAATAGATGAAACCTGTGATGCATTGGCCAGGCCAACTGTATCTGCTAAAGAAATAATCTGAATCCCCTCTCCTACCAGTTTTTTTACCCTTTCCAAAACAATATTTTCATCATAGGCATCTCCATAGGGATTTCCAAAGGCCATCGAAATATAAACCACCAATTCTTTATTATTTTTATCGCAAATTTTTTTTATTTCCTTCACTCTTTCCAATGATTCTTCAATAGTGCTATTCGTATTACGCATTTGAAAAGTGGGTGAAATGGAAAATGGAAATCCCAGGTAAGTGATCTTTTCAAATTCTGCGGCTTCCTGCGCTCCGCGTACGTTAGCAATGATGGCTAATAATTTACTATTACTTTTTTCCATTGATAACCGGCTAATCACTTCTTTGGTATCGGCCATTTGTGGAATCGCTTTAGGCGAAACAAAACTCCCAAAATCAATGGTATCAAATCCAACCTGCAATAACTGGTTGATGTATTCAATTTTTTTTTCCGTAGGGATGAAGGTTTTCCAACCTTGCATGGCATCACGTGGACATTCTATTAATTTTATTTCTGATTTCAGATTTCTGATTTCAGATTTGTTGGAATTCATTATTTCAAATTAATTTTCAAATATTGCAATCACTAACAATAAACAATTGAACAACTAAAGGATTCTCTGCCGCAACGCTTCATACAATATCATTCCTGCTGCAACTGAAACATTCAAAGATTCAAAATTATTTTTCATGGGAATTTTAAATCGATTATCGCAGGCTTTGTATAACGATGATTGTATTCCTTTGTCCTCGCTTCCCATAATGATTGCACAGGGTTCTTTAAAGTTGATTTCAAAAACATTTTCTGTGGCAGTCATTTCACTGGCAAAAACTTTTATTCCATTTAAATGCATTTCATCAATTGCATTGTGCAAACTTTTGACCCTGCAAACAGCAATGTTTTCAAGTGCTCCGGCAGAAGTGGTAATTGCGTCTTCATTTAAAGCCCCCACTCCTTTTTCAGGAATTACAATCGCATGTACCCCGCAGCAATAGGCGGTTCTTGCTAATGCACCAATGTTACGGATATCCGTAATTCCATCCAACATCAACAACAGAGGCGTTTCTCCATTTTCAACTGTAAATGAAATTACATCCTGTAAGTTTTGATATTTTATTTTAGATCTTATCGCTATACAGCCTTTGTGATTCTCTAAATTAAAATTTCTGATTTTTTCAAATGGAACTTTATTAACCGGGATTTCAAATTCCAATGCCACACGTTTTAATTCTTCTGCCTCGGGAGAGGAAATGGTATTTTGCAAATAAATTCTTTCCAATTGCTCACCATTTTTCATAGCATCAATAATGGAAGGAATTCCTCCAATCAATAGATTTTTTTTGGGACGATGTTGTTGTGTAAATGTTTTCTGTTGTTGTTTCACTTTTCAAATTTACTTATTAATTTCCGGCAACAAAAAACCCTCATTTATAGC
>DATCMY010000462.1:0-1809 GCA_036565505.1 Hanamia sp.
ATATCTACACCGCGTGGGTAGCCGACAGTAAGATACCACTGCGACGGGCGTATCCGGTTGCGCTGTTCGTGCTAATATCAGCGATTGCTATCGCCTTTGCCTGCCTGAAGTTATATGATGAACCTGTAAGGCTTTGGCTAAAGAAAAAAGTATTGATGAAGCATAATTAATGCGTGATAGTCACAAGCGGACGCTCAATGTCATTAAGTTAAGGGTTTAGAAGGCTCTTCGATAGTTTGTAAATGTTTGATATTTCCCTCTTTTTCTTTTCGGTAAAATCCTCGGTGCCTGCCTGCCCGGCCTTACAGGTTCTATATTTTTAAGAAACAAAAATTTTAGTTCCATTAATATTTCAAAACTATTATTTGGTTGAATAAACAGTTTGAGTATGCGGTTTTTTAAAAATGCCCAACTTATATTTCGGTTGATTTTGTATTCATAACATCTGGTTGCCGAAATTTCTTGTAAATCCTGCTCACATTGTTTTTCAATAATGCTTTGCAGGTTAGAAACAAATAAACCTGCTGCATAATCTTGCTTAATACACAATACTCTGTGTCCGCTGAATATTTCCATTTGCATCTGGTTCTTCTGTTTTCCGTAAGTGGTTTCAATTTTCCATCTCATAAAATACAGCTTACTGATTTTTTTTAAAGTAAATCTTTTCTCAAAGAGATTGGTGAGCAATACCTCAATTTCTCCGTCAGGAAGTTTCAACTTTAACATCCTGACTTTTATTCCGGTCTTTTTAGTTACAATATGACCGTGTTCCCTAAGTCTTTCTATTGATTCGGCAGAAGGATACATTGTTACTGTTACAGAGGTCTTATTATTTTCAATAAATTTCTTTACTTCATTGCTGAAAGTAGTTTTGCATCGCATTAAAAAATGCCTCGGGCTTTCTTCATTAGCAAGTAAATACATTAGGCTAAAACCAGGAAAACCGCGATCAAATAAAGTAAGGCTATCAGTTGGAAGATGCCTTATATTGCTGGCAATAATTGCATTTTCACTATTGCTTCTGGGAAAAATATCTCCCCAAACAGTGATGTCATTTAGCACATCATGTATTTGCATTACCCGTGCCATTGGTACACCTCCAAACTGATTATCAGCTGAACCAAAATGATCTAAAACTTCTGGAACGTTCATCACATTTATGTTTGAACCATCCACAGCTAATAATCTAAATCCTTCCCACCGCTTCACCTCATTGCCATAAAAAGTATAAAAACTCTTTACTAATAAATCGTTCCAAACCTTGAGAAATAGCGGCTTTAATTTAGTTCGTTGTAAACTAAATGCTACTTTGGTACACGAAATATCCGACTTATCTAAATTTTCAAAAAAAGATTGCAATTCAATGCTGAGGCTTCGTTTGGGAAGGTTAATTAGCATACCAACTATTTTTTCTAAGGGCAATTTGCGATTTCTGGTAAAGTCGGAAGGCTTTATGGTGAAAATAGATTTTATATCAGGATATTCTATAACGGTATTTAAAAATACTTTTAGTTCTTCTATAATTTTTACATTTGCGCTAACCATTGAGTTTGTTTTTAGTGGAACACAAAGAACTGAATTTCTATTTAGTTCTTAACTCTTTGGTTTTTATTTGATTACGCCCTTAACTTAATGACATTGAGCGGACGCTTGCGCTCCCGGCTCTTTTTAAAAAGACCGATTTCGTTAAAAATCTGAATAGTCAGTTGGACGCAGGAAAGAAATATCTGCTTTAGAAACGGTGTTTAGATATTCCGGTAATGTGGAGATCCTTTTCCAGGTAGTATCATTGCTAAATTTTTTCCAGTG
>DATCMY010000463.1:0-3773 GCA_036565505.1 Hanamia sp.
GGGTAGATACCCAGGCCCGTTTTTAATCCGTACCCTATGAAAACTGTTGTGAAGTTAATATTATTTTTTTAACAAATCACCAACAATTTTTTTTAATGCAAGGAAATTATATGCGAAACCCCATTTATGGTAATAGTCGCCTTGTTATCGCACGATCCATCTCCAAAGTCAAGAACAGCATTACTAGCATTCCTGGTTATTTTAACTTGTCCTTTTGCTATCCATGGGCATGTAAACTTTCTGATAAGAGGCTGGGTTATAGTTGAAGTCCATGAATTTCCGTTTGAATTTGATCCATTTGAATTTCCTGTTATTTCATACACATCATCCAATAAATAAAGAGGTGTGCCATTACCTTCGTTTTGTGTATGTTCTCTTGTACCATCCCATTGCCTCCAGTTACCAGTTATTGTATTGGTTATTTTTCCATTAACCACTTTTACAGTCCATGATTTTTTATTAGAAGTACTGGTATTTTCTACCATATGTGTTCCTTCAATTTTAAAACTATCTACATTATAATCTTCAAAAGTGGTTGTGGTTGTATTGCCTGGTATAAACATTGGCCCGGTATAAGTAGATATAATTTTTCCTTTGCGTAATTTCCCGTCTTTTCCTAAACAACCTGTGCCAAAATCGATGGTAATCACTTTAGGAAATACATGGAGGGTTTTAGGAGTAACCGTTATAGTAAAACAGCGCGAAGTAGAATCAGGTGATAATGTTCCATCGGAACCTGCGGGTTTGTAGATTACTCCCGCGCCTGTGCCTATACCCATTTCTTCGCCGGCATCGGATGCTTGTACACCCATTGTAATGTTGAAAACATCATCAAATTGGGCATCGGCAATTACATCACTTTGGGCTGCATCTATTGTTACAGATGGATTTGGATCAGTAGTATTATTGATATTATTATCTTTTTTGCAGGAACTGAAAATCATCAAACCTGCCAGAATTGCAGCCGAAGGCCATTTTGAAAATAAAAAAACCTGTTTCATAATGTTTAAGATTAAGTGAATAATTTGAAAAACAGTTGTATTGACTTTACTTGTATAATGAAGTTTAATAAAGAGTTAAAAAAAATAATTTCCTTTGCTTTTATGAAATTGATTGACACACATACCCATTTATACCTCAAAGAATTTGAATCAGACATTGATGAAGTAATTAATAGAGCTAACGCTGAAGGAGTTGAAAAATTTTATTTACCGGCAATTGATAGTTCAGAAATGGATGCATTATTGGCTTTGGAAAGAAAATTTCCTGGAAAGGTTTTCGCAATGGCAGGTTTACATCCCTGCTCTGTAAAAGAAAATTTTAAAGAAGAACTGGAAAAAATTCAACAACAATTATCACAAAGAGAATTTGCCGCAATTGGCGAAACCGGCCTGGATTTTTATTGGGATACTTCTTTTACAAAACAACAATATGAAAGTTTGCATGTACATGCCAGTTGGGCTTTACGGTATAAAAGGCCATTGGTGCTTCATACACGCAATGCTATGCAGGAAACAATTGATGTAGTAAAATCTTACAATGGCAAAAACCTGTTCGGAATTTTTCATTGTTTCAGCGGCACTTTACAAAATGCCAAAGACATTATTGAATTGGGTTTTCTTTTAGGAATTGGAGGTGTACTTACCTATAAGAATTCAGGATTGGCAGAAGTGATCAAAGAAATTGATTTACAATATTTGGTACTAGAAACTGATGCGCCATATTTAACGCCGATACCTTTTCGTGGTAAAAGAAATGAAAGTAGTTATTTAAAATATATAGTACAAAAACTTGCAGAAATAAAAGGAATGCCTGTAGAAGAAGTGGCAAATCAAACTACCATAAATTCAGAAGAAATTTTTTCAAAAAAAGATTAATCTGAAAATAAATAGAATTGATATGTATTTGCCCATAGCGGTTTATAATATGTATTTAACAAGAAGAAATCCCCCAAATACAATTTTCTGATATAAGTTTGCATTTGAAAAAATATCCGCTGAAACTATAAAAACTTTTTTCCCATATCAACTTTTAGGGTTCCTTCTTTTCTTCACGATTAGTAAAATTCATGCCCAGGAAAGAATAATCACAGGAAAAATAACAGATGCTCAAACAAAGCTTCCCTTATTTTCCTGCAGTATTTTTTCATTAAATTCAGGCAATGGAGTTATATCTGACGAGAATGGGAAATTCACTTTTGCCATAAGCGATAATACAGATTCTATTGCCATTTCAATGATAGATTATAAATCCATGTCAAAGCCGGTAACTAAAGCGCTGCACCAGCAAATTAATTTTGAGGCAGAACCATCAGCAGATGCAATGGCAGAATTAGTAATTGCCATAAAAACAAAATATACAAGGGCTCAAAGACTGGTTAAAAAAGTAATACAAAACAAGCATCTCAATAACCCATTCAACAATGAAACTTATCAATGCGAGGTGTACGATAAAATTGAAGTTGATCTCAAAAATATTCCTGAAAAATTGCAGAATAACCGGTTACTGAAACCACTGGCATTTGCTTTTAATAACCTTGATACCACAGAAGATAATCAAAAAATTTTACCGGTTTATTTATCAGAAAGCAATGCTGATTTTTATTTTAGAAAAAATCCTGAAAAAGAAAGATATGATTACACGGCAATAAAAAGCTCTGGTCTTGATAATAAATCCATATTAACTTATGTGGACGGGCTGTATAAAAAAATAAACATTTATGATAATAACATTAAACTGGTAGATGTAAACTTTGTAAGTCCTATATCCGATAACGCTTTAAATTATTATAACTATCATATTCTTGATACCCTTGTTTTTGATAACCACAGGTGTATTCAAGTTCAGTTTTCGCCTATACAATATGGAAGCAATACGTTCAATGGTTACATGTGGATAACAGATACATCCTATGCAATTAAATCTGTTGTTATGCATATGGATAAAAATGCCAATATCAATTTTGTAAAAAAGTTTCAGATATCTCAATTTTTTCAGGCTGGCGATCAAAATAAATTTGTACCCACAAAAAGTATTTTATACATAGATCTCAATGTGCCTGCTATGAAAAAAACAGGGATAATTGCCAAAAAAACAACGTTATATAAAAATGTAATTCTCAATAATAATTTAATTGATACTGCCTTCAATAAAAAAGTATTTAGGGTTTCAGCCTTTGGAAATGATACCGCTAAACCAGTAATCAATAGATTTGAGTTGCTGAGTAAATCAGAGAATTCAGTGTATTTATTAATGGATACACTAACTAAAATTCCTGCAGTAGTTACTTATGGCAAAATTATTTCTGCTTTGAGTACCGGTTATTATACTACCGGCCATGTTGATCTTGGAGATCTTTATTACACCTACACCAACAACCTTGTAGAAGGCAACCGTTTTACTTTCGGTTTAAAAACTAATTCAGATTTTAACAGCCGGATACAACTTCGTGGCTACGCGGGATATGCTACAAGAGATCAACAATTCAGATATTTGCTTAGCTCTCTATTTGTTCTGAACCCAAAACAATGGAGCACGCTTAAGTTTGAATTTAGCAGCGATCTTTCGGGAACTTATGATCACAATGACGAACTTGACCAGAATTCGATTTTTGCTTCTTTGTTAAGAAGGGTAAAATATTCTTCCATAAGATTGATCAACAGTAAATATACAGATGCTAAATGGAAAAAATATTTTGATAACGGCATTGGATTGGGTGCAGAAATATCCCATAATATTCTTACACCATTTTTTAACGTGTATTATACTCATAA
>DATCMY010000464.1:0-1553 GCA_036565505.1 Hanamia sp.
CGTTTAATGCACAAATTCAATTTATTTCAAGCATAAAATGGGTATAAAAAACAGAATTTTTGAAAACGTACAATTTTTGTGGATAAACCGAAGATTTTTGAAAAAAATAATCCATCTTTAATAGACTGAATAGTTACAAAAAATAAAAGAATTTAAAATATTATTGCCCCCAGGTAAAGTTACTTCCCAGTGGGAAAGGGTTGGGATGGGAAATCAGGGAGTTATGCCGTCAATTCTATCACCGTTATTTCCGGCAATATCCCTACCCTGCCGGGATAGCCAATAAATCCAAAACCGGGATTTACATATAATTTTTGTTTGCCTTCTTCATAAAGTCCTGACCATTTTTTATATACATATTGTACAGGACTCCATTTAAAACCCGGTATTTCTACACCAAACTGCATTCCATGTGTGTGGCCGCTAAGCGTTAAATCTACATCACGATAATCCGTGAGTACCTGCGCATCCCAATGGCTTGGATCATGGCTTATTAAAATTTTAAAAGGATATTTCTCAGTACCTGCATAAGCTTTTTTCATATCGCCATGCTTTGGGAAGCGGGCTTTATTACTCCAATTTTCAATTCCAATCAACGCAATTTCTTCACCATTTTTTTCAAGTTTTACATGTTCATTTATTAATAACCTCCATCCCAAATTTTTATGAACTTGTACCAGGTTTATTAAATTTTGTGCTTTGGTAATACCATTATGTGGCCAGTTTACATAATCACCATAATCGTGATTGCCTAAAGTAGAATATACGCCAAGTGGCGCTTTTACTTTACTGAAAACATGCATGTAATCCTTCATTTCTGAAGCCCTGTCATTTACCAGGTCACCACTAAAAATGATAAGATCAGCATTTTCCGCGATAATTTTTTCAACGCCATCAATCACCGCTTTCTTATTCATAAAGCTTCCTGAATGTACATCACTGAAATGTACTATTTTCAATCCTATGAAGGACTCAGGTAAATTAGCAAATGATAATTTTACCTTTTTTACCCGGTAATTATATTTATTAGTATAGCCGTAAATAAAACTGCCAAAAAGAATGGCTCCTGCTGCCAGCCCAAGCCAGCTAAGGAATACAGACCTGCTGATTCCTTCATTATTCATTAGCGATGCTGCATTATTGGAGGATAAAAATTTCCATGAACCCCACTGGATCAGCCGCCTGATATCATCTATTAAAAAAAACAGGACTGCTACCGATTGTGCCAGAAATAATCCAATTACAGTTGCAAAAAGATAGGTCCTCAACTTCTTGGGTAAAAATTCAGGGCCGGTAAAAACAAAAACTAAAAATCCAATTACTGCTAATATTGAAACGATCCAGTAAATAGAAAAGATGATCATGCGTGTTCCAGTTATTGCGGATAGGCTCAGTGCTTTTATGACAATAAAAACATAGACATCTAGTAAAAGCATGGTAATTACAACGAAAAAAGCGCCTAAAGGTGTTCGCATAAATTATAAATATTTTTCAAGGTTTTAAAAATTAAAAACTGATAAACTCATCTACCTGATCATTGACCACTTTGGATG
>DATCMY010000465.1:0-6509 GCA_036565505.1 Hanamia sp.
GTCTGGTGGCCAACAACAGCGTTTATGTATTGCGAGGGCCATCGCCATGGAGCCTGAAGTATTATTACTTGATGAACCTACATCGGCGCTGGATCCCATTTCAACATCCAGCATAGAAGTTTTGCTTCAGGAACTTAAGAACAATTATACAATTATTATCGTAACACATAATATGCAACAGGCAGGCCGCGTTAGTGATAAAACCGCCTTTTTCTACCTGGGAGAATTAATTGAATATGATATTACTAAAAACATGTTCACGAATCCACAGGATAAGAGAACACAAAATTATATAACAGGCCGGTTTAGTTGATAGATTAAAATAAAATAGCTATGACACAATTTGAAACAGAAATGCAGGATGTAAAATCTGAAGTGATCAGAATGTGGCAACTGGTTCTTTTGCAATTAACGAAAGCAAGAGAAGCCATGTTAACATTCGACAAAGATCTTGCCAGGGAAGTGATTGCAAAAGAAAAAAGAGTAAATGCACTTGAATTAAAAATAGACAGGGATTGTGAAAATATCTTTGCCCTTTATTGCCCCGTTGCTATTGATTTACGATTTTTATTGGCAGCACTTAAAATTAATACCAACCTGGAGCGGATCGGTGATATTGCCGAGGGTATTGCAAGGTATATCGTTGACTCGCCGGTAAAATTTAATAAGGAAGTTCTGGAATTAACCAAGGTGATTCAAATGTATGAAGGCTCCATAAGTATATTAACAGATGCACAGGCGGCTTTTGAATTTGAAAATACACTTCTTGCACGTACTATTTTTTCGAGGGATGATATGTTAGACGAAATAAACAAAAAAGCAGATACTAATATTTCTGCCTATATCCGCGAAAATCTCAATAACATTAATGAAGCATTGTATATTTTATCTATAATCCGGAAGTTGGAAAGGGTAGGCGATCAATCAAAAAATATTGCCGAAGAAATTATATTTTATGTAGAAGCAAAAGTGTTGAAGCACCAATAAAAAATCTGCTTAATTCAATCGGCCCGGCCATTTGAGCTTGAAATATCGATTCTAAATTAATTGAAAGCAAAAAATTTCTTTTCCTTACTCACCCTGCAAGTTGTCAGGGTGTTTTTTTAACAACCAGTTTTTGAAAATTACTGATTTTAGAAGATCATTGGTGCTACTTTGATTATTTTTGAAAATTCCTGAAAAAAAGAAATATGACTTTAAAAAATGTTTATAAAGAAAATCAATATTTTTTCATTGTATTTTTTTT
The DNA here is from genome assembly GCA_036565505.1 of Hanamia sp. Lineage (GTDB taxonomy): Bacteria > Bacteroidota > Bacteroidia > Chitinophagales > Chitinophagaceae > Ginsengibacter. Next base: position 1,247 of record DATCMY010000465.1, read on the forward strand.
ATTGGTTAGCATTGCCATTTTTGTTTTGATTTTTTATTCAAAGGCTGATGGTTTTATTTTAATGAATCCATGGCACTCTCATTTTCTGGATCAATTTTTTATCCCGGCAACTTACCTGGGCGATGGATTTTTTGTAATAGCATTGGGTCTGATTTTATTTTTTTTTAAGAAAAAAGTTTTGAGTTTAATGGTGTTAAGCAGTTATGCTTTATCAGGAATAATTGCCCAGGTATTAAAATACTTTATATCAGAAGCACGCCCTGCATTGTATTTGGAAAATACTCATTATCCCAATTTTATTGATGGAGTAACCTTGCATAATTTTCATTCCTTTCCATCTGGTCATTCAGCTTCTGCTTTTGCGCTGGCAGCGGTTTTAAGTTTTTCGGTAGAGAATAAAAGCTATTCAATTCTTTTTTTGATGTTAGCTGCGTTGGTGGGTTATAGCCGCTTATATTTAGGCCAGCATTTTATAGATGATGTATTGGCAGGATCTGTTGCTGGAGTAGTTTCGGCAATTGTATGCTGGATTTATTTTGAAAAAATATTCAAAAAAATTTCGGAAAAGAATAAAAATATAAAGGTTGACAATAATTAAAATTAAAAACCTAAGCAGAGGTTTTTGCCGAAGGCAAAATAAAACCAAAAGTAGTTCCCACGTCCGTTTTACTCCTTACATGAATAGTATCTCCATGGGCCTCAATAATATGTTTTACGATAGATAAGCCCAGGCCGCTTCCACCCGCTTTCCTGGCACGTGCGAGGTCGGTACGGTAGAATCTTTCGAAGATCCTGGAAAGATGTTCTTCTGCTATTCCATAACCGTTATCGCTGATTTCTACTAAGATTTTTCTTTCATCAATTTTATAGGCGCTTCCTTCAATGATTCCATTTGGCTTGCCATATTTTATGGCATTATCAACAAGATTGATAATTACCATTCTGATTTTTTCTTTATCAGCAAAAACAGTAAGAGGTGCCTCGCAACCAACCTTGATCATGCATTTTATTTTCTTTTCATCGGCTCTTATAGAAAGAGATTCAAAAACTTCTTTAATAAGATCCTGTATAATGAAATTTCCTTTGATCAATAATAATTCGCCACTTTCTAATTTAGTGATTTCATCCAGATCTTCTAATAAATTTACCAACCGGTCTACATTTTTTGAAGCATTGGTTAAAAACTTTTTATTGACTTCATTATTATCCAATGCACCATTCAACAAAGTATCTATATAGCCCTGGATAGCGAAAATGGGCGTTTTTAATTCATGGGATAGATTAAGTAAAAATTCTTTTCTGAATACTTCATTTTTTCTTAGCACTTCAATTTCTTCTTTGTGCTGTATAGCCCATTGTTCCACATCTTCATTTACCTCTTCAATACTTTTTTGTGGCAAAATATTTTTAAAATAATATTCTTCTTTCTTACTCGCCTTGGTTTGATAAATTAGTTTGTAAATCAGTTTTATTTTCCGGTAAATAAAACGTTCAATAGTATAATTAATAAGGTAGTAAGATAAGAGCGTTATTGAAATAAAAAATAGTAATGATGGCTTCCATAACCCACTATAAATAAAAAATGCGGCACCTCCCAACACCCCTATTGGTAGTGCCGTAATAATGGCGGCCTGTTTCGCTGAAAAGTTTTTACTTAACATTATTTATTTTAGAAATTGGATATTTATAATTCAAGAGAATTAAAAGATTTTATGAAAGAGGTTTTAAAAATATTTCACTAAGCAAAGTGCAGATTACGATTTGGATTACCATCCTAAAATCCACGCAAAAATCAATGGCGCTACTATTGTTGCATCACTTTCCACAATAAATTTTGGGGTATGAATATCCAGTTTGCCCCAGGTAATTTTTTCGTTAGGAACCGCTCCGGAATAGGATCCATAAGATGTAGTGGAATCTGATATCTGGCAGAAATAATTCCAGAAAGGTACATCGGTCCATCCCAAATCCTGGTACATCATGGGCACCACACAAATTGGAAAATCACCAGCGATACCACCGCCAATCTGAAAAAATCCAATTCCTTTGCCTGAAGAATTTTTTCTATACCAATCACTTAATTCCACCATGTATTCAATTCCACTTTTTATAGTGGATGCTTTCAATTCCCCCTTAATAACATACGATGCGAAAATATTTCCCATGGTGCTGTCTTCCCAGCCGGGCACTACTATCGGGATATTTTTTTCAGCAGCGGCAAGCATCCAGCTATTTTTTGGATCTATTTCATAATACTGTTCCAACACACCACTCAACAGCATTTTATACATGTACTCATGTGGAAAATATCTTTCACCTGCTGCTTCAGCATCTTTCCATATTTTATGAATATGTTGTTGCAATCTTCTGAAAGCTTCCTCTTCCGGGATACAGGTATCTGTAACGCGGTTGTAATGATTTTCTAAAAGATCCCATTCTTCCTGCGGGCTGAGGTCGCGATAATTGGGCACTCTTTTATAATGGCTATGCGCCACGAGGTTCATGATGTCTTCTTCAAGATTGGCGCCTGTACAACTGATGATAGCCACTTTATCCTGGCGTATCATTTCAGCAAAAGAAATTCCTAATTCCGCAGTGCTCATGGCGCCTGCCAGCGATACCAACATTTTTCCACCTTCATTAATATGCACTTCATATCCTTTTGCTGCATCCATTAATGCGGCCGCATTAAAGTGACGGTAATGATGTTCTATAAATTGTGATACAGGTCCCTTGCTCATCGTGATAATGTTTTTTTTGATTAAAATAATCTGCTGTTAATTGTTAGTTCGCAAATGTAATTTTTTTTGAGGAGATGAAATTTTGGGAAAATTTTGATTTTCCAAATTTTTTACCTTGTATTTTTACTTAAAAGGAAATTGTATGAAAAAATATTTATTGATTTTTATTTTATTCATTTCAGCAAAAGCATTTACCCAAACAATTATTAACCGCGATCCTGAAATTGCGAAAATGGTCTCAGAAGTTTCTCCTGATTCTCTTCAATCTTACATCAATACATTAGTTGCTTTTGGTACCCGAAATACATTGAGTACACAAACAGATGCAAAAAGGGGAATCGGCGCCGCAAGAAATTGGGTGTTGAAAAAATTCAATGAATTTGCAAAAAATGCTAATGGAAGATTAACGGCAATTATTGATACTACTACATTACAACCTAATGGCAAACGCATAGATGCGCCTTTACTTTTGGGAAACGTAATGGCTACCTTAAAAGGAACAGACCCCAATGATAACAGGATATTTATCATCAGCGGGCATTTGGATAATATGCGTACCAATGTAATGGACAGAACCGGCGATGCCCCCGGCGCAGATGATGATGGAAGCGGAACTTCAGCCGTATTGGAATGTGCCAGAATTATGAGTAAACATTCTTTTCCCGCGACCATTATTTTTGTTGCAGTCAGCGGTGAAGAGCAGGGTTTGTTTGGATCTACTTACATGGCTGATAAAGCAAAAAAAGAAAATTGGAATATAGAGGCAGTACTTAACAATGATATCATGGGAAGTAATAACAGCAACGAAACCAAAATAATAGATAATACAAGAGTGCGTGTTTTCAGTGAAGGAATACCGGCTTATGAAACAGAAAAAAATGTTGCAAGAATCAGGGCATTGGGTTTGGAGAATGATGGAAAATCACGTCAACTTGCACGTTATGTAAAAGAAATTGGCGAGCGTTATGTTGACAACCTTGAGGTGGTAATGATTTATCGGAACGATCGTTTTTTAAGAGGCGGCGATCACACACCTTATGTACAGCAGGGCTTTGCGGCTGTAAGGATTACAGAGATGAATGAAAATTTTACACGCCAACATCAGGATGTACGAGTAGAAAACGGGATCCAATATGGCGACCTTCCACAACATATCGACTATGAATATTTGAGAAAAAATACGGCAATGAATTTGGCCAACATTGCTAATCTTGCCAATGCGCCTGCTACGCCTGAAGAGGTAAAGATTGAAGTAAAAAATTTATCCAATAATACTTCTCTTTCCTGGCTGCCACCAACAACCGGGAAAGTGAACGGTTATTATATTTTAATGCGGGCAACTACCAGCCCGGTTTGGCAAAGGAAAATTTTTACTACTGAAAACCAAATCATTTTACCTTATTCAAAAGACAATTATTTCTTTGCCGTACAATCGGTTAATGATAGCGGGAATGAAAGTTTACCGGTGGTTCCTGGTATTAAGCGAGATTAAATATTTTAAATATTTTAAGATTTTTATTTGGTTTTTTTGATTGTATTTCAAATTTGAGCAAAATTTTGAAATACAAATTATTTATTGAACCCAATGTTATCCTTGCAATTTATTTACTAAATTTATGACCGGGAGTAAATACTTTAGAAATTAATTCTATCACATCCGTTCCTGCATTGAAAATTTAACTTACCTGGTTTACCCGTGTGGGCTGATTAAAAAAAATTACACCATTTATAGGGTTTTAAAAAAACAACAATCTCATTTTTGCTTTAAGATTTTGGTTAAATCGTATTCGGTTTGATTTGAGATTTATGTTTATCGAAATTAAAACAAGAATTCAAAAACAATATAACAATTCTTTTCACTTTAAATTTAAATTTTATGCAATTACATGAATCCAAACCAATAACCAACCGTCGTGGATTTTTAGGATCATTAGCCATCGGCGCTGGTGCAGTTAGTCTCGCTTCCCTTACTATACCCTTAAGTCTGGCAGCAGCGCCTGAAAAAGTATCCACATCTGGGGATGATCCGGAGGCCTGGTTCAATAAAATAAAGGGTAAACATCGTATTGTATTTGATGTTACAAAGCCGAATGGTACTTTTCCATTTACATGGCCCCGGGTTTTTATTATGACCAATGAAAAAACCGGCACACCAGAAAAAGAATGTAATGAAGTGGTAGTTTTGCGCCACGAAGCCATACCCTACGCGATGGAAGACCGCTTATGGGCAAAATACAAATTTGGAGATGCATTTAAAATTGATGATGCCGCTACCAAACAACCATCTGTGCGGAATATGTTTTGGCAACCTAAGCCCGGAGATTTCAAAGTGCCAGGTGTTGGGAATGTGCAAATAGGCATTAATGAATTACAAAGTAGTGGTGTGATGTTTTGCGTTTGTAATATGGCTCTATCGGTTTTCAGTAATGTATTTGCGCAAAATTTAAAAGTGGATGCAGGCGAGGTTTATAAAGATTTCCTAAGTGGAATTTTACCTGAAATTCAATTGGTACCTTCAGGTG
>DATCMY010000466.1:0-7666 GCA_036565505.1 Hanamia sp.
ACATTAATCAGTGATCTTATAGGAAAGTTTTCGGGTAATGAAAAGTTTTTGCAAACCGGTTATTATCTGGAAATAGCGGGAATCGGAATGGGCTTGCTGGCAGCGATACCAGGAATAATTGATTATTTGTATACAATTCCACCTAAAAGTTCTGCAAAGAAAAGAGGCACAAAACACGGCCTTTTAAATGTCACGCATCTGATTTTGTTTTTTATCGCCTGGAATATCCGGGGGAATGAAAATGCAAATATGAACCTGGTCCTTATTTTGGAAGTCGCCGGGATGGTGGTGTTATTTTTTGCAGGATGGCTGGGAGGCACCCTGGTTTACCGAAACCAGATCGCGGTGGATCCGCGGTACGCGGAAGCAGGAAAATGGAAAGAAGAATATTTTGAAACAACAACAGAAAAAATAAAAGTAGCGACAACAGATGAATTAAAATTAAATCAAATGAAATTGCTACACATCGGAAACAAAAGAATTGTAATTGGAAAAACCGAGAAAGGATATGTAGCATTTGATGATCATTGTACACATAGGGGCGGTTCTTTAGCTGCCGGTGCAATGATCTGCAGTACGGTTCAGTGCCCCTGGCATGGTTCGCAATTTAGTGTTGAATCAGGCACCGTAAAAGCAGGACCCGCAACAAAAAGTATCGTTGTTTATCCGCTCACTGAAACGAATGGAAGTATCTATTTGCAATTCACCTAATGGATAAAGAAAACTGAGAAATTTTACACTTAAAAAACTTTACAAAAAAGCCATCTCTTTCAATACTATTTTCATTTAAACAAGAAATAAAAAACAGGAGGCATAAAAAAACCCACTTTTTAAAGTGGGTAATTCGTGACCGCGTCAGGATTCAAACCTGAAACCTTCTGATCCGTAGAAGGATGAAATTCTTTACTCAGCTTTGCTTGGTTTAACTGATTTTAATCTAAAGTATTAGAGTTCAATTTGTTGCATGATTATTGCTTTTTTAGCTTAATGGCATTTTACAGCCGTTTAACTGTGGTTTGTTTGCAAATTGTTTGCAAATTTTTGAAGGGAAAGATTTTGTGAAAATGAAAAATTATTAGTTATGTCAACAACATTATGCATCCTCCTCGATACCAGGAGGATTAAGAAATCAAAAAAATATCCTGTTAAGTTAAGGGTAACTTTTGAACGGCTTACCGAGTATTATCAATCCATCTTTGATTTATCAAAGGAGGAGTTTGATAAACTGACAGCCTCCAGGATAAGTAATGAACTGCAATCCATACGGGACAAATTAAAGGAGATTGAAAGAACCGCTGAAAATGCGGTTAATGAATTAGATCCTTTCAGTTTTGCTGATTTTGAAAAAGATTTTATACAAAATAATAATCTTTTTCGGCAAAGAAAACTAAAGCCTGAAGTGCCTTCACAAAATACAAATGAGTTCGATTACTCTCCCTTTTACAAAAAGTTTCCGATACTACTTGAAGAACATAAGAAGCCTGGTACTATTTCAATCTCTTATCTGGCTTTTATCAAAAAACTTTTAAGGGAAGGCCGGATCAGTACTGCTATAAACTATCATTGTAGCTATGTATCATTAAAGAAATTCCGTGGGGATGTCCGCTTTGCAGAAATTACTGTTTCATATCTTAATGAGTACGAAAACTGGTTAAAAAACCAAAGTATCTCTAAAACTACTGTTGGCATGTATCTCAGGCCGCTGCGTTCTATTTTCAATGAAGCTATCGAAGAAGGTATTATAAAAAGAGAAAAGTGTTATCCTTTTGGAAGGCGCAGGTATTGTATACCAGCTTCGAAAAATACAAAGAAAGCACTTGATTTAGACGACATTAAAAAGATATACTATTATAAGTGCGAACCAGAAATGGAAAGCGAACAAAGAGCAAGGGATTATTGGTTGTTCAGTTATTTCGGAAATGGGATGAATGCAAAAGATATTGCCTGCCTGAAAAATAAAAACATCAACGACAGCTATGTAATTTTTGAACGTTCAAAAACAGAGCGGGCTATGCGTAGCGAGCCAAAACCAATTACTGTTTTTTTAACGGATGACATGAAAGCAATTATTGAAAAATGGGGTAATAAAGATAAGTCTCCAGGCAATTTTATATTCCCTGTATTGGAGGCCGGAATTACGCCATTACGACAATATGAACTCGTTCAGCTATTTGTTAGTTTCATTAACGATTGGATGAAACGTATCCTGAAAAAATTAGGTATTGATAAAAAAGCAACCACCTATGTAGCAAGACATACTTTCTCTACTGTACTAAAACGTTCCGGTGCCAGCACAGAATATATACAGGAAGCCTTGGGGCATAGTGATGTAAAGACAACTGAAAATTATCTTGACAGTTTTGGTAAAGATGTAAAAAGGGAATTTGCTCACCGGCTTAGCTCTTTTAAAAATGAAGAAGTGGCAAAAGAGGGGTTTATTGAGTAAGTGAAATCTTCAAAATTTAAATCAAACAAAATGAAAACGAATAAAAATGTGCCAACTTTAAATACACTGGAAAATTTGGCAACTACTATTCAGGATACGAATACTTTTTTCCTTGATAAAGTTCAAAGGCAGGTGAATACAGCTTTAACCCTTCGCAATTGGATTATTGGATATTATATAGTCGAGTATGAGCAGTCTGGTAAAGACCGGGCAGATTACGGCTTAGGGCTTTTTAAGGCTATTGCCAAAAGGCTTATAAAAATGGGAGTAAAATCGTTACAGGAACGTAACCTTTACTTATGTAGGGATTTTTACAGGGCTTACCCCCAAATATTGCAGACAGTGTCTGCAAAATCGTATTTAGTTGATTTTAAGCCATTTGCAATATTGCAGACACTGTCTGCAATATTGCCCGAACCGGATAAGTCCGCCAATCTGAATCTATTGCTAACCAACCTCAGTTTTTCCCATTTTATAGAGCTTTTAAAGACTGATACTGACATTAAACGAAGGTTCTATGAAGTTCATGCTATTCAAAACAATTGGGGCGTAAGAGATTTAAAACGAGCCATTGAAAGCCTTTTGTATGAAAGAACCGGACTTAGTACCAATAAGGAAGCTACCCTGAAAAAACATATAGTTCCAAATGATGTGAAACCTGAAGATGTATTTCGTAATACTTATTTGCTGGAATTCCTGGGGTTGGAGGAAAAGCCATCTTACAGTGAATCTGATTTGGAAGAAAGTATCATCACCAACCTGCAGAATTTTCTAATTGAAATGGGAAGAGGGTTTTGTTTTGAAGCCAGGCAAAAGAGAATAACGTTTGATAATAAGCATTACCGAATCGACTTAGTTTTTTATCACAGAATCTTGAAAACCCATATACTGCTGGATTTATTATGTTGTGCACAACATAATAACTCATATGTTGTCAAGCCAGTTATGTGTTGTTGATTCATTCTGCGCTCAATTTAGGAATTCTATATTGTTATTACACAACATAATTTTAACACTCCTTACTGTACCTTCTTTTATAATTCAGACGTACCATATATAAACTTGATGTATGGTGGTTACGTTAGAACAGATATGTAAACGTTCCTATTATAGAGAAAGGCATATTCATACTCCTTTGCTTGCAGAAAGACTTCAATACCTTCAATATTGGGCTGACCGAAATACACCGCTTCATTCGCTTCAATCTATTGCACAATACCTTTTACGGATAGTTGAATACCTGCATTTGGAAAATGGCGGTATCATCTCTTTGGCTCAAATAGAGAAATCTGCAACTGACTGGGCAAATTATCAATATAATCACCCTCAAAAAAAAGCTGCCTTTTCAAAAACGGGCAAGAGACGTTTCATCTGGTATTCGCTAGACTGGCTGAAGAAGCTTAACCGGTTAGAAATGTTCCCCCAGGAAAGAGTGCCATTATTTAATAAAATATTTGAACGGAGCAAAGCACTACATCGTCAAATTGAATCACCCTTACTGGATAAACGATTAATGTATCTGCAGCTTTTGGCTGATGCCGGAGCCAAAGACTCATCGTTAAGACACGTGGCACAATACCTATTGGTAATTATGGATTACCTCAGATTTTTTGAATTGAGGATAGTTTCTAAAAAAGAAATTGTTACCGCTGCAGAAACCTGGGCAGGAATAACACCGATTGCCCGGAAGAAAAAAAATGATTTTTCTGAATTTTCTAAAGCACGGTTCATTCGTGATGCTTCACGCTGGCTTGAAATGCTCGGTTGTCTAAAAAAAGAAATTGAGCCTCCTGTTCCGTTTAAAGAGCAACTTGATAAATACATTGATTATATGCGGCAGGAACAAGGCCTTTCCGAAATGACTATTTCCGGAAGATCTTCTGTACTGAAAGATTTTCTCGCAAAAATTAATGTGAAAAAGAAAACACTTGCATCAACTTCACCGGTAAACATTGATGAAGTGTTGGTGGTAAAGTCAACTATAGATGGCTACTCAAGAAGATCTGTACAAACTTACGCTTCATCAGTCAGGTCTTTTTTAAGGTATGCAGAAAATCAGGCTTGGTGCCCGATGGGTTTAGCAGATTCAATTAAGGCACCACGGGTATATGTGGATGAATCACTGCCTTCTTCTCCTTTTTGGGACGATATAAAAAAAATATTAGTAAGCAGCAAGACGGATCGACCCACCGATATTCGTGATCATGCTATTTTAATGCTGCTGTCCGTTTATGGTTTGAGATGCAGTGAAGTTATTCATCTGCAATTGAAAGATCTTGACTGGGAAAACGAAATTCTTTATTTAAAAAGGATCAAAAGATCAAAACCACAGGTATTCCCACTTACCCAAACTGTTGGTGAAGCGATACTGCGTTACATAAAAGAAGTAAGGCCAAATAATTGCCGGTTAAACGAGATTTTTATTTGCAGACGATCACCTTACCGACCTTTATCTACCAGTACTGTTTACAGAATCGTCAGTATCAGACTAAGGCCATTGGAACTAAAATTAAAACATCATGGCCCACATGCATTAAGGCACGGATGTGCAACTCATTTAATTAATGAAGGAATATCCTTAAAGGAAATAAGCGACCACCTCGGGCATCAGGCAGTAGAAACCACACGAATTTACACAAGGGTTGACCTTACGAATTTGCGTAAGGTTGCAGAATTTAAATTAGAAAGTTTATTATGAAACTTGAGCAACTCATCAATCAATATATCTGTTACAGAAAATCACTGGGTGAAAAATTTAAAACCAATGAAACGTATTTAAGAGCTTTCTGTAAGGCAATTGGCACATCAAAATCTATCAAAGCAATCTCTAAAATCAGGGTAAATAATTTTCTTTACAGCACACCTGGAACAATCACATCCGGATGGTTTATTAAGCACAGTGCACTTCTCGGGTTTTATAAATATGCGCAGGCCCGCAAATATGTTACTCAAATACCTTTGCCACTTACTTTGCCCAAACGGCCGCCGCCATTTATACCTTATATTTATTCAAACTCAGAATTGAAACTTCTTTTTGATGCGGCGCTAACCTATCAAGTCAACAAAAGCCATATTGCACCATACATGGTAAGAACCACGCTTATTCTTACTTATGCTTTAGGTTTAAGGATACATGAAACTTTATCTATTACATTAAATGATATAGATATGGATAACGCTGTAATCACAATACAACAGTCTAAATTTTATAAATCCCGCCTGGTTCCATTTAATGATCAAATTAAAGAACTGATTAAAATATATCTGCAGTGGAGAGTTCAACAGAAACATCCTCAAGCAAACGATGCCTGGTTGTTCATGGGTAAGAATAATCAGCGATTTAATCAATGGACTTTAGAAGGTGCTTTTAAAAGAATAAGAGAAAAAGCTGGAATCAAACGAACCGATGGAGCTAACTATCAGCCCAGGCTTCATGATCTCCGGCACAGCTTTGCTGTTAACAGGCTGGTAAGCTGGTATCAGGAGAATAAAAATGTTCAGCAATTACTTCCGATATTATCGGTGTACCTGGGTCATAAATATCTTGCCCATACATCCGTCTACCTGACCATGACGGATAACCTTCTCTATGAAGCCAAGGTTCGTTTTGAAAAATATGTAAAATCAGAATAACAATGAAAGACACTCAATATGTAAGCATGTGGGTAAAGCGGTTTATGCTGGAATATCTTGTCAGCACCAGAAACCTGTCAAAGAATACACAATTAAGTTATCGTGATACTTTTAAGTTGATGTTGCCATTTATGGCGAAAAAATCCAAAGTGAATATTGATAAACTGCTTGTGGATAATATTAGCGTGAGTGCAATCAAAGCTTTCCTTACTGAACTAGAAACAAATCGTGATTGCTCTTTGTCTACACGCAATCAGCGCTTAGCGGCTATCCATGCTTTTGCGAAATTTATTGGATTAAATAACCCTGAATATGTAGAGTGGTACCGCCAGGTACAATTGATCCCATTTAAGAAAACTAACCGTACATCAATAACATATCTTGAGAAAACAGAGATGGATGCTTTGCTAAATGCACCAGACAAACAAACAGATCAAGGGAAAAGGGATCATGCGATCCTACTTTTTCTTTATAATACCGGAGCAAGGTCAGACGAGGCTGCACAATTAAGGATTGAAGACATAAATATACCTCACGTTCCAAAAAGAGATTTATCTACAGTACTTATCAGGGGCAAGGGAAATAAGTTAAGGCGTTGTCCACTATGGTTGCAAACACTCGATGAGCTAGGCGGATTAATAACTGGCAGAAATCCTTCGGAACATGTGTTTTTAAATCGCCGCAAACAGCCAATCACCCGGTTTGGTATTCATACAATGGTCGTGCGGTATGCAAAACAAATTACACAGCAGTTGCCATCAATAGGAAAGAAGCGGGTGAGCCCGCATACAATACGTCATACCACAGCCACACATTTATTACGGGCAGGCGTAGATATCAATACCATCAGGGCATGGCTTGGGCATGTATCTATCAACACAACAAATATTTATGCTGAAGTTGACCTTGAAATGAAAGCCAAAGCGCTGGCTTGTTGTGAAATTACAGAAGGAGCTAAGCCAATCCACTGGCGGGATAATAAAGATTTAATGAGCTTCCTAAACTCTATTTAAGCACCCGTATTTTTATGTTATCTTGTACCGGAAGAAAGCTATTGGTAAACAGCACAAAAATCATTTAACAACACATAACCGGCTTGACAACATATGATTTAAAAATCGGGGAGTTCGACCATTCAGATTCCGGGCAAATGAATATGTACCTCAACTATTATAAAGACAATGAATTCACTAATGGAGACAATGACCCCATCGGTATTATTTTATGCTCTGGTAAAAATGAGGCATTGGTGAAATATGCTACAATGGGTTTGCCACAACAGGTTTTTGTTTCAAAGTATTTAATCAATTTGCCGAGTGAAAAGGAATTGCAGAAGATTATTGAGGAGGAGAAAGAAAAAAGGTCGTAATTTTGGGTGCACTTTCTTAATTAATATTGATAATTGGTTGCTATTTTATCTTGCTTTAACTTAACAAATGTGCAAATAATCTCCACGAAAGTAAACTTGAAGTTTATCGGAGAGACAGATAAGGTTCTATACGTGATATTTAAAAATTTAAAAAAAATGCAAAGTCTTTTGAGAGTAATTTAAGATTGATTCTATTCGGTTTGCTTTGTTTTAATATC
>DATCMY010000467.1:0-4551 GCA_036565505.1 Hanamia sp.
GATTAAGGATAGAAACAGAATAAATGTGCTGCATATTTTTATTTGCATTTCAAATTACTTTTATGATTAAAAGGTGGTTGATATTCCCAAAGTAAAACGCCTGGTTGGGGGGGTTCTCGAATAATCTATAGCTATAGCAAAGGGATCGCCGCCGGTCATATTTACTTCCGGATCCTGTCCCCTGTATTTAGTAAAAGTGAACAGGTTATCACCCGTAATATAAAATCTTAAATTATCAAGCTTAATCTTATCAAGCTGCTTCTTACTTAAACTATAGCTTATAGTTGCAGAACGGAACCTCAGGAAACTAGCATTTTCAACATATCTATCAGAACCTAACCAGTTATACCCGGCTCCATAAACCGCCCTGGGGATATCAGTTACATCGCCGGGATTTCGCCAGCGGCGTAGTACAGCCGTACTTTGGTTATCCCATCCGGACATATTGGTGCTACGCATATCAGTCCCATTAATTAATTGATAGCCAATACGATAAGAGAAGAACGCTTGCACCTTAAATCGGTCTTTAAATGTAATAGCAGGGCCAAATCCGCCGGTAAATTTGGGATTACTATTACCCAAATAAACAACATCCCTGGAATCAATATTTCCATCATGGTTGATATCTTCATACATGGCATCTCCGGGTTGAAAAATATAATCAGTGTTTGGATAGTTAAATCGCATATATACAGGCTGACCATTAGGCCCCAATATCTGGTTTCCTTTAGCATCCTTTGCAATGGTAGCATCAACATCACTATATACTCCTTTAAAACGGTAACCATAAAATGACCCAATGGGATTATTAACCTGGACAAAGCGCTTATAATCTCCGTTCCTGTCAAGATTTCCTTTCTCATTAGGGTAAAACTCAGAGATTTCCCGAATAACATTTACATTGCTGGCAATGTTAAAATTAAAATCAACTTTTATATTTTTTGATTTATAAGGAACCGTATATAAACCAACTTCCCAACCCTGGTTATCCATTGTTCCGCCATTCATATCCACGGAATTGTATCCGGATACAGAGGTGATTTGTAAATTATTAAAGATTAAATCCCTGGTGGTATTTTGATATAAATCTACATCAAGCCCTATAGCATTTTTGAATAGCTGAAGGTTAAATCCCAGATTCTTACCTATAACCGTTTCCCATTTAAGATTGCTAAGTTCTATATTAGCCGGATATACTCCAGACATTCCTAAGTAATCAGATTCAAAATTTCCGTAAATATTAAAGTACCTGTAATCGTAACGGGGAGCCTTGCCGGATTTACCATAGCTGGCCCTGAAACTCAAATCGTCAATAAATTTGAACTTCTTCATAAACTTTTCACCGGACATCCTCCATCGGGTGGAAATGGAAGGGAATAATCCATACCTGTTATTTGGACCAAACTTTGAATCTCCATCCGCTCTTATGCCTGCATTAAAAATATACTTGTCTAACAAGCTGTACTGCACATTTACCAAAGCGCCTACACTTCTGGACTGGCTGCTATTAGTCTTTAACTGCAAATCAGAATTCTGGGTGCGCGAATCATTGGAAGGATCCGTAAGAAGGGAGGAGGCTGTATTAGAAGTTAATGCCTGGTGCGAAACATAGCGATAATCGTTGGATTGGAGAGACAAAATAGCCGATAAGGAATTATCTGGTCCCAATTTAGGAGTATATATAAGATTACTCTTCGAAACGACATTAAAAGCATCCACATCTGCATCTGATGCCCTATTCACTACTGTCTCTGTAAAAGGCCTTCCTGTAGCATTTTGTGGAAGAAATGATTTAACTTTTATATTATTTATGTCAAATTGTAAATCAAAATTTGAAGTCAGAATTGAAGGGATAATATCATATCTAACATTAAAATGAGGAGTAATACGCTCACCAGTCTGCTGATTAGTTGCATATTCCGCCATTGCTACCGGGTTATAGGTTCTGCTATAATAACCTTGTATGTTTGAGGCAGGAGAGAAAAAATTAGGCGTTATATTTCCAAATTCATCATATTCGTAAATGCTCATATTTGGCATTTTAATATAGCCTACACTTCGAAGACCATCCGCGCTGCCTGTTCCATTAACATAATTACGATCAGTAACTGAATGCGTATAAGAAATATCTGTTTTAAACCGGATCCGGTCAGAAACAATATAATCCAAATTTAGCCTGCTACTAATGCGCTTTAGTCCTGTACCTTTAGTAACTCCTTTTGAATCGTAATATCCAACCGAAGAGTAATATCTGGCCTTTTCGCCGCCACCCTGCAAAGAAAGGGTATGTTCTTCAGTCAATCCTGTCTGAGAAAGAGCAGCAATCCAATCGGTATTATTGCTGTAATTTTTAAACCAGTACACGTCACTCGGATCATATTGAAACTCTTTTATGGTCAAAGTATTTAAAGCGCTGCCATTGCGGTTCATATATTCCTCAGGAATAAGCTGTGAATACTGATCGCCGGTGAGCATAGGTATTGCTGATGGCATTTTAGCGAATGAACCTTTAAAAGAATAATTGATTTTAGGCGAGCTTACTGCCCCCCGCTTGGTATTAATAATTAAAACACCACTTGCAGCCCGTGATCCCCACATTGCTGTAGCCGCTGCATCTTTAAGAACTGTAATACTTTCAATATCTGCAGGAGCAATATTCAATAGCGCCGCATAACCTTCTTCATCGGCAGTTCCAAAATTAAAACCTTCAGGTACAGTAGTTTCAAATGGCATACCATCCACAACAATTAATGGGTCAGAGGAGCTATTTAGCGAAGAGGTACCCCGAATTCTAATCTGCATCCCTGCTCCCGGATCACCGGAAGTAGCGGAAATATCTACACCTGGCAATCTCCCCTGAAGCGCTTCATCAATAGATGCTGCTTGCAAATCCTCTACTTCTTTTGCTTTTATGGTAACATTGGCTGTAGTTAAATCACGGTCAGGAATATTTAATAATCCTGTGTTGACAGTTTTGTGGACTGAAATGGTTACTCCTTCCATTTCCTTCATAGACGCTTCAAGAGAAATGGTAATATTGGAACGGTTATTTATCGAAATTACCTGTGTTTTATGGCCCAGGGAAGAAACAGTAATCTTATGGACGGCATTCTTGACCCTGATGGCGAAATTTCCATCGATATCAGTTGCTACGCCAGTAATTGTTCGTTTTTCATTATCCTGCTCAGTTACAGATGCACCAGCAATGGGATGACCATTTTGGCTATCAATTACTTTTCCCCTGATAAGGGTTCCTGTTTCCCGGGTCTGAGCTATAATATTATTTGAAGTAAATACCATCGCAAGCAGTAAGCCGAAAAAGATAAGTTTAGTTGTTATTTTACTCATTAGTCTTTATATAAAAGATAGTTATCGATTAAGTGAATTAATGCCCTGTCTGCCAAATTATTGCTCTGAGAAGGTATAATATTAGCTGTTTTGAAATTTGCATCCTCAAACTTCAAGCTCCCGGGAACATTGATGGCATTGACGTAAACAACGTCGCCTACTCCATTTTTGTAAAGAGTTTCTACCGGACCAACTTCCAATCCATCTGCAGCGATGGTTTTTTTCGCAAGTATATGGTACTGGATAAATTTAGTAACCAAGTCCTGTTCAGCAAGAGTTTTGGGGGCGAAATTTGGAGTTTTCGGAAGCGTTGTGCCGGTACCGGGAAGTACGCCATCATCAACAGCAGCCTGGATCGCCGCATTGTCCGGAATCAAATAAGTGTACGAGGTACCTAATGCCACACCTTTAATAGATCCTGCTGTTTTATCATAAAGAGAGGAACTTTCCAGGTATTTATAAAAACTATAAAATTGTGAGCCACTTTCATCCGCCAGTTTTTTCAACTGTTTGCCAATAAATTGCTCACTAAACTGCAGGATATTGTCGGTATAATAAACTCTCCCGTTAAGTGCATCTTTATATCCGGTAATATTTACCACATTTCCTAAATCTTCATTTCCTGCGGCAAAGACTGTATTATGGTCATATTTAATATATTCTCCTGCAATATCCCTATCTCCACTTCTAATAATTCCGCTTCCTGAAAGATCGTTTAATTCGCCAAGAGGGGTAAGGACAATATGATTATATAATATTCTAAGTATTCTCGATTTTGCTAATGAGCCGGAAATTTTATTACCACCATTCGGTGGCGTATAAGTCCATTCTGAGCGGGTAATATCATAATCATAGCCGAGGGAATGCAATACGTCATCGGACATCATGAATAAAGTAAACTTTCTGTTAGGATTACTGATAATCCCTTTAAAGCCATCTCCTTCATTTAAGGCCCTGGTCATTAAGGTATATTTCGGATCTAAATAAGGTTTGGTATAAACGGTAAAAAATACATTTGATTCCTGAACTTTATTAGTACCATAAAAGAAACCATTACTGAGTACCTGCTTATCAACTATATTACTGGCATTGTCAAAACGGGCTTCTTCCAGTAAAAAATTAATACTCGACTTAAATTTACTGGGCCATACTGTGGTCTGCCACATATGAGCATTAAGAAGATCAACAAGAACATATTTGGGC
>DATCMY010000468.1:0-5855 GCA_036565505.1 Hanamia sp.
GAAATGATTCAGAAAATTATTTTTCGGCATAAATCAGAAGCGCACTTGAGTCGATCATAACATTTCCATCAGGATATTTTTTATTTACTTCCTAGTAAACTTCTCTTTTAATTTTTTCTTTCATTGCATCATCAGCTTTGCTAAGAGCTGCAACAATAGGGGCAGCTATTTCAGTCATCACGCTCCAATAAATATCTGTTGTTTTGCAATCCATCTTTCCTGTAATTTCTTTTTGCGAAATATTTTTAAATCCAGCCTGTGAGCAAATACCGGTTATCAAACCATCCTTAGCACCACGAAACATCCCCGGTGAACCGGGCGGAGGTGCAGGTAACTCCATGTTTTTATTGATAGTTCCCATCATAGCCGTAACCCAGAAATTCTTTTCAGGAATATTCCAGACTGTTGTGGCAATTCGTCCTCCGGGTTTCAGAACCCGGTACATTTCTTTAGCTGCTAATAACATGTCCGGGAAAAACATAAAACCCAGGCGACAACTTATTGCATCAAATGTGTTGTCGACAAAGGGTAACTCACATGCATCGCAGACATGAGTTTCAATATTTTTTATTCCCCGTTGCGCTGCATTTTCATGAGCTATCAGTAGCATGTCTTCAGCGAGGTCAAGGATTATAACTTTTCCATTCTTCACCTTTGATGCGATAGTTAAGCCAGGTTCTCCTGTTCCTGCTGCAACATCCAGCACTACATCTGTATCTTTCAAATGGAGTTGTTCAATGATTTCATTTCCCATTGGCCTCAAAAAGTCCATAAACAGGTTATCCCATTTTTTCCATCCGGGCGAAAATTTGTTCCATGACTCCTTTTGTTGTTCACGAATTTGTTTAAGTTGATTTTCCATTTGAATTTCTGGTTTAAATTATACAATTAAATTTGATGAATACCCATTGTTAAATTCGCCAGTTAAAATTAAATTACCTCACACTACTAAACTTTGACTTAGTAGTTCTGCAAGGGTAGAGGAATCGACAAAGTGTTTGCCATAATGAAGGTCTGCATTCATAAAAATAATATTTTTTTATTTAATTAAAAAATATTGAATCTGCTTTGTCATCCTCCTCAATGAAACACAGGTTGAGTTATTTAATTTTCATGGTTTTTCAATGTCAATGTAAAGGAATTTATAAAATTGAAATCCCATTAAAATATTTTAGTAGTATTGACCATTAACCTTAAACCTAAAAATGAGAAAAACTTTCCTCCTTATTTCCATTATATTAAATGTATCTCTTTGTTTTGCGCAGGCTAATGGTAAACAAAAACTCAATGTGTTTATTGATTGCAGCAGAACTTTTTGTGATCAAAATTATTTTCGCTCCGAAATAAAAGTTGTTGATTTTTTACGTGATCATATGGCAGCAAATGTTGACGTATTGATTACATCGCAACAGGCCGGCGGTGGCGGAAGACAATACCAGATGATATTTTATGGACAAAATAATTTTGAAAATTATGTCGATACATTAAAATTCACATCCGGCGCATCTGCTACCAATGACGAGAAACGAAAACTACTGACACAATACCTCATGCTCGGGCTGGCTCCTTTAATCGCCAAAACAGATTATGCACATGACGTACATATTTCTATGAACTCCGGAAATGATAGTTTAGAATCGTTAACATCCACTACCGATAAATGGAATTACTGGGTTTTTAATCTAAATTTAAATGGGAATTTTAATTATGATAAAGTATATAAAAGCAGTAACCTTAGTACTAATTTTTCTGCTAACAGAACTACCAATAAGATAAAACTTAATTTCAATGTTTATAGAAGTGAACAAAAGTCAATCTATCAATATGAAGATACAGGAGTAGTTACCAAATATGTAGTTAAAAACAGTAATTATGGATTTTATCATAGCCTGGTAAAAACAATGTCCAGGCATTGGAGTTATGGATACAGGGCCAGTTACAGAAATAATACTTTTTCAAATTTACAAAGTAATATTTCCATCAACCCTGCCATAGAATATAATATTTTTAAATACAGGGATGTTAATAATAAGTTTTTTGTAATCCGCTACGGGGTTGATGTTACCACCAACAGGTATTACGATACTACCATATTTAATAAATCAAAAGAGACCCTTTACGGACAAAGTTTTTCTGCAGCCATTACACTCAATCAAAGATGGGGCACTTTTAATAGCGGCTTGTATTACCATAGTTATTTCAGAGATTTAAAACTCAATCATGTTTCAATTGTGTTAAACCTCCAGGCAAGACTCACAGGGGCATTATCATTCAATATTTATTCTTCCGGAAGTTTTGTGCACGACCAGTTAAATCTTGTAAAAGGGGATGTTTCTGCAGTGGATGTATTGAGCCGGAGCAGGCAGTTAGGTTCCACTTTTAATTTCAATTCCGCATTAGGAATCAGTTATCGTTTCGGAAGCAAACTGAATAATTACGTAAACCCAAGATTTGATGGTTATGGTGGATTTTAGTTTAGATAATATTTCCCCTGCAATAAAATGCATTCTATTTTCCTGGCAAGATAATACAGGAATAACCTTACCGTTATAAATTGAAAATACTAAATTACTGCATTGACCGTTTTTGTAAATGAAAAGAAGGTAAAGGCTATTAAACTTTTTTTAAACAAAACAGTCTGAAAACACATGGGAAAAATATTATCCGGCATTACAATATTTTTATCTGTGACCTTAATACTTTCCTGCAAAAAAAGTGTTGAGTCACCGTCCAATCCAATACCTCCCACCACAACAACTGATACCCTTTATTTTCCTCCTGTTACTGGTAACGCATGGCAGACAACCACTCCCGCTTCGCTTGGCTGGAACGAAACTGAACTCAATAATCTATACACCTATTTACAAAGCGAAAACACAAAAGCATTTATAATACTTAAGAACGGAAAAATTGTAGTAGAAAAATATTTTGGAACATTTACTGCTGACAGCCTTTGGTATTGGGCATCGGCGGGTAAAACTGTTACGGCCCTTTTGACAGGGATTGCCCAGCAGGAAGGTTTGCTTAATATCAACAACCGCACTTCACAATATTTAGGAACCGGGTGGACATCAGCACCTTTGGATAAGGAAAACCTTATTACCATAAAGAATCAGTTAACCATGACAACCGGCCTTGATGATGGAGTGCCTGATAATGATTGCACGTTACCTGGCTGCTTACTTTACAAGGCTGATGCCGGAACAAGGTGGGCGTATCATACAGGAGCTTATACCTTGCTGGGCAATGTGATTGCAAAAGCCAGCGGCGTTTCGTACAATACCTATTTTCAACAAAAAATCAGGGACAGGATCGGCATGAATGGGTTATGGAGACAAACACCCAATTCCAACAATGTATTGTATAGTAACGCCAGGAGTATGGCAAGATTTGGACTGCTAATGTTGAATAAAGGAAAGTGGGACAACACCCTTATTTTAAGTGATACCAACTATTTCAACAGCCAGGTAAATACTTCCCAAAATATAAACCAGGGCTATGGTTATTTAACCTGGCTCAATGGAAAAAGCAGCTTTATGGTACCTACCTTACAAACAGTATTTTCCGGACCTCTTATTCCGAATGCCCCTGCAGATTTATATTCAGCACTTGGAAAAAATGATCAGAAAATATATGTGGTACCCTCACAAAAATTAGTGGTTATCAGAATGGGAAATTCAGCTGGTGGATTTTCATTGGCCTTATCAGGATTTGATAATGAACTTTGGGGTAAATTAAGTACCATCATTAAATAGCTGCCCTAAACAATAACCCGCTTATATAATAACATCGCGCTGGCTGGGGACTCCTTTGCAGACGAAAGTTATTAGTGCTTTATTACTAATCATAAATGATTCAGACAATCTTTATTTATTCTCTTTATAGTTTAAAAGAACAAGGTGCGCACAAGCAAAAAAGCTATGCTTTTTATATCCTTACCAAGAGAGCAGTAAGACAAGGTTTTTTCCGGTAGAATAACAAGAACTAAAAACATGATTTATAATGACTAAGGTCATTAAGCATTCCTTTAGCCTACTTTAATTTTAGCAATTATTAATGAACCTCTAAATAAAATTAAAATGAAGACGCTAATAGCAATACTAGGTAGTGTTGCGGTAATGACAATTATTTTGTCATTTGTATTACAACAAGATGATCCCTGGAAAGTTCCTGAAAAGTATGAAAATATGAAAAACCCTGTAATAGCGAATGATGCCTCAATAAAAGCCGGCAAAGAATTATATGTTTCATACTGCGTTTCCTGTCATGGAAAAGAAGGCAAAGGAGATGGAAAAAGAGCCGTAAATCTAAATGTTCCGCCCTCTGACTTTACTTCCCATATATTCCAAAAACAAACAGATGGCGCATTGTTATATAAAATATATTTTGGCCACAGGGACATGCCAGGATTTAAAAAAAGAATTCCCGGTAATGCGGATGTTATTGAAGGTACTTTTGGTAAAACACGCAGCCCTGGCGATCTGATAAATTACCTCCGTACTTTTAGTAAGAAAATATAGTGCTGATTAATCATTGATCTTTTACTTAGTATTTAGTGTTCAAGAAGTGCTTAGGACTTACGCAAGTGTTCCAACAGGGATTCTTATACTTCATGCACCCATATATTATTTGGAATAAGAAGAGCTTGTTTAATAAAATCTTCCCATATTGTGCTGAACAAAATTATAAGTACACCTGCTTCAAAGCAAATTAAACCAGGCAAAACTATAGGTGGGATAAAGAAAGAATTCCCATGTTGTTGCATCCCCTTGCTCCAACATGGGATTTAAAATATCCAACCAAAATCATTAGATCTACTGACAATTATCATTAATGGCAGAAAGAATTAGAAACACCTTTGATGCAATTACTTCTTTTTAAATCAATCCTTTGAATTACTGCAAATTTAATTTTAAAAAGAAAGAATATGCAGCAAAATTGGTATGCAGTTTACACGAAACCCCACTGCGAAAGAAAAGTATCACTTTTATTTACTAAAAAGAGGCTTGAAAATTTTTTCCCTCTCAATTACATAAAAACTCAATCTGTATTGCAAAAGAAGATTCTACATGAACCTTTATTTAAATCTTACGTCTTTGTAAAAACAACCGAGAATGATATTACCACTATGGTTAAAAAGGTAAATTGTATTATAAGTCTTCTTTATTGGTTGGGAAAGCCTGCAACAATTAATGAAGATGAAGTTTATGCAATTAGAGAATTCGCAAATCATCACAAAGAAATTAAATTAGAAAAGCTTCCTTTAAATTTAAAAAGTGATCAAAATATTTTTAATGTTGTATCCTATACGATGGATGGAAATGTTTTGATGATAAAAAACAGGGTAATCAAAGTTAACTTGCCATCCCTCGGTTTTACGATGTCTGCAAAAACTGAAGATGAAAGTATTATGGGTAGAGAAATATTGTTTAATAATAAGGAGTTTCTGGTACAATCATAAAGATAAAACAGGACCCAAAGCCCTCATAAATTTTACCGTTAATGATGCGAAGGATAAATGATAACATCAAATACGCGCATGGGTAGATTTTTTTTTGCAACATCTAATGCACTTACTTCCTGTTGATTAAATATTTCATCGTCATTGCAATTGTCGCAACTGAACATAACAGCAGTCTTATTAAAATCAATTTGTCCGTTTAACCTGGGTTTCACCATAAATGCCAGTTCCGATTTATTACCATAGATCTCAAAATCCATTTTATTAAGTTTCAAGAGTTCTCTTATAGTCATGTCTGTATGAATACCATTTTTAGATTGCCATTCATTTTTGCCGGAAAGAATATTTTTCTTTTCTGTCTCTTCAGTGGGTATCAGGTCGCTTACTATGATAT
>DATCMY010000469.1:0-3434 GCA_036565505.1 Hanamia sp.
TCTCCAGCAGAGCCTAAGTCCGCTTTACATGACACAATAAAGGTAAAAGAAAACTATTCAAAATGACTATTTCAGGAATCATTCCTAAAAAAACTCCCAACGGAGTTGTACCTATCCAGCACATCAAAATATGATTTAGCCGATTAATTCAGCATAACTGGGTAGGAAATTATTTGGTTTTGCAAAAAATCGTTTGAAATTCTAAAAAGGAACAGAAAAATTGCTGCATTTTCTGGTGCTTTTGTTCCAATCTGCTTTGATGGTAATTACCTAAAATTTATAAACAACATTTGAAGTTTTATAACGTTAATAGTACTGCAAACAAACAGCAATAGCTTGCTAAAGTTTTTATTGCATCTCTTATGAAAACAACCTATAACGCCATGCCGGGAATACCCGGCAAACCACTTGCTGCATCGGCATACAAGAAGTACCCGCAACATATTTCCAACGGTCGTTTTTGTAGTAAAAGCCTTTATTTAAATGGACACAAGGCTGCACAAAATAAAGTAATCAACTCTTTTATTAACCTTGCCATGGTGGGCACTTATCTTAATACAACCATTTCTTATCGTAACTTATTAATGTCAAATGGCCACTTACCCGGTGCGGAAAATGCAAGGGCTACACGAAATAATCAGGGTGACATAATTTTTACCTGGTGCGATAATAGCGGTGTTAACACTGCAAATACAAATGACAAGGTGATACTTATTACTTACTTCCCTGCCATAAAGAAAATAGTATATACCCTGCATGCAACTAACAGGGGAAACGGCTGTGCTTTATTATCAAACGGCAAAATGAAAGGTTATACAGCAGAAACATGGATAGGTTTTGTAAGCCACGATGAACGAAATATAAGCGATAGCGTATATGCCGGAAGGGTGGAGTTGTAGAAAATATTTGAATCCCCTTTTGATGCCCCATTTTTATAATTTAAACATTCAATAATAAACACAATCCCTTTGAACTCCATCCAACCGGATAATAAAATAGTGTCTTTAAATATGAACGAGCAATGAACCGGAATTATTGATTCATTATGTTATTCTTTAAAATTAAAACAAATAGGGCGGGATGTATTAGATGCCGTAATTTCAAAATAGAATATTTATATTTAATTGCGTGTTGTCTGGTTTTGTTACTTCCAATTGATAAATTCCGCGCCTTACAATTGTAATGGATAATCAGGGGAGGGCTAATCCATCTCTTTGGATATCCCTTGCTACCATCCTCAATGTTACACAGGAAGAGTTATTTAATTTTTGTGGTTTATTACAGGGATAAGTATACGAGGCAAAATATTAATTTAGGAATGTCGGGTGGGGGCATCGGCCGGGAAGGTCGTAGACTCAACCACATAAACCGAAGACTAACTCTTATAAAAAAATAATTGCTGAAATAGATACATGCTATTGTAAAAATTATTATTTTCAGTTTTCATTACGATGCTTGAAGCAAATAATCCATCCGGAATTAATATTGCTTACAACAATTTTCATTAACCATTTTCTTATAAAAAAACAAACTGCTATATGAATACCATTAACCGTAAACAACTATTTCTTGCCAGCCGCATTGCGCTTATTGTAACATCGATGACCTTTGCTTTCAGGGCATCTCTTGAAGGCGTATGGAGCACCCAGTTCGTTTTATCAAAAGAACAACTCGGCTGGATATTTAGTCCTGCATTTTGGGGCTTTACGCTTGCCATGGTCTTTGGCGGGCCTCTCTGTGATATTATTGGAATGAAACGCTTATTGGGATTTGCGTTTATCGGGCATGTAGCCGGCATCGTTATGTACCTTATTGCCAAAGATGCTACAATGTTGTTTATTGGTACCGTATGTATTGGCATTGGTAACGGTATGGTGGAGGCCGCATGTAATCCGCTAACGGTTACACTATTCCCTGAAAATAAAACCACCATGCTTAACCGCTTTCATGTATGGTTTCCCGGAGGTATCGTTATTGGCGGTTTGCTTTCTTATGTCATGATTGAAAAAATGCATCTCGACTGGCGTATTTTAATTGCATCGCTGTTTATTCCCGCAATTATTTATGGCTACCTTTTTTTGAAATTAGAATTTCCAAAAACTGAAAGGGTAACCAGTGGTGTAAGCACCAAACAAATGTTTTCGGCATGCCTGAAACCTTTATTTATTATAATGGTTATTTGTATGCTTATGACCGGCGCCACAGAATTAGGTACCAACACCTGGATCGTTGCTTTGTTGCAGGGCGCCAATGTTTCCGGTATTTTAATTCTTGTTTTTATTAATGGCCTGATGGCTTTGGGACGGTCATTTGCAGGGCCTGTTGTACATCGCCTTAATCCAAATGGCATGCTCATATTTTCCTCTTTGTTTGCAGGCATCGGGCTTATATTATTAAGCATGGTAAGCGGTCCCGCTGCTTTTGCTGCCGCTTTTGTTTTTGCGCTTGGTGTTTGTTTTTTCTGGCCCACCATGCTGGGATTTGTATCAGAATATCTTCCGGATACAGGGGCGCTGGGTCTTTCAATAATGGGCGGGGCTGGCATGTTTTCTACTTCTCTCATCGTTCCTATAATGGGACACTGGTATGATGATTTCAGGGCAGGTGCTGTTAGCAGTGGCGCTACTGCAGCCGCAGCAGATGCAATTGCAGGTTCCAGTACTTTTTTGAAAGTGGCTGTAATGCCTGCCATATTATTAATAGTCTTTACTGTTATTTACTTCAGCCGGAAAAACTTTTATAAGAATCACCATGATAGCAAAGCAGCGGCGAAAGAGGCTTTAACGTAAAACATTTTATTTAGTAAATCTAAAATATTTGGAACCCCCTTGCCATCATCTTCAATGAAACATGGAATGAGATGTTTAATTTTTATGGTTTATAACAGGTATAAATACACGAAGAAAAATATGCGACAGGTGCCGCACTAATGAGTGTAAGTACAATTTTGGTAGCAATAAATGCAAGTATTCTGAAAATTTAGAGTTGATTCACTTTTTTCAGAAGGGGCATAATTATGGAGCTAATTATTTATGCCATAAGCAGAAAGAACTTAATCGGATAGGGATGTGGGG
Source organism: Hanamia sp. (assembly GCA_036565505.1). Taxonomy (GTDB): domain Bacteria; phylum Bacteroidota; class Bacteroidia; order Chitinophagales; family Chitinophagaceae; genus Ginsengibacter. The sequence goes on from DATCMY010000469.1 coordinate 3,075, forward strand.
CATAGTGGTTTGACGGGATATAAAACTGTTGATAACAGAAACGGGTGGAAACTGCCATTCCCTAAACTAAAGAGAGGAGGATTAGTAACGGGCATTCACAGGTCTGGAGAATTTGCCAGTGGGATACAGAAGGTGAAGAATACTCTCTCATTATTTAACATTAACGGAATATCGCCTCTTTCTTTCATTCGTTCTTTTCTTAAAATGTTAATACCTTATCGCTGTCAACCACCCAGTTGGTAAGTTCGGCAAGGGTGCTGATTTCTGCACCTTCAACCAATGGTATATTTTTCAATCCTCTTGCTTCGGCACAGCTTCCACAAATTTTTACTTTGGCACCTTTATTTAAGGATAGCTTCA
>DATCMY010000470.1:0-10869 GCA_036565505.1 Hanamia sp.
ATAATAGTGAAACTGGTAAAAAACATTATTATCAAAAGGCTTATCAAAAAGAGACCAATCGTTTGCCCAATTGAAGCCTTCCAAAGTTATCATGTGCTTTTGATCAACTTTACGAATTTCAGAAGTGATACGCTTATACAGAGGAACAAGCAATTGCTTGTATTTATCAGCATAGCCGGTTCCTATAGGTAGAGGCTCATTTAGTAAATCATAAGCTGCAATAGCAGGTTCATCTTTATATCTTTGGGCGATTTTTATCCAAAGGTTTACGAGCTGGTCCTGGTATTTTTGATTGATAAAAAGTTCAGGGCTATCGTTACGGCTATCATCTATATTAGCACCTGTTTGTCCACCTGGGGCTGCATGCATGTCAAGAATAACATACAACTTATATTTTTTGCACCATGAAACCAGGGAATCAATTAATTGAAATCCATCTTCAATATAAACAGGATTTTCTTCTTCAGTTAATAACAATCTTGAGTTGATAGGAAGTCTTAAACAATTAAATCCCAATTCATGAATTCGTTTAATATCCGCCTCTGTAATATAGTTATGCCTGTAAGCCTTCCAAAAACTTTGTGCTTTTTCTTCGCCAATAAGGTCAGCAACTACTTTTTCTATTTTGCGGGGACGGTCTCCCAGGGCTCCGAATTTCCACATATATCCCTCGGGTAAAAGCCAGTTTCCAAGACCAACTCCCTTTAAATATATTTTCTCGCCAGAGGCGTTAACTATATTTTGACCGGCAGTATGCAAAAGGCTTAAGTTGTTTACATGCCTTGCCTGTGCGCATGAAAAATAGCTAACGGCTATGGTTAAAAATAAAGTACTAATTATTTTCATCATTTTATTTTTATTCAGATAAGAGGTAAACACCCATATATCAAAAGCGTGTTTACCTGGTTAATTAATATTTTTTTGGCTACTATTAGTTTTAAATTAATTACTTAATTACATTGAATGGCATCCATACTTTTATAGATCCACCTGTTTGACTTGCATCTGCAAAAGGAACCAGGGTTAATTGCTGGTTAGGAGTATTTGCATCCTTGCCAATTATGTTGACTTTATAAGCTTGTTTTCCTATCCATTGCTGAGGCAATACCTTTGCGTCACTTTTGCTTCCGGGCTTTTCTACAACCAGTTTTTGGTTTGTATCAAATTGATATTTTTTTAGTAAATCAATATTTAAAGAATTATCGAATGCCAAAACCTGTGGCCCTCTTTGAAATGCTATTTGACCGGGATAACTTTTACCACCGGGTAATATTTGAATAGGTATTTTAAAGGATACTTTTATTTTTTCGCCGGATTTCCAAATACGTTTTATAACCAAATATTGATTAGCTATGCCCTTGTATTCTTTACCGCCGACTTCTGCTGTAAAAGAACTGCTCCATGATGGCACTCTTAAGCCAAGGGGAAAAAATGCAGTCTGAGATGTATTTACTGTTATAGTTGAATTGCCATTATCAGGAAAATTACTTTCAATTTGTAGAGATAAGTGTATATTTTTTTTATCTGCAGTTGTATAGTTTTCTTTGTAAGATGCTGGCCCATACAACATCAACGTTGGAACATTATTTACATTGCCGAAAGTAAAGTAAGGTATCAATGCAATTCCGCGGGGAACACTCGAAGTACAGCAAGATATGCCGCAGGAAAAAGGCTTTACGCCCATCATGGGTGTATAATAACTTACACATCCTGATTCAGGATTTTCTGCTCCGAATAACTGGTTATAAATTGATTTTTCAATTTGTTCCTCGTACTTTAATTGGCCGGTAATGTCTAAGAGATTTTGGTTTAATTGAATCCAGGTAACAGTTACGCATCCTTCACCAATATGATTTGTATCAGCAGCAGGTAATACATCAGCAGCCTGAAAATATTCAAAAGAACTGGTGGTTCCGGTAATATATAACCTGTTGGTTACAATATCCTGCCAGGCAATTAAAACCGGTTTTAATAATCTTGGATCTCCGGTAACACGGTATAGTTTAGCCAGGCCAACAAGGTTTGACAACATCTCATACGCTTTACCGTTAGCTACCTTATTTACCTTACCAGTTGCTAATAAAGAACTGATTATTTTGGGGCCATCTTTTTGCTCCCATGCATCAAGGATGTAATAACAAAAATCGAGGTACTTTTTTTCTCCGGTATATCTATATAATTCTACCATTGGATCCAGTACACTTGTTGCAGCCATTCCTACATGTTCGCCAGCTAAAATAATATCACGTTGCCCGGGTTTATTACCAAACGTAGTACACAATAAATCTCCCATTCTTTTGCAAGCTTCCAATGCAGGCTGGTAGCCGGTTGTGGTATAATAAGCCAACAAGCCATACAAATTATATTTATGCGACCATACATCCCAGCCTGTCCAGTAATTTTCCGGTGTATAGGTCCCTAAATAACCATCTTTCAATTGCGAATTAATAAGTTCATACATTATCCGGTCCATTTGTGCTTTTAGCCTGGTATCGTGTGTTACCTTCCACACGTTACAAGCAGCTTCCAAATATTTACCTACATGCTCACCATACCAGGGATGGTTGCCCGGCCTTTGTAAGTACCCATCTATTATTCCATCCTCATCTGCTTTTAAAAGGCGCTCTTCCAGGTTTTGCGTAAAGCGTTTACCGATATAACCTTGCAATATTTGATTTTGAAAGGGAATAGGGGAGAAGGCGTCCTGAATTTTATTTTCTATCACAGGTTTTGGTTCACCGGCAACTTTAATATTAATATGCTTATCGGATAAATAAACCTGCTCATTTTTTATTTTTGCTGTAGTGCTATTTTCTGTTACCTCGTAGCCAACTTTAAATATATTTTCCTGCCCGGATAAATCGGTCGGACGGGCATTTACCGGCTGGTAATTGGAGAAGGATACATCAGTCTCAGAGCCTTGTTCAGGCTCCACTTGTACCGGCTTTGTTTCTGAGTAAACCACTTTATTGTTTTTATCTTCTATCCAATATTTCGCCGATCCTTTAAATGCATAATTACTTTTGTTGGTAAACTTAATTGTTGTTATAAATCCATTATGATTCGTTTCAGTAATGCTATTTTGAACTGAAATAAAATCTGAAAACTGGATTGGGCCATAACTATAGGGCCCTTCATACATACCCATATTTGCGGAATCCAGGCTAAAAACCCTTACGGCAATTACATTCTCCTTATCCCATAGGATGTTATTTTCAGGAATAGTATAAACACGTTCAGAATCCCATTTGGTTTCATAATGAGGAGGTAAAGAACCAGTTTGCCCAATCATTTTACCATTAAAAAATGTTTGGTCAACATCATCAATCTTGCCAAGATTCAATTTTATTATATTCCCTTTTTCGGCAACTTTCATGCTTGAAGGAATAATTATTTTAATTCTATGCCATGCGTACACATTATCTTTCATGCTTGTTGCAGACCAGCTTGTACCGATTTGCTTATTGCCCCAGCCGGCATCATTAAATGATGGATTGGCCCATTCCATATCATCTCCTAACTTAAACTTCCATTCTTTCGGCAATGGAGCTAATTGCGCTTGCGAGGTATTAAAAATAATGAATGAAAAAAATACGAATAGGTAATACGGTATTAACTTTTGGGAAAAACTAAGTTTCATAATTGGTTTTAATTTGATTGTTATTTTATTAAATCAAAACTATCTTTCAGCCTGATATCGTCAGAGGAAGCTCCAATCATTAAATCAAATTCTCCGGGTTCGGCTACCCATTTTAATTGTTGATTATAGAAAGAGAGTTTTTCTTTGTCGATAATAAATTTGATCGTTTTAGATTCGCCTGCATTCAATTGTATTTTCCTGAAATCTTTTAAATCTTTAACCGGCCTGGCTATTGATCCTACTTTATCTCTCAGGTATAATTGTACAATTTCTTCCCCGTCATATTTCCCTGTATTGGTAATAGTTACAGAAGCTTCTATGCGCTCATTACTTTTCATTTTCTTTTTACTCAATTGCAAATTGCTGTATTGAAAAGTGGTATAACTTAAACCATAACCAAAGGCATACTTTGGGTAAATAGATAAATCAGTATAGGAAGATCTGTAATTGCGATCCTCATCGCTTGTTGCCGGACGACCGGTATTAAAATGACTGTAATAAATCGGTATCTGTCCCACACTTCTTGGAAAGGTAATAGGCAGTTTTGCAGAAGGATTGTAATCTCCAAACAACACATCAGCAATAGCATCACCAGCTTCACTACCCAACCACCAGGTATATAAAACAGCGGTTGCATTATCAGCAGTATAATTAAAAACCAAGGGACGGCCCGCATTGATTAAAACCACCACCGGCTTGCCGGTAGCCAATAATTCTTTCAATAAATCTTCCTGCATACCGGGTATATTAATATTGCTTCGGCTTTTGGCTTCGCCGGTCATATCTCTTCTTTCTCCAATGCTTAAGATTACTACATCTGCTTGTTTTGCCGTGCTTATCGCTTCGGCAAAACCATCTTTATTGTCTCCCTCAATTTCACAGCCTTTCGCGTAAAGTAATTTTGTATTAGCACCCACTTTATTTTTTAATCCCTCCCATTGCGATACAATAAAGTTTGAATCTACACCTGGAACTTCTACATCCCAAAAGCCCTTGTTTTGTTTAAGAGGTTTTACCAATGGGCCGATAAAGGCAATTGTTTTTATGTTTTTGGATAAGGGCAATAAATGATTTTTGTTTTTTAACAACACGATACTTCTTTCAGCCATTTGTCTTGCTGCTTTTGTATGCTCCGGGTTGTTTAATTCTTTCTGTTCTCTTTGTGCATTACAAAACTTATAAGGATCATCAAACAATCCAAGTTCAAATTTCTTTCGAAGAATTCTTCTCACGGCATCATCAATTAAAGCGATGGGTACTTTTTTATCTTTTACTAATTGCGCCAGGTTGTTTTTGTAAGTGCGACTTTCCATGTCCATATCACAACCTGCTGTTATTGCAGACAAAGCTGCTTCGTAACTATTTTTAACCGTACCGTGATTGATCATTTCGCCGATGGAACCCCAATCGCTTACTACAAATCCTTTGAAGCCCCATTTGCCTTTAAGGATATCTCTTTGTAAATATTTATTTCCTGTTGCAGGCACACCATTAAGATCATTGAATGAATTCATAAATGTGGAAGCGCCTGCGTCCAGCGCTGCTTTAAAAGGAGGTAAATATACTTCCCATAAAAGCCTGTCGCTCATATCAACGGAATTGTAATCCCGTCCACCAATAGCCGCACCATAGGCCGCAAAATGTTTGGCGCAAGCCATTACAGAATTGATGTCGCCCAATTTATTTCCCTGGAAACCCTTTACCCTTGCATAAGCAATTTTAGAACCGAGGTAAGGATCTTCTCCGGCCCCTTCCATAACCCTTCCCCAGCGCGGATCACGGGCAATATCAACCATTGGGGCAAATGTCCAGTTGATGCCGCTTGCACTGGCTTCAGTTGCAGAAACTCTTGCAGACAATTGTATTGCATCTAAATCCCAGCTAGATGCTTCAGCCAGTGGAATAGGGAAAGTGGTTTTGTATCCATGAATTACATCCTGACCAAAAAGTAAAGGAATTTTAAGGCGTGATTGCATGGCGATCATTTGCCAGCTTTTTGTTCGTGCAGTGCCCATGCAATTAAGTAAGGAACCAACCTCTCCATTGCGAATTTGGTTTGCCTTATCCTTATCAATCGTTACCGGGCCTGTAGCCGTCCAGTCATCATTATATTGATTCATCTGACCAATTTTTTCCCGGAGGGTCATTAACCGTAAAACAGAATCAACTTTTTGATCAACTGATTTATGTTGTGCGTCAACTTTAAAAAATAGATTAGCAAACAAAATTAGCAGGCAAAGGGACGGGAGATATTTTTTTAGCATATAGTTTAAATATTAATTTCAAAAGATTATTATTTTGTCAATCGCAGAAACAGAAAAATAAACTAAATCTCTAATACCAAATTACCATTAATTGTCAAAAGAATAATCAAAAAAGGATGGTCAAAGGATATACGATTGCCGATAATAAAATTAGAATAAACTATAGATATCCTGAATAATTTAAAAAAGGCAGGGGAGGTAGAGATTTATTTTTTTTGATATACCCGCACATAATCTATTTCATACATGTTCGGGAATTTTGTATTGCCTAATTCACCGCCGTTTTTGCCACCCATAGCAAGATTCAATAGCATATAATGCGGTTGCTTAAAAGGGTTAATTCCTGTACCATCTTTATTAACCAGTTTACTAAGTTCAACCTTGTTCATTAAAGAATCATCTACATATAGGGCTATCGAATTTTCATCCCAGTCCATGCGCCAAATATGAAATTCAGAGGCCCACTTGCTTCCTCCTAAAGAATCAACTGGTTTTGTTTTAGAAAACCATTCCGCTTTATTAGGTACATCAGTTCCGCAGGCAATATTGGCCAACAGCTTATTGGAATAATATTCCATAATATCAATTTCTCCATTTGACGGCCATTTACCATTTACGCCTAATGTCCACCAGGCAGGCCATAATCCAGGGCTAACATCTATCCTTGCACGCATTATAAAGCAGCCATACTGCCAACTGTGTTTACCGGAAGTATTGATGCTCGAAGATGTATATTCAATATTTTTTCTTTGCTTTTTCCACTCATTACTCCCCGGTATATAATTTGGATTGGGCTTTTCTTCTTTACGCCCCTCTATGATCAGTTTACCACCTTCACACCTCGCATTATCGGGCTGATACCACTGCGCTTCTTCATTACGTACGAAGCCATTTTCAAAACGCCAGTTCTGTGCATCCGGGGGGCCATCATTATTAAATTCATCAGACCAGACAAGTTTGTAGCCATCCATCTTTTCAGCCTTTTGTGTAGAGGCATTTTGGGCAATGGAATTGAAGGAACAAAGCAGACCAAAAACAGTAATAATGAATTTGATCTTTCTTATTTGTATACTAATCATGGGTTATGAATTTTTTTTTTATTTAGTGTTATGCTTTTATTTTGTTTTCATAAGTAAAAATATTTATAAAGATAAAATTTACACTTGAAGATTGCGGGCGGTGGAGACTCCACCCACCTTTGAGTCTCCACCAACCGGTGACAATTTCAAATGTACCCTTTAATCAGTATTGATAACATTTTAGAATATGCCTTTATTTTTATATCGTGCCATCGCTTCAATAAAATAATAGTCTGCATAAGTAAGCGGTACATCAACTTCTGAATTTTGTGGTTTGCTTCCTACACTATGCTTCAAAATAAAACCTCCATTGGTTCCTATACTTACTTTATATTTTTCGGATGATAAAGTTTGCAAAATAGTTCCCGCAACGCTTACATAATTTTTTGCTAGATCTTTATCAGCATAGCGGCTTAATTCAAGCAAAGCCGAAGCCATAATAGAAGCAGCTGAAGCATCACGCAAAGCATTCGGAATGCCGGGTGCGTTAAAATCCCAATATGGAATTTTATCTGCAGGCAGATTGGGATTGCTTAAAATAAAGTGGGCGATATGATTTGCCTGGTCTAAATATTTTTTGTCTTTAGTTTCCCGGTACATAACTGTATAACCATAAAGGCTCCATGCCTGTCCTCTTGCCCATGCCGACTCATCTGCATAACCCTGTACTGTTTTTCTTTGCAGCACGGCGCCTGTATTGGAATTGTAGATAACTACATGGTACGAACTGTAATCGGGGCGAAAATGATTCTTCATGGTAGTATTGGCATGCGTTACCGCAATTTTATAATAAGAGGAATCACCTGTTTCCCTGGTGGCCCAAAATAACAATTCAAGGTTCATCATGTTATCAATAATTACAGTGCATTCTCCAGGTTTTCCATTCCAGGATTTAATACATCCTACTATTGGATTGAAACGGCTGGCAAGAGATTTTGCACTGGTGAGCAACACTTCTTTATATGCCGGTTTAGGATCAATTCTATAAGCGTTCCCAAAACTGTTATACATCATAAAACCAAGGTCATGTGTGGTCTTATTATATTTTTCTTTTTCGAGCACCTGCATTATTCTTTCAGCCTCAGCATACAATGTGGTGTCTTTTGTTTGCTCATACAAATACAGCAAACTGCCTGGGTAAAAACCACTGCACCACCAGCCGGCATCACTGGTTTCGAATTTATCTGTTGCCGCATAATAGGTTTTAGGAAATTTGCCTGGCGGCAAATTTTTCATCATCACTTTGTATTGCGCTGCGGCATACCTGAAGTTGTTATCAATAGTTTGAACCAATTCACGATTTGGTAGCAAACTCCTGGATTTATGCGTAGCACATGAGGTGATAACAACAATGGCATAGAGCAAGGCAAGGCTTTTGAAGATATTTGTCATTTTTTTTATAATAATTTCTACCGTTAATAATCGAATTTACAATATGTATTGCGTTCTTTTTAACTGCCACTTTTCAAAGCGGTCTTAGTTTCAATCGAATGCTTCCAGCACCGCCATTATTTGCTGTGATGAAGTTTTTATTATAATGCAATCAATAACAAAACTAAGGAAGTAATGGCTGTAAGCTTTAGGATTAAAAATAAGTAAAACTATCCTTATCAAATAATACAACCCGGCAGTTCATTTCCATATCCGGAATAAATTTAGAACTGTAAAAACACTAAGCAAATTGGCAATTTGTATATTTTTCCTAATACTCCTTTTCCCGAAAAAAACCTTTTCTTTCCTATTTAATCCGGAGGCCTTAACTTTATCGCCCTAAAAAAAGAGAAAAAGGGTTTCCCCCTTTCATTTTTTTAAAATATTTACGCACTATGGCAGAAGTACATGTAAGGCAATTCCTGGATTTTGAACAACCCATTAAAGAGCTTTATGAACAGATTGAAGAGAATAAAAAATTAGCTTTAAAAAACGCTAACAGCGAGTATGATTCCATCATCGCAAGACTGGAAGAAAATATTCTTACCAAAAGAAAAGAAATTACTGAACACCTTACACCGTGGCAAAAAGTACAATTGAGCCGCCATCCGGACAGGCCTTATACGCTTGAGTATATTTTAAAAATGTTTACCAACTTTATAGAACTGCATGGCGATAGAAATGTAAAAGACGATAAGGCGATGATCGGCGGTTTTGCTCAGTTTGATGGTGAAACAATAATGGTGATAGGGCAGCAAAAAGGCACTAATACCAAAATGCGTCAAATGCGAAATTTCGGAATGGCCAACCCGGAAGGATACCGAAAAGCCTTGCGCCTGATGAAACTTGCTGAAAAATTTAATAAGCCTGTCATTACATTAATTGATACACCGGGCGCTTTTCCCGGATTGGAGGCTGAAGAACGTGGACAAGGGGAGGCTATTGCAAGAAATATTTATGAAATGATCAGGCTTACAGTCCCTGTCATTTGCGTTATCATAGGCGAAGGCGCCAGTGGCGGGGCCCTGGGCATTGGGGTAGGGGATAAAGTATTGATGTTGGAAAATTCGTGGTACACAGTAATTTCTCCGGAAAATTGCAGTTCTATACTTTGGCGTAGCTGGGCACAAAAAGAAATTGCGGCAGAGCAATTAAAATTAACCTCAGATGATATGCTCAAATTTGGCCTGGTAGATGGAATTATTCGGGAACCGCTTGGTGGCGCTCATTGGAATTATGATGAAGCAGCTTCAAATCTCAAAACTTACATTAAACCAATCTTGCAGGAATTAAAAAAAATAAAACCAGAAAAAAGAATAACACAACGCATTGAAAAATTTGGAAAGATGGGTTTTTGGGAAGAGTGAATTGGGAATAGAAAATTGAAAAATAATAATTAAGAGTAAATTAAAATTTAAAATAAAAGCTGTGTCTTTAAAAATACAATTACGAGGTACGGGGGTTGCCATAATTACTCCTTTTAAAAAAAATAGCGAAGTAGATTATGTAGCTCTCGGAAAGTTGATTGATTTTAATATCAACAATGGCGTGGAATACATCGTAACGCTTGGAACAACAGGTGAAACTCCTACGCTTTCTAAAAAAGAAAAACAGGAAATTGCAAAGTTTACTGTAGACGTAATCAATAACCATGTGCCGGTGGTAGTGGGCATTGGAGGTAATAATACCAAGGAAGTTGTGAGTAATCTTTCTGATTTTCCTTTGGAAAAATTTACCGCAGTGTTAAGTGCAAGCCCTGCTTATAATAAACCTTCACAGGAAGGTATTTTTCAGCATTACAAAACAATATCAGAAGCATCGGCTAAGCCAGTGATACTTTATAATGTACCCGGAAGAACAGGAAGTAATATATCTGCAGAAACAACGATAAGGCTTGCCAAAGAATGCAAAAATATTGGCGGTATTAAAGAAGCGAGTGGTAATATGATTCAGTGCATGCACATTTTGAAAAATAAGCCTGATGATTTTTTAGTAGTAAGCGGCGATGATCATATAACACTTCCTCTAATTGCCTGTGGAATGGATGGCGTGATAAGCGTTGCGGCCAATAGTTTTCCAAAAGATTTTTCTGATATGGTAAGGCTTGCCTTACAAAATAAATTCGAAAATGCTTCGCAACTTCACTATAAATTATTAGAAGGCTATGATCTTCTATTCGCGGAAAATAACCCTGCCGGAGTAAAAGCATTTTTATACGAAATGAAAATGATTGAAAATGAATTACGTCTTCCGTTAGTTCCTTTAAGTTCTGCTGTGCATCAAAAGGTGAAAGATTTTATTTCACGGATTTCTTAAGCATTTTTATTTGGGTAAAATATTTTTAATCATCCTTTGTTTTTTATATTGATTGAAGAATATTATATCATGCATTTTAGAATATAATACCATCTTGATTTAATAAGTAGTCCAAAGGACTACGTTGAAATCTTAGATG
>DATCMY010000471.1:0-4003 GCA_036565505.1 Hanamia sp.
CCGGAAATTAAGTTTAGTTTCATAATCCCGTTGGTCGGACCAGACGGGAGCCTTGCTGATTAGGGAATGTTTAAAATTTTTAAAATGGAACACCAACGGGGGATAAAATCATAAATCTATTTTCATTTTTAAATCATTTAGGAACACAAACAGATGATAAGATGTTACCCTGAGCATCTTTAAATTGCCTTGTTCCGCCATCATCACCACAATAATCCTGTGGTGGTATTTGGACACCGTTTGCTCCTAAACCAAAGGTGCAATGGTAACAGGGAATAGATTGTTTTTTACAAGAGACCAAAAGTATTATTATCCCGATAATTAATAGTTTCTTCATAATACTAAGGTAGTATCTTTTTTATTCTCTTAACCCGTGGTGCGATTATAAAATATGAATATGTGTAATTATAGTTAATTCGTGCTTACAAATCCCTTCCCACACTATACTTCCTCCACTTCTCTATCACTGCTTTCATATCTTCCGGCAATTCACTTTCAAAATTCATTTGCTTTTTTGTGACAGGATGAATAAATCCTAATTGTTGGGCGTGCAATGCATGGCGCGGGCAAATTTCAAAACAATTTTCTACAAATTGTTTGTATTTGGTAAATACCGTTCCTTTTACAATTCTATCGCCCCCATAAGTGTCATCATTAAAAAGCGGGTGGCCAATAGATTGCATGTGTACCCGAATCTGGTGCGTACGGCCGGTCTCCAGTCTGCATTCTACAAGCGTTACATAATTGAATCTTTCCAGCACTTTATAGTGTGTGATGGCTTCTTTGCCAAATTCTCCATCAGGATAAGAGGTGAACAATTTCCTGAATCTTTGATGGCGGCCCACATGTGCTACGATGGTTCCTTCTTCTTCTTCAAAATCGCCCCAAACCAATGCCACGTAACGGCGGTGTACGGTGTGGTCAAAAAATTGTTTGGCAAGATGCGTCATTGCCTTTGGTGTTTTTGCCATTACCAAAAGCCCTGAAGTATTTTTATCAATACGGTGTACCAAACCAAAACGGGAAAGTTCTGCTTCATCAATATCAGGATTTTGTTGTTTTAAATACCATGCCACCGCATTCACCAAAGTGCCGCCCGGATTGCCACTGCCGGGATGAACCACCATGCCCGGATCTTTATTCACCACTAAGATGTCTTCATCTTCATACACAATTGTAAAAGGAATATTTTCCGGAACAATTACATTGCTTTCGGGTAAATAGGTTTGATAAATGACAATTTTATCTTCAGGCCGTATTTTATAATTGGATTTTATGGGTTTTTCATTCACCAAAACCCTTTCAGCTTCTATGGCCTGCTGAATTTTATTGCGCGTGGCGCCTTCAATCCGGTTCATCAGGAATTTATCTATCCTCAATGGCTCTTGCCCTTTGGCACAAACAATGGTGAGCCTTTCAAATAGTTCTTCGCCTTCTTCCTGAATTTCTTCTTCGTTCATAAATTATATTTTGTTTGTAACTGTGAGCCATGGGCTATCATGTAATCAGTCAGGTATCCATTATCCATTTTCAATTATTAGCCTTCTTATCTTTGCAAATTAAAATCTTTGATTTGGAAAAACAGCATATCATTTTTGAAGACCTCGGAATTATCAATTATAAAGCTGCCTGGGATTATCAGGAAGAGTTGGTAAAAACGAATGTGGACCTAAAAGCAGAGGCAAGGAAGCAATTAGCAATTAGCAATGAGCAACCGGTAATCGGTAATCGGCAATCTGTTTCCCCCCTTCGGGGGTTAGGGGGCTCTTTAACCTCACACCATCTTCTTTTTTGCGAACATCCCCCGGTTTATACTTTAGGTAAAAGCGGTCATATTGAAAATGTATTGCTGAGCGAAACTGAAATGGAAGAAAAGGAAATTGAATTTTTTAAAACCAACAGGGGTGGTGATATTACTTTTCATGGATTACAGCAGGTAGTGGGTTATCCCATTCTCGACCTTGAAAAATTCTATACAGATATTGGGAAATACCTGCGCAGCCTTGAAGAAGTGATTATTCTTACCATAGCCGAATATGGCATTAAAGGCGATAGAAGTAAGGGTGAGACCGGAGTGTGGATAGAACCCGGGATCATCGGCAAAGAAAGAAAAATATGTGCAATGGGCATCAGGTGCAGCCGCTGGATTACCATGCATGGCTTCGCATTAAATGTAAATACAGATCTCAGTTATTTCAACAATATCATTCCCTGCGGCATTGTAAACAAACAGGTTACTTCCATTGAAAAGGAACTGGGGCAAAAAGTGGATTTTGTGGAAACTAAAGAAAAATTAAAGAGAAATTTTGAAAAGGTATTTGATGTAATCATCAATTAATTTCGTGGCCATTTGCATCAAGTGGGGGAATAGGTTTTCCATCTTTAGGGATATAAATTTTATGGCTTTCGATAATGATCCTGTTATCATACAATTCATAATTAAAAAGCCCTGAATGTATAAAATTTACTTTATCAAGGGTAAGAAAACTTTCAGGAATTTTCTTTAATTCAAAAAGAGGAGTGCCATCTTCTTCAAAAAATTTAATGGAATATTTTTTACGTTCCGCGTCAGGCAATGAGATAATCACATTATTATCCTTGCCGGTATAAACATGCTTTGATGGAACAAACCAGGTATTTACAGGCTGTTGAACCTCTTGTACCTGCGGTAAACTTTTCAAAGTGTCGATGCCCGGTTTATGCGATTCGGTAAAAATATAAGTGCCGCCTTCAAAAGAAATAAACAGGCGATAATATTGTGAGGGGATGAATTCTTTGGTATCGGCAAAACCATTGGTGGTTGATTTTACATTAAGCACGCTTCCAATGGTTTTAAAATTATTAAGACTATCAGGCGATCTTTGAATATTGATGGTGGTAACGGAAGTGTAAGGATTGGTCCAGGAAACCAAAACCTTATTACCGAGTTGCGTTACGGAAATTTTTGGTAATGTATCCTGGGCAAAAGAAATATTTTGCAAGGAAAAAAATACAACAAGCGTCAGTAATAATTTATACATAGGAATTTGGCGAAGCTAAAAGTCTTTTCTTAAAACACAAATATAACCTCTTGTTAAAGAAATGGGAAACCAGGTATGAGTAATGTTCAGCTATTCCTCCATAAGTTTTAATTACTTTTGAGCGCATTAATTTGATATATGTCTTATAATTATTTACCACTTGATAAAAGCCTCCTTTCTTTCCGGCAGGTTAAACACCTTCTTAAACATAAGCAATTAATATCCATTACTTATGCGGCACATGAAGCGATAGTGAAATGCCGCGATTATCTTGATGAAAAAGTAAATGCTTCTGATGATCTGTTTTATGGTATCAATACAGGTTTTGGTTTTTTGCAAAATGTACAGATCAATAAAAGCCAGTTACAGGATTTGCAAAATAATTTATTAAAATCTCATGCTTGTGGTATGGGTGAAGAGGTTCCCGATGAAATTGTAAAACTCATGATCTTGCTCAAAATTAAATCATTGAGTTATGGATATTCAGGTATTGGGATAGAAGTGGTAAAAAGGCTGTTGGATATGTATAATAATGAGGTGCTTCCTGTTATTTATACACAAGGTTCGCTTGGCGCTTCCGGCGATTTAGCTCCACTTAGCCATTTAAGCCTTCCCCTGATTGGCCTGGGAGAAGTAAAGATCAATAATGAAAAATTGCCTGCCATAAAAGCGCTTCAAAGGTTTGGATGGCAACCTTTGGAACTGCAAAGCAAAGAAGGGCTTGCTCTTATAAATGGTACCCAGTTTATGAGCGCTTATGGGTTACATAATTTAATTAATGCGGAAAGATTACTTTATTGGGCCGATGCAATTGCCGCTATTTCCTTCGATGCTTTTGATTGCGGCATTGATTGCCTTAATGAAAATATTCATTCCATTCGGCCACATGCGGGGCAGGTAAAAACAGCCGCTGATATGCGTGATTATTTATCAGGCAGTTAAATAGCCCATAACAAAAAAGCACAGATACAGGATCCCTATTC
>DATCMY010000472.1:0-31678 GCA_036565505.1 Hanamia sp.
TGATTTAATAAGTAGTCCAAAGGACTACGTTGAAATCTTAGATGGTATTATGCCGATAGAAAAAGACTTTGGACTATTTGATGGTATAATCGGTATTAATTTGAATAGTATTTTTATTAAGCTCAGGAATTAAAAAGTATAAAAAATAAATTAAATGAAAAAAACAGTAACGATTGTAATCTTGATTTTTGGTTTATTAGTGAATGGTTATTCACAAAATAAGGATGCCAAAATGGAAACATTCATTGATGCACTGATGAAGAAAATGACGCTTGATGAAAAAATCGGGCAATTAAATTTACCGGGAGCCGGTGATATCACTACCGGGCAGGCAGGTAACTCTGATATTGGGAAAAAAATTAAAGAAGGAAAAGTAGGAGGGTTATTTAATATTAAAGGAGTTGACAAAATCCGTGCTGTTCAAAAAATAGCAGTCGAGCAAAGTCGCTTAAAAATTCCATTACTTTTTGGAATGGATGTTATTCATGGTTACCAGACTGTTTTTCCAATACCGCTTGGTTTATCATGCAGCTGGGATATGAATCTCATAGAAAAATCAGCAAGGATCGCAGCGCAGGAAGCAAGCGCCGACGGAATATGCTGGACATTTTCCCCGATGGTTGATATAGCGCGTGATCCACGCTGGGGCCGTATTGCAGAAGGATCAGGAGAAGATACTTACCTCGGTTCGCAAATTGCAAAAGCGATGGTTAAAGGTTACCAGGGCAATGATCTTTCAAAGGATAATACCATTATGGCTTGCGTAAAGCACTTTGCTTTATATGGCGCAGCCGAAGGCGGTCGTGATTATAATACTGTAGATATGAGCCGTGTAAGAATGTTCAATGAATACCTGCCTCCGTACAAGGCTGCAATAGATGCCGGTGCCGGAAGTGTGATGGCATCATTCAACGAAGTGGATGGTGTTCCTGCTACTGCCAATAAATTTTTAATGACAGATGTGCTGCGCAAACAATGGGGATTTAAAGGGTTTGTCGTTACGGATTATACCGGCATTAATGAAATGGTGGCGCATGGCATTGGCGATTTACAGACAGTTGCTGCAAGGGCTTTAATGGCAGGTATAGACATGGATATGGTAGGTGAAGGTTTTTTAACAACATTAAAAAAATCTTTAAAAGAAGGAAAAGTTACGCAACAACAAATAGATATCGCATGCAGAAGAATATTGGAAGCAAAATACAAATTGGGTTTGTTTGATGATCCCTATCGCTATTGCGATGAACAAAGATCCAAAACAGAAATATTTACTGATGCTAATCGTAAAGCAGCCAGGGAAATTGCTGCTCAAACTTTTGTGTTATTGAAAAATAACAATCATGTTTTGCCATTAAAAAAATCAGGAACCATTGCATTGATAGGCCCATTGGCGGATGCAAAAGAAAATATGACTGGTACCTGGAGTGTGGCTGCAGATTTTTCTACGCCTGTTTCTTTGCTGGAAGGATTAAAAAATGTGGCAGGTCCTGGTGTAAAAATTTTATATGCAAAAGGGTCTAATTTATCCCAGGATAGTTTATTTGAGCAAAGAGCCACAATGTTTGGTAAAACCCTTAAACGTGATGACCGTCCGGCACAGGAAATTATTGATGAAGCAGTGGCTGTAGCCAATCAAAGTGATGTAATTGTAGCAGCCTTGGGTGAATCTGCAGAGATGAGTGGTGAAAGTTCCAGCAGGTCCAATATTAATATTCCCGGAGCCCAGGAAAAATTGTTGAAAGCTTTGGTAAAAACCGGTAAGCCTTTGGTTTTGGTTTTATTTACAGGAAGGCCGCTGACACTTAAATGGGAACAGGAACATGTACCTGCTATTTTAAATGTTTGGTTTGGAGGAACTGAAGCAGGAGATGCTATTGGTGATGTGTTATTTGGCGATGTAAATCCCTCAGGGAAACTTACCACTACATTTCCTCAAAATGTAGGACAGATTCCTCTTTATTATAATCATAAAAATACCGGGCGCCCTTTGCCCGAAGGAAGGTGGTTTGAAAAATTCCGTTCAAATTATTTGGACGTTTCTAATGATCCGGTATATCCTTTTGGCTATGGATTAAGTTATACAAATTTTAGTTATAGTGATGTAAGACTTAGTGATACTTTAATGAAAGGAAACAAAACGTTAACTGCATCTGTAACTGTTACCAACACAGGGAATAGGGAAGGGAAGGAAACGGTTCAATTGTATATCAGGGATGTTGTTGGCAGTATTACACGACCCGTAGAGGAATTAAAAGGATTTCAAAAAATTGATCTCAAAGGCGGAGATGCAAAAGTAGTTTCATTCAAAATAAATACGAACGATCTTAAATTTTATAATGGAGATTTAAAATACGATTGGGAGCCGGGCAAATTTGTAATTATGATCGGCACTAACTCAAGAGATGTAAAATCAGCTAATGTGAATTGGGTAAAATAAGCACCCTGGAATTCTTTTTCATTCTTTGATCTGGCCCCTATTGAAACCGTTAGCAATTGGATTGCGGGGAATACCAAAGCATAACAAGATTATAATGAAAAAAATTATCAATTTTAAAGTTCCTTCTGATTCTGAAATTATTAAAACGGAAGTAGTTTGCTCCAATGACACAAATCCTATGTCCATACTACAGGGAGGAAAATTAGTGCAATGGATGGATATTGCAGCTGCAGTTTGTGCACAGACACATGCCGAAAAAATTTGTGTAACCGCTTCCATTAATCATGTTGATTTTTGCGAGGCAGCAAAAATTGGGGATATTGTAACTATCACTGCCAAAATAACAAGGGCTTTCAATACTTCTATGGAAATTTTTGTTCAGTCTTTTGCCAGGAAAGTATTGGCGGGTAAAAAGTATTTGATCAGCGAAGCATATTTTACTTTTGTGGCAATTGATGAGAATGGAAATGCATCTCCGGTAATTGCCGTTAAACCCTCTTCCCAGATAGAGAAAAAACAATTCAAGGATGCATTATCTAGAAGGAAAAGAATTGCTGATGAAAAAAGCAATGATTAATTTGGGTATTATGAAAGATAGAAAAATTGAATTGTTATCTCCTGCAGGTTCGTTTGAAAGTTTACAGGCTGCTATAAATGGTGGCGCTGATGCTGTTTATTTTGGCGTAGAGCAACTCAATATGCGGGCAAAATCGGTCAATTCTTTTTCTGTAAGCGATATAAAAAAAATCGGAAACATTAGCAGGGCAAATGGAATTAAATCATACATAACATTGAATACCGTGATGTATGATCACGACATGCAGTTACTGCATTCTATTTTAAAGGAAGTGAAAAAAAATAAGATTGATGCAGTCATCGCTTCAGATTATGCCGTCATAGATTATTGCAATCAACTAAAAATACCTCTTCATATTTCTACCCAGGCCAATGTAAGTAATATAGAAGCGGTGCAGTTTTTTTCAGGTTTTGCCGATGTAGTGGTTTTAGCAAGAGAGCTTACATTGAAACAGGTAGAACTTATCAGTAAAGAAATCAAAAGAAGAAAAATTAAAGGAGTATCCGGTGAGTTAATGAAAATTGAGATTTTTGTTCATGGCGCTTTGTGTATGGCTATATCCGGAAAATGTTATTTGAGTTTACATACACAAAATGCATCGGCCAATCGTGGTGCCTGTACACAGAACTGCCGCCGCCCTTATAAAGTAACAGATATTGAAACAAATGAAGAGTTGCTGATAGATAATGAATACATCATGTCGCCTAAAGATTTGTGTACTATTGGCATTCTCGACCAATTGATTAAAAGCGGTGTTGATGTTTTGAAAATAGAAGGAAGAAGTAAAGGACCTGATTATGTTTATACCGTAACCCAATGTTACAGGGAAGCCTTGCAGGCAATCGAAAATAATAGCTTCACGCCAAATAAAATTGAGGATTGGCTTAAGCGCTTGTCAACTGTTTACAACAGAGGTTTCTGGGAAGGATATTACCTGGGGCATAAGTTGGGAGAATGGACAACTAATCCTGGTTCTGCTGCTACAGAAAAGAAAATTTATGTAGGCAAAGGCAGTAAGTATTATCCAAATATTAAAGTAGGAGAGTTCCTGGTGGAATCAGGATCCATTAAAACCGGTGATACATTAATGATTACCGGACCTAAAATTGGAATGGCAAAAGAAAAAATGGAAACACTAATGGTAAATGGTGTAGAAAGTAGCATGGCTGTAAAAGGAGATAAAATTACTTTTCCTTTTGAGATAAAAATAACGCATCAGGATAAACTTTATAAAATTGTTGAAACACTAAATGCCTAAAATTATTCACTATCGCACTAAATGTATTGGTTGCGGTATTTGTGTTGAATTGCAACCTGAGCTTTGGCGAATGTCAAAGAAAGATGGTAAAGCAACTTTACTAAAATCTACCCCAAAGAAAGATTTATTCGTATTATCAATCAGTAATATTATTCAGCAACACACAATGGAAGTGGCAATGGCCTGCCCCGTGAAAATTATAAAAGTTTTCTAGGCAAAGCAAATCATCCCTATTCAAAATTTTTTATAACTTCTCAAATCTTGCCTGGAAAAATCTTAAGTATTTTGGTTCATATACCATTTTCATTCCTTTAATTTTATCCCGTTGTTCATAAACTCTTGCAGCTGATTCTGCAATCACATCCATGTGTGCCTGTGTATATACCCGACGCGGAATGGTAAACCTTACCAGCTCCAGTTTTGGATAATAATTTTCACCATTGGCCTTACGCCCTGCAGATACAATTCCTCTTTCCATGGTTCTTACACCTGAATCAAGATATACTTCTGCGGCCAATGTTTGGGCAGGAAAATTATCTTGTGACAAATGCGGTAAAAATTTTTTCGCGTCCACGAAAATACCATGTCCGCCTATGGGTTTTACAATTGGAACATCATACTCCATCATTTTTTCACCCAAATAAATTACCTGTCCAACCCTTGCCCTTATATGATCATCACTTACACTTTCACCAATACCGATTGCCATTGCTTCCATATCTCTTCCTGCAAGACCACCGTAAGTATGCAAACCTTCATAAACCACCACCATATTTCTTGCTTCTTCAAAAACATCCCAATCATTGATGGCAAGAAAACCTCCAATGTTTACCAGTGCATCTTTTTTAGCGCTCATGGTAGCGCCATCGGTATAAGAACAAATTTCTTTTACAATTTCTTTTATTGATTTATGCTCATATCCTTTTTCTTTTTGCTGAATGAAGTAGGCATTTTCCGCAACACGTGTCATGTCATGAATAATGCGGATGTTATGTTTTTTGGTAAGCGCCCTTAGCTCTTTCAAATTTTTAATGCTGATGGGTTGCCCGCCGGCCATATTCACACTGGTGGCAATACTTACATAAGGAATTTTTTTAGCTCCGTATTTTTTAATTAGTTTTTCCAGTTTATTTAAATCGACATTTCCCTTGAATGGGAATTCGTTTTCGGGGTCATGGGCTTCATCAATAATGATGTCTTCGAATCTGCCACCGGCCAGTTCCTGGTGCAGACGGGTAGTAGTGAAATACATATTGCCTGGAATAATATCTCCTTTTTTTATCAGAATTTTTGAAAGAATGTTTTCTGCGCCTCGTCCCTGGTGGGTAGGAATTACATATTTATATCCGTATACATTTTTCACTACTTCTTCAAGGTGGTAAAAATTGCGGCTACCCGCATAGGCTTCATCACCCATCATCATGCCTGCCCATTGCCGGTCACTCATGGCAGATGTACCACTATCGGTAAGTAAATCAATGTATACATCTGCTGATCTTAATAAAAAGGTATTGTAGCCTGCTTCCTTCATGGCTTTTTTTCTTTGAGCCGGAGTTGTCATCGTCATTAACTCTACCATTTTCATTTTGTAGGGTTCAGCCCAGCTTCGTTTTATATTTTTCATTTTATCGTTTTCATTTTGAAAGGTCTTATGATTATTTGTATACCACGCTATTTATAAAAAATGCCTTTAAAAAGAGGAGATAATGAGTGGTAGAAAGAAGGAAATCAGGAAGGCCTGTTGATGATATTTTTCCAAAGTAACATATTGCAAAGATGGCTTTCCTGGCGGAAAATAAATATGATTTTCATCATACCAGGATAAGAAACCTGGCTACGTTTCAGGCAAGTTTTTGTAGGAAAGATGATGAATAAAACAAGGATACAAAATTGATTAAATTGGAAATTTGTAATTTTTATTTTGTAAAGAAGATTGTTTTAAATATTCAGGATACCGGCAATTTAATATTTGCCTGTTTTATTCAGGATGACTTGTATTTTTTTATGACTAAAGTGATGTGCATTTATTTTGGCAAAATAATCAAAGGTATTTTGAGCATATGGTTTATTGCAGATAAGAAAGGGCTTCATACCTCTTTGCCTGTTCGACAAATAAAGAGGTATTGAAACCCTTTAACTATTTTTTAATCTTTTAATTTTATCGGAACAGCAATCAATTATTTTATTGTGTCCATGTTTGCCTGATATATCACATGCTTTTACACAAAACCTGCGTGTATGCTTTTCCTGACAAAATCTTTCAGGTAATCAACGCAACACTATATGGGTATAAACAACCCCAGCAATAATGTGCTTAACTGAATCTTTTTTTAACATCATGCACTACCTCTTCAATATTATCTTTAATATCTACGGCTTTACTTTTATATTCAGAAACTGTATTTTCTAAATCCTTCTTATATTTCTTAGCTTTTTTCATCAATTTTTTACGAGTTCTTGCGCCTTCGTCAGGGGCAAGCAGCAATCCTGTAAGTGCACCAGCGGTAAACCCGCTAATGAATAATAATGCAACATTTGAGACTTTCATATTAATATGTTTTTAGAATGAGAATTAATTTATTGATTCATGTATTCAAAAACGTTGCCAGTAAATAATCATGAACAATTATCTATTTCTTCCTCTGCCCATGTTTCCGGGTCTTGCATCAATAATTTTATTGAAATCATCTTTGCTTAATATCACCGGCTCATATATAAACCCAGACCGTTTCAAATTCCGGATGAAAGCTCTCAGGTGATTTTCTGAAGCACGCTCTAAATATTGGTAAGTGCTTTTTATTCCGGTATTCGATGTATTGGCAATTGCTTCTCTAAGATCTTTAATATCCTGTTCCTCTATTTTTGCTCCTGCTCTCAAAGCTTCTTCCAGGCTGGTTTTGCCGGAGGTAGTTAATTCATTATACATTTTTTGAAGATCCTTGTTTTCAAATACACCCCGCTTGTCTTTATTCATAGTTACCGGGTCGCGGAGTTTAAATTGATCTACCTGCAACTTCATTTGCGCCATGTGATAGCTTTCACTTTCTGCAATATTGGAAAACATGGTTTGTTGCCATTTTTCATTAAGGGTGAGGTATACATCTCTTGCCATTTTTTCTTCTTCTCTCATGCGAAGAATGGAGGCCTTTTCCTTTTCAGAAATGGTTTGTGCTATCAGCAACGAACTTGTAACGATAAGGGCAATTGTGATTATAAATGTTTTCATAATTAGGTTGTTTTTGATAAAGTTCCTTTAACATGGGCCGCCCACAAATGTCGTATGTTATCATAGCAGATGATTGTGGTCAGTTCAAGGTTTGTGCTGATAAATTTCATTTTTAATACGCTAAGATTATTTTTCTTAACATTATCTTCTTTTTTGGTTATAGATATTATTCAGTATTATCAATAATTTTACACCTATCCGTTGGCAAACTGTCAATCAGGTTCATTGGATTTTTAACCTAATGAATTTAATCTTTTGAATAACCCTTTTTTATTAAAATATAATGCCATTTACTTTTTCACATCCGGCAATAGTGTTACCGGCGACTTATCTGCCCAAAAAATGGTACTCTCTTAGTGCCTTAATAATGGGGAGTATGACTCCCGATTTTGAGTATTTTATCCGTATGAAAGATGCAAGTAAATACGGTCATACATGGACCGGCGTTTTCTGGTTTGATATACCCCTGGGATTGTTGTTAATTTTTCTTTTTCACAATGTGGTAAGAAATACGCTCATCAGGTATCTTCCTTTTATCCTGAATATAAGGTTTTCCGCCTTTGAAAAATTTAACTGGAATCAATATTTCCGGGATAATAAAATGGTTGTGCTCATTTCATTATTTTTTGGAATAGCTTCTCACCTTATTTGGGACGATTTTACTCACAATGGTGGTTTTTTTGTGGAAGCAATTCAGTTTTTGAATAGTAGTGTAAACATGTTCAATCAGATGGTGCCTGTTTACTCAATACTCCAATATGGCTGTTCAATATTAGGAGGTATTGTGATGATAATTGCCGTATTCAAATTGCCCGAAGGAAAAAATACCAAACAAAACATCATCCTGCATTATTGGTTATTGGTATCCATAGTAATGATAACAGTAATAAGCCTCAGGCTATACATCGGGCAAATTAGTAATCACCAGATTCAAATTGATGATATAATTGTAACTATCATTTCCGGTGGATTAATTGGCATTACGGTTATATCCTTTTTATTGAAACAAAGCAAGAAGCAAATTTTATACAAACAATTAAATAGAATCAGGAATAAGTGAACCTGGAGTTACGCTCTGCTACTTCTTGTTTTTTTAAATGATAAACGGCTATATAAATGGTTTAAATAAACTAATGGAACTGAAATTTCCCCGCTGCAAAAATGGTAGCGACAGGTTAGAATAAAGAATATTATCGTTTATTTTATTTACACTTTAGATCAATCAAAGCGAGCTTAACCTTTACTTTAAAACTATTTTGTAGGAACAATCATCACAGGAATTTTAGAATGACGCACAACATGCTCTGCTACGCTGCCCATTAATAAATGAGAGAACCCTGTTCTGGCGTGAGTGCCTATTACAATTAAATCTGCTTCCCATTCTGCAGCTACTTTCAAAATAATTTCATAAGGGTTACCTTCTTCCACAAAAGTCCAGGCTTTATAGTCCTTAAATACTTTATCAATGAGTAGTTGCTGGTTTTTTTTGAAATCGTTTTTAATTATTTCTGCCATTTTCCTTGGAGCTATTCCTCCATCAGTCATTAATAAGGCTGTATCAATAACGCTAAGCAATGCTATCTCTGCATTTAGTTGTTGTCCTAATTGGAAACCTTTTGAGACAACTTTTTCGGAAGTTGGTCCTTCATCAATGGCAATAAGTATTTTTTTCATATTTTTTTGTTTTTAAAATTTGATTAAATAATAACCCGTTTATATAAACCACCTCCTATTATTACAAAGAATGCCGAGGATATTATGAGCACTGTAAAATCTGTAAAGAGCGAAAAGCCCGTAGGACTTCCGATCATTAATACTCTCATCCCGTCAATCATGTAGGTAAGTGGATTCACATGCGAAATTACTTTCAGCCAGTTGGGCATCAGCGCAATTGGGTAAATAGCATTACTTGCAAAAAACAAAGGCATTGTCAATATTTGACCTATACCCATAAATCTCTCCCGGGTTTTTACCAAACAGGCAATAATGAGAGAGAATGTAGAGAACAGAATAGCGCCTAATATCAAAAATAATAAAACACCAATGAGGTTGACCGGATTCCATATAATATGCACTTTTAAAAAGGCTGCAAGAATATAAATGATGATCATTAAAGGAATACAACGAATTCCGGCGGATAGGGCTTTTCCAAGTACCAGTGCAATGCGGGGGGTAGGCGTTGCCAGGAATTTATGTGTGAGACCCAAATCCCTTTCCCATATAATAGCAATACCATAAAAAATAGAAACAAACAATACACTTTGGGCTAAAATACCTGGTGACATAAAATCAAGATAGTTTTCACCTGGAACCATACGTGTCCTTGCCATTACCTGTCCAAAAATCAATAGCCACAAAGCTGGTTGTACAGCACGCATTAATACTTCTGTAGGATCGTGCAGTATTTTTCTGATTTCAAAATCAGTGATCACCCAAGTTTTTCTAATAAATGTATTCATTGTTTATCCTAATCTTTTTGAGGTCTTTCTTTCTCTGGAAACTTCACTAAAGGTTTTTCCTTCTGATAATGTTTCGGCAGTATAATGAATGAATGCGTCTTCCAGGGTTGCATCCGGCTTATTGATGGAGTTTTTTAATTCCTGGGGAGTACCTTCTGTAATTAATTTTCCACGGGACATAAAAGCTAAACGGTTGCATA
This sequence comes from Hanamia sp., assembly GCA_036565505.1. Taxonomy (GTDB): domain Bacteria; phylum Bacteroidota; class Bacteroidia; order Chitinophagales; family Chitinophagaceae; genus Ginsengibacter. The sequence continues at coordinate 10,158 of DATCMY010000472.1, forward strand.
AATTATCGGCTTCATCCATTAAGTGCGTTGTCATCAGAATGGTTGTATTAAATTCTTTTCTCAATTTGGTAATATGATCCCAAACGGTTTTTCTGGCAATAGGATCAAGTCCTACTGTAGGTTCATCTAAAAATAAAACCTTCGGCCTGTGCATCATCGATTGAGCAATTTCAAGCCTTCTTATCATCCCGCCGGAATATTGATGTACCTGCTTTTTGCCGGAATCACTCAGCCCCATAAATTCTAATGCATTTAATGCCCGTGGTTTGCATTCTCCCGGAGGAATATCATACAGTTTTGCAAAAAGCAAAAGGTTTTCTAATCCGGTTAGTGTTCCGTCAACCGAGATCATTTGTGGCACATATCCAATAATTTTTCTCACTTTATTCGGTTGTGTATTGATATTGAAATCGCCAATGTAAGCTTCACCGGATGTCGCGGGAAGCAGCGTGGTGAGCATTTTAATTATAGTAGTTTTCCCCGCTCCATTGGGTCCAAGTAAGGCAAAAGCCTCACCACTTTCAACGGCTATATCCAAAGAATCAACTGCAGTAAAAGAACCAAATTTTCGGGTTAATTTTTTTGTTTCTATTATTTTCATTTGTTATTTAATTACAAAAATCGTTTCAATAATGATCTGCCATTGCTTCTGCATTTCTATAAATTCAATCTTATTCATAAACAGTTTAAGGTAAGCATTCATTTAAAAAATCAGTGCTGCCAGAGAATTAAATTGTTTTCTAATGTCACAGAAATGTTACCATAATCCGGTATGATGCGCGGTGTAAAATCAGTTACCGGCCTTGATGATGAAACCCGTACATGATATAAATGCTCTGTCGTGTCTTCAGTAATGGATTCAGGTACCATATTTATTCTTAACGGAGCCGCAGCGTTGATTCCTTCCGCATAAAGTTCAACTAAAACTTCCCGGGGATTGATGCCATTCAGAAATATAGGAACATGAAATACATAACCATTTTCAACACTTTCTGTTTTTACTTCACCGAATTTTATGGACTCCCATTTATTTTTAAGGTCATGTAATGAATTAATTATTTTTATTCCCGCGGCTCCTTTCTGGGCTGACCGTTTAATATAATTGGTAGCAGCAGGCAGGTAATATTTTTCTGTATACTCGCGCACGGTACGATTGGCTGAAAAGCGGTCTGTTAATTTCGCCATACTTTTCCGCATCCTTTCCGTCCATCGGTTGGGTATTCCATTTTGATTACGTGTATAAAACTCAGGAATCACCTGTTGTTCCAGTAATCCGTATAATGTGTCCGCTTCTTTAGCATCCCATTCAGGATCATCGCCGCGTTCCTGCATATCGCCCAATGCCCAGCCCACGTCAGGTGTATAGGCTTCGGCCCACCATCCATCCAGTTCCGATAAATTAATGCCGCCATTAACCAGCACCTTCATGCCACTGGTTCCGCAGGCTTCCCAGGGCCGTCTTGGGGTATTGATCCAAACATCTACTCCCTCTACCAGGTGCTCGGTTAATAACATATCATCATCACTTAAAAAGACTACATGATGGTATAGATTATTCTGTTGAATAAATTGTACCCATTGCCGTATTAATCCCTTTGCCACTTCATCAAATGGTGGCGCTTTTCCGGCAATAATTAATTGAACAGGATATTTGGGATTGGTAAGTATGCGAATTAATCTTTCCGGATCGTGCAACAAAAGATTCGGCCTCTTATAACGAACAAAGCGACGGGCAAAACCAAGCGTTAGTGTATTCGGGTTAAAAACGGTTTTTGCCATTTCAATGATAGCGGCAGATTCGCCCGAAACCATTAATTGTCTTTCTAATCTTTTACGGGTATAACTGACAAGATTATTTCTTGAAGCGTTGCGAAGTTGCCAAAGTATTTCATCGGATAACTTACTAATATCCTGTTCAATTGTTTTTAGTTCACCTCTCCAGCGATCTTTTCCGCAGGCTTGCGTCCATATTTTGTCAGCTAATTCAGAATCCCAGCAGGGCACATGGACACCATTGGTTACATGCCCAACTGGTACTTCATCCCGAGGCCAGCGGGGGAAAAGGCCTTCAAAAAGTTGCCGGCTTACTACGCCATGTAATTGACTCACACCATTTACGGCTCCGCTGCCACGGATGGCGAGGTAGGCCATATTGAAACTCTCTGAAAAGTTATTGGGATCGTGGCGGCCAAGCGACATTAAATCGTTAAAACTAATTCCGAGTTCATCCTTTGCATATCCCCCAAGGAATTGCTCCATGAGTTCAGGACTGAAATGATCAAAACCTGCAGCCACTGCTATATGCGTGGTAAATAAATTGCCGGCCCGTGTTATAGCCAATGCCACTTCAAATGTAACTCCGGTTTTCTTCATAAAGTGATTGGCCCGTTCCAATACGAGAAATGCGGAATGACCTTCGTTCATATGACATACTTCAGGTTTTATGCCGAGGGCACTTAGTAATTTAAATCCACCAATTCCCAATATGAGTTCCTGTTTTATACGAAGTTCTGGCCCACCGCCATATAGTTCATTGGTGATTCCGCGATGCACGGGTAAATTAGCAGCATCATTGCTATCTAGCAGGTACAGCTTCACTCTTCCCACATGAACCTGCCAGGTGCGAAGCCAAACCGGGTATCCGGGTAGCGATACTTTTAATCGGAGCCACTCGCCGTTGGGCAATCGCAATGGTGTAATGGGTAACTGCCCCGGATCATTATATAGAAAAAGCGCTTGTTGAGAACCATTTTTATCAATTTCCTGGCGAAAATATCCCTGCTGGTAAAGCAATCCCACAGCAGCAACTGGCACACCCAGGTCGCTGGCTGTTTTTAACTGGTCGCCGGCAACATTTCCCAATCCGCCCACATAAATTGGCAATGCTTCGCTTAGCATAAATTCCATACTAAAATAAGCAATACAAGTAAGTGGAGAATCCGGGTGATTTTTCTGAAACCATGTAGGCCTGGAAGCTAAATTTTCTTCTGATTTCATTAATTCATTTATTTTCCCCCGGAAAGCCGGGTCAGCCATTTGCCGCTCAAGATGATCACGGGAAACGGTCTGTAGAACGATCCATGGGTTATGGGTAAGTTCCCATAATGCCGGATCAAGCTGTTGCCATATTTTGTCTGCTGCATGATACCATGACCACCTGATATCGAGAGCCAACTCTGCAAGGGAATCAATACCTTCTATATCCAATGGCAATAAACCATATATCTGATTGGTATTAAATGTTTGTTTGCTCATGTGCTTAATTTTTGTACATCCTTTAATGCATCAAATCCGGAAACTACATCAAAGAGTTCTTCATCAATTGAACTTTGGGGCAAGGCAAACAGCTACCTGAAAATTTAATTGAATTATTTTGAAAAGATCGCATTGCCTGGTTTTACAGCAATAGATTTGGGTTCGAAAATATTTGCTAATCATTTCATGTTTATTCTTGCCAATATGCTGGTGATAACTGGCTGTTTTACTATCAAATAAAATGCTAGACTCGCAGGGTAGCATAAACTCAAATAATTTTACAAAATCATTGGTCATTTCATGGTCAGGTACCAAAGCGATCTTATCGCATGCTGATTAGGGTTTCAATCCTATTGTGGTATCATTTGAAGTTAATGATTTTGATTGCACGCCAATTTACCCATTGCTTATTTTCCTTCTTGCCAATAATTATTTTAAGAACATTCTCCGGGATGAAAAATTTTCTTATAGGTTTTATCATTAAATTAAAAACAATTCTTACACTGCATTTAAAAAACATAATCCCGTTCTTCAATTTCTATTTTGTTTAGTACAGAGGATACACCGGGAGCCAGCCATGCAGCTCTTTCTGCATCTTCTTTTTCAGCAAAGGAGCGAACGTATCCACTAAGAATAACCCGCCTTCCTAAAACTTCAACATTTATTTTACCTGAATCAATGGTAGCGCTGCGTTGGAAAGTTGAAGTTATTTTTTCCTCAATATCAGCAGGTGATACTTTTGGCTTCACAGTAATTAAATTAGTAACAGATCGAATTCCGGTTAAATTCTCGATAGCCGATTTTGCCATAGTACGCTGGTATTCCCATTCTACTTCTCCCTCTAATTTTACAATACCATCTTCCACTTTTACCGTTATTTTGTTTTCCGGAATCATTGTATGCCATTTCAATGCATTTAAAACTGCTTCAGCAATTTCTGCATCTGTTTTGCTATAGATAGGAGAAATTCCTACCTGGATATCTTCAGCAATGGCTTTTACACCCGATACTTTTTTAGCAGCCATTTCAGCCAATATTTTTTTGGAATAGGTATCCACCTGGCCTGAAAGTGTTACGACACCATGCTTAACTGTTACACCAATTTCTGATGCGTGTAAAAATGGTTCCCACTTCAGTTGCTCCATAATATCTTTTTGAATTTCAATATCACTTTTCATAATTAAAAAATTTAAAAGCTAATAAATTATTCATTTTGCCTTATCAAAGGAACTTGAAAGAAAATCGCATTCCAATGAGTGTTGTCATCGTTTATGATGATGGTTGTCAGAATTATAAAAATTATGTGGTTGTAATGAATAACATGATAACCTGAATGGAAAGGTTAATTTTTAAGCGGCCTTTTTTTAATCATTCCGCCCCTTGTATCTTTTACACTGCTCATTACTACAAAAGCCTCCGGGTCTATTTTTTCAATTTCCGCTGTTAGTTTACTCACTTCTAATCTTGTGATCACTGAATAAATAATATCCATACCCACTTTGTTTTCTCCTTTGGTACCAAAACCTCTTTTACCCTGGTACACCGTTACTCCACGGCCCAGTTGCTGTGTAATCATTTCACGAATTTCTTCAGCCTTGATAGAGATTATGGTAATGCCTGTATATTCTTCAATTCCTTCAATAATAAAGTCTACTGTTTTAGAAGCAGCTAAATAGGTAAGAATAGAATATAAAGCCGTTTCAATAGATAGTATATACGCAACCACAGAAAAAATAAGTATATTAAAAATGAGAATGATGTCACCAATTGTGATCCTGAATTTTTTGGTGAGGAAAATAGCTAATACCTCTGTGCCATCGATTACTGCTCCTCCTCTCACCGCAAAGCCAATACCTGCACCCAAAAAGAATCCACCAAAAACTGCGACCAATAATTTATCATGCGTTACTTCAGGATAAGGAACAATTGTAGTACATAATGCAAGCCCCGCAATAGCCAATGCGGTTTTAATAGCAAACTGTTTACTGATTACTTTATAACCTAAAAAAACAAATGGAATATTGATGATAATTAATAAAAAAGGAAGAGACAATGTTGTTAATTCCGCACTTAATAAAGCTATGCCGGTTGCGCCTCCGTCAATAAACTTGTTGGGCAGAAGGAAACTTTTCAATCCAAAGCCCGCTGATAATATTCCACAGGCAATTAAAAATATATCGATCAATAATCTTTTGATACTGATTTTAAATTTATATAAATGTTTTGCCAATTCATAGCGTGAATAGGAAGGCTCTTCTGCGGAATCTTTCTTTTTTTTAATTCGCAGAAAGGTTTGAATAATCATTTTTGTAAAGAAATTATTCATTGTAATTTTTATTGCTGGTTGTAAATAATCATTAGATTTAAATTTATTGTTTTACCAGAGGTAAAGTTTTATAAACTGATTATTTTTCTATTAATTTTTATTGTTTTGTTTTATTACACAAGCCTTCCACTTCTTTTAATACCTGCTCTATTCTTGCATCTGTCATTCCGGGCAATTTCAATAAACCGGGTTCCTGCAATACCTGGCTGCTTAAAACAATATTCTTATTCAGCAATAACTGTTTCTCAGAATTACGCAGCGTGGTAAGGCAGGTTACAGGGTGTAATCCCATATCGTCAATCAAATCTTTTAGTGCATTTCCATGGGGATAATCCCAGCCCAGTAAATGCAGGTCTGCACAAATTCCATATTGTATCGCATCTTCTGTAAAATGAGTATTGGTTACCACCCATCCTTCATGATTTTTCCCATTATTTTCAGACTGTTGGCTAAATTGATTTTCTATATCTTTAAAACGGGAATGTACATAAAGCGGAATTTTTACATCGCATTTTATACCCGGCTTGTTATGAAATTTACATTCTGCAAATGCCAGTGTATTCCCCATTTCAGCCACAACATCTACTTCATGCAGCACGCATTTCCCTTGAATAAACTGTCCGGTTTTTACTTTGAAATTGAGTTGTTCAAATACATGCCCGATAAATACTTCAAAGGGATAGCCGGTGGGCCCCAATTCCATAATGGCCTTTTTTAATTTATATCGTGCCGCCTGGTGCCTCGATTTTTGCCGTAATAACCGGAATGCTTTTTTATAAATTTCCTGTGTGGCAATTCCATCGTAAGCGTCCTTCATTATAGCATCAACAATTTGATCACTGGTGGCATCATCTGCTCCTGATCGTTGAAGAGAATGCTTCAGTTTTTCGGGTAGAAAAATCATCCGCTTTCCATAAGCCTTGGTTACATGAAATTTTTTATGCTGGTGCTTTGTCATTTTTATAATATAAATATTGTAGTATTAATTTCAATTTAATAAAAATATTGTTGTTCAACAATGATGTATATACGATTACAATTAAAGCGCCTGTACATTTTGTTTTATCTTTTTCTTTCTTGTTATTGCTTTCTCAATTTCTACCGCAAAAAATACAAGCGATGAAGTTGCCCCTACCAGTAAAAATTCGTTCAGTGTTAAAGATTCAGTTTTAAAAATGGGATGCAATATAGGTGTGTAAGTAATTATTAATTGTAATAGCAAGGTAAGTATTACCGAGCCTATCAATGGCTTATTTGAAAATATTCCTATGGTAAACAGGGATTGTTTTTCTGAACGGATAGCCATTACATGAGCCATTTGGCTTAAGCATAGCACATTAAAAACAATAGTTTGCCAATGTAAGCCGTACCTGATCGCTAAACCTTGTGCAGATAAGGCAATACCAGCCATAAGCATACCTGCCCACATCATGTGAAAGCCTCTGCCTCCGGCAAATACACTTTCCTGTGGCGGCCTTGGGGGCCTGTTCATTATATTTTTTTCTGCTTTTTCAAATGATAAAGTAATAGCGGGCAAGCCATCTGATACTAAGTTCATCCATAAAATATGAATGGGCAATAATGCAATAGGTAAGCCGATTATGGGGCCGAGCAATAAAGTCCATAATTCCCCTGAATTGGTAGTCATCAGGTATTTGATAAACTTCAAAATGTTGTCATAAATTCTTCTTCCTTCTCTTATAGCTTTTACGATGGTAGAAAAATTATCATCCAGTAAAATCATGTGAGCCGCTTCTTTTGAAACATCGGTTCCGGTGATTCCCATGGCAATACCAATATTTGCTCTCTTTAAGGAAGGCGCATCATTAACACCATCGCCAGTCATTGCAACAAAATCACCTTTTTGTTGTAAGGCTTTTACAATTTGTAATTTTTGTTCGGGCGATACCCTGGCGTATACTTTTATCTTCTCTACCCTGGCGAGGAAGCTTTCATTATCCAAAGCGGCTAATTCGCTGCCGGTCAATATGAGGTCACTTTCGCTGCTCAAAATTCCAATTCGTTGAGCAATTGTTTTGGCTGTAAGCGGATGGTCGCCGGTTATCATTACGGGTACTATACCTGCCGTTTTGCACTGTGCCACGGCATCCGGCACTTCTTCCCGTGGCGGGTCTATCATGCCTGTCAATCCTAAAAAATGTAAATCAAATTCATCATGTTTGCTATCAGGGTTATCAGGCAATGAATCCCAATAACGATAGGCAAAGCCCAGTACCCGCTGACCTTTTGAAGCCATGGCATCCACTTTATTTTGTAATTCTGCTATATCGACATCGGTACATTGTTGCAGTAAAATATCAGGTGCTCCTTTGGTAAATGAAATAATTTTATGCTGATGAGAATGGAAAGTTGTCATGAGTTTCCTTTCAGCATCAAATGCGATTTCTGCCACACGTGGCCAGCTGTCAGTTTCTATATTTTGTTTTAGCGCTGTTTGCATTAAGGCAATTTCTGTTGGGTCGCCTTTTAGATTTTCGCCATTTTTAATTACATCATTATTTAAAGCAAAGGCATGGAGAAGCAGTGAAACATGCTCCTGTTGTTTGATAGCTGGTAAATCATTTATTTCAAACGATTGACCATTTACAAAAACTTCTTCCACATACATCTTGTTTTTAGTAAGTGTACCGGTTTTATCAGTGCAGATATAGGTAACAGATCCTAACGTTTCTACAGCAGGTAATTTTCTGATAAGGCTGTTAAAACGAATCATTCTTTTAGCGGCCAATGCCAGAGAAATAGTAATAACAGCAGGCAATGCTTCGGGTATAGCCGCCACGGCCAATGAAATACTGGTGAGTACCATTTTTACAATATCCTCGCCACGCAGCCAGCCGGCCACAAAAAATACGATGCATAAAAATAATACCAGTACTGAAAGTTTTTTGCCGAATGAGGCCATGCGCTGTTGTAAAGGTGTCAGCACATCTTCTTCCTGGAGCATTTTTGCAATGCGGCCCAGTTCGGTTTGCATGCCGGTTGCTATCACAATTCCTGTACCCCGGCCGTAGGTAACAAACGTTCCTTTGAACGCAATATTTTTTCTATCGCCAATGGGTAAATTATCTGCTTCTAATGGAAATGTTATTTTGTCAACAGCCTGCGATTCGCCCGTTAATGCTGCCTCCTCAATTTTTATATTGATGGATTCAATGATGCGGATATCGGCCGGAACGGCATTACCCGCTTCCAGCATTACTATATCACCCGGAACTAATTCAGTGGCTGGCAACCAGGTTGTAATAGCGTCTCGTAAAACTTTTGCTTCTGTAATAGCCATCTGTTTCAAAGCCTGCATGGCTTTTTCGGCGCGGTATTCCTGGATGAAACCTATTATGGCATTTAATATAACAATAACAAGAATGACGATAGTATCGGTGATGTCTCCAATAAAGCCGGAAATAATTGCAGCCGCCAATAAAATTAAAATCATCACATCTTTAAACTGTGCCAGTAAAATACCCGCAATCGTTTTTTTCTTTCCTTCCTGTAATTGATTGGGACCAATTTGTAACAATTTTTTTTCTGCCTCTGCAGCAGAGAGCCCTTGGGCATCGGTGCCTAAAATTTCAAAAACTTCAGGTATGCTTAATCTGTGCCAGTTCATAAAAATATTTTTATATCAAATTCAAATCATAATATATAAAGCAATCATGAGAATGGTGTATAGAAAAATAAGAATTATAGCGTCAATTGCCAAAACAAAACGTTTAGTTGGTGAACTGTAAATAATGCTGATCCCTACAACAGCCGTCATTAATAAAGTTACCAAACCGCTAAGGGCATGATTGGGATTGGTATCCATAAATAAAGGGCCTTTTGTATACATCAAATCATCCAGTGCCAAAATGATCATATTAAAAATATTGCTGCCTAAAAGATTGCCCACGGCCATATCCATGCTGCCCAGTCTTACCGCGGCAATTGAGACTACCAATTCGGGCAATGAAGTGGATGCAGCTACTAATAACGTTCCTACAAAAGATTTGCTTAACCCGGTTTCTATAGCTAAGTGATTAGCAAAATAGGGTAATGCTATTGCTCCTACTATCACGATCAATGCAAATAAAAAATACCGCTTAATGGCTACTTGCAGTGAAATATTTTCGTTTGAAAGATTATTTGCCGGATCAGCATCACAGGGTAATGAAGCGGCCTGGCGTTGTTCATTTTTAAAAATGACACGCATGGCTACCAGGTATAAAATGATGATAATTACAGATGAACTGCTGAACCAGCCAATAACAGGAAACCTGTTGTTGAAAACAATGGCTATAACTGTAAATGTAATGAGTAAAATTCCAAAAAAGCCTGCAAGTACATGGCTTTTGGTAACAACAGAAGCAAGTGGTTTGCGCGGAACGAAATAATCGAGTACCGCTAATATAAGCAGGTTAAAGGCACAACTACCCATAATATCTCCTACTGCAATATTGGGCACGCCCACAAAAACGATGGAACTGATGCCGGTAAAAAGTTCAGGCAGGGAAGTAACGGCCGCCATTAAAATTAAACCGAACCATGCCTTGCCCATACCGCTAAGTGTGGCAATGATATCGCCATATTTGGAAAGCCTTGATCCGCTGAAAATAATCAAAGCAGAGCAGGTAAGAAACCCGGCTATGGATAATAAAATTGCAGGCATTCAATTTATTTTTCAAAAAAATTAATAAATCTATCCGGTATCTCTTAGCATTTTATGGTTAAAGAACTTACCCGGTTTGAGGTAAATTATTTTGTAAAACATACAATAGGGTTTTAGAAAATTAAAATGATTTTATTTTTCCCTCAAAATATTTCTTTACCCAGGCAACAATTTGGTTCTCTGTCATTCTATCTGTTGTTTCTACTCCTTTCAATCTGGAAGATAAATCCGTATCATCCTGAATCAATTTCTCCAGTTCTGTTTTCATTCCCGCAGGGCCCGATAAAACAATTTCATCAGCACCTTTTAATTCATTCAATACCTTTTTAAGGTATTCTTTCTTTTCATTTGCGAGCCGGTTTTGCTTCTTCTTGCCAAACTCCAGTACCTGGTTACCAAACCGGGTAAAAGCTTTCTTTTCGCCGGGTATTCTTTCTCTCCCTTCTATAGAAGAATAAATAGTTTTTATTTCATGATTATTTTCTTCTAAAGAAGTAATAACCGCTTTTTTTAAATTGATCCAAACCCCAATTTGTTTTTTCATGTGTAACTATTTTTTATGTCTAAACGCAAAGCAGCGCAATACTTTCCAATTCGGGTATTAAAGTTGGTTCTGCAAAATGCTTTTATCGAAATAATTATCTGTCTTTGATTTCTTTATTTGTCTTTCTAATATTTCAACAGCCTGTAAGGTTGACTCTTCAAAAGTTTTGCCACGGGTGCTTGCCAGTAAATCATTTCCGGGTATTACCAATCTTATATCGCAAATTTTATTTTCTTTTTTGTCAGACTTTTCTGTACTTAAGCAAACTTCGCCGGTGATAATCTGATCGGTGAAATGAGAAAGCTTTCCTACTTTGTCATGTATGAAATTGTCTAGTTCATCCTTGGCGGTGAATCCTAATGTTTGAATTGTAATTTTCATCTTTGTGATTTTTATTATGGTGTAAAAATTAATTTTCTTTTTTGAGGGGCTTGCTCTTCGATTGGTGAAATAATTTCATCTTTCCTTTTTTAATAACACGGGTAGCTATACTTCCGGATTATTCTTCAGGCACTACCAGCAAAGGGTGTGTAGTAATGCAAGCCATATTTCTGGTAAAATTTTTTGTAAAGAATTTTTCTAAAAAGAATTTTTTACGACGTACCATTACCAGCATATCAAAAGGTATTTCTTTCTGCAGGTTTTCCATGGTATCTGTAATAGTTGTTGTTCTCAATTCTTTAAATTTCAGGTCGTAATCGTTAAATGTCCTTTGAAGCGCATAAGCATAATCGTTAAAATCAGGCTGTGGTTTATCTATTAACTGTGAATAAGGGTTAAGCAAATGCACTATTGTTACAGCGGCATGATAAATTTTTGCCATAGCAATTGTTAGTGATAATGCCTTGGTATCTGTTTTCCGGTAATCGGTGGCAAATACGATCTGTTCCGGATCTTTCCATTCAAATTTTTCCGGAACCAGCAATACTGGTATATCTGATTTTTCAATGATATGGGTTGCCACACTTCCCACAATTATTTTTTTGAGGCCGGAGGCTCCCTGTGTGCCCATTACAATCAAATCAATTTGGTTATGTTTCGTGTATTTAAGGATGTCACCAACGATTGGCGAACGGCCTACTATGGTGGTAACTATTACTTCCTTTCCATCGGCCATCACTTTCTTTTTTAATCGTTGCAGGCGTTTTAGCTGGGTTGCTTCTAATTGCTTATTATATTCCTTTCTTTTTTCTTCTGTATCTGCAAAAGGAATTTCTTCCGGTGTATATACATGATCCAGCGTAATGGTGCCACCGGTTTTTGAAGCGATGTCTGCTGCAAACCTGAAGGCTCTTTCTGCGGTGGCTGAAAAATCTGTAGGTACTAATATTCGTTTCATTGCTTGGTCATTTATTAATAAACTATACCTGTTTCCTATTTTATAAATTACCGTTCTGGCGTTACTTATTATGTGCAATAAATAGTGGCGTATCAAGTTCCCGCATCAGGATATCTGCCATACTGGTTTTGAACAAGCGTGAAAATTCACTGCGCCGGTAAGCGCCTGATACTACCAATTCATTTTCTTTGTGATTACGCAGGTAGCCCGGTATTTGCTCTTCTGCAAGGCCTTTTTCGATTGTAAAAGTTGCTTTTGGAAAATGCCTTTTTATAAATTCTCTCATCAGCTTATTACCCGGCAAACGAAGGGGGGCCATATAATAATCTTTCACAGTAAATACTTCAACCGGTAAATTATTCGGGTTGTCAATCAGGTAACTGAACATTTTAATGGCATATAAAGAAGAAGGGCCTCCATCGTACAAAAGCAAAAATTTATCTATTGGTTTAAAAGTGTCCGGCACAACTAATACCGGGCACTGTACATCGCCCAGCAGGTCTTTTATAAAAGGGGTAGGAAGTTTATCTTTGAACCGGGTGAATGTCTCGTTTTTGTTGATAATAATCAGGTCAGCAAACATACTTTCCTGTTTCAATTCCTGGATGGCTATACTCTTATCCCTGTGGATAGAAAATTGAATACCGGCCTTGCCACAGGTTTTTTGAAAATATAGTGAGGCCTCCTCTCTTTTCTTCGCATCTTTTTCATCCAGGTTTTTTATTATTGATTCAGCATCTTTTTCCGATGTCATTACTTTATAAACACTGTAGCTACGGTAAATAAACTCATCCAGGAAAACACCTACTAAATGAGCATTGGCAGCTTTAGTAAGTTGTATTGCATAGTCCAATGTGCTTTTTGACATTTTGTATCCATCAAAAACAGCCAGAAACTTTTTCATGATCAAGAATTTATAGTTGCAAAATATATTGTTATTCTGTTTGAGAAAATGATATCTGTCAGTATTGTATATGATTCCAGCCAGACAGCATTTATTTTTGAATTACATACATACTTAAGCGAAAAAGGTCAGGGTAAGTAAATCCGACAGGATCAATTATTTAAGGGCCGAAGAATTTTATACTGTTTACTTCTTTGTCAATATTTCCTGGTGAGTAAACTAAGTAGATTCAGTTTGTGAGAATATAAAATCACTCATTAGCGTTGCGTTATAAATCGAATAAATTCAATTGATTAGAATTTTGCTCTTTGAAATATTGTAATTGAGTCTGCTGAAATAGTTGATTTATGGGCATTCTTTCAAAAATAGAGATGCTTATAATTTGTAAAATTTCGTACAAGCTTTGATTGAGCATAAATTCCTTTTTTGCGATAGCTACTAAAACATAAATTGAAACCGCAATCCAAACCTGGGTTTTTACAGCATTTTCACTTTGTCCCCAAAAGGATTTTATTTTTAGATGTTGTTTTATCCATTTAAAAAATAGTTCAATCTTCCAGCGGTGTTTATACAATTGTGCTATCTCTGTTGCTTTCAAATGAAAATTGTTGGTAAGAAAAATTAATTCCTTTCCTGTTTGTTCGTCCCTAAATTTTATCATCCGCATTTTATCGGGATAATTTTTTGAAGCATAATAATTGTTTAGCAAAATAGTTTGATCATAAAGCACACCTTTTGCCTTGTCTTTTGGATGTGAATATAAACGTCTGTAGTTCATATTATCTTTTGCTCTTGTAACAAAGAATGCCTCACAGTTATGAATCTTGAAAAGCCGCTTGTAGTCAACGTATCCTCTATCCATAATGTAAAAACTATTGGCTTCAAAACTTATTACATCAAGAGCATTTACATCATGCAAAGCAGCATTTGAAAACAAAATAAATTCAGGAATAGATGTCTTTAAATCTAATTGTGTATGCAATTTTATTCCGCCTTTTGTGCTGCGAAAAGTAGCCCAGTAAAATGCAGATAAACACAAGTCAATGGTTGTAGCATCTATAGCAAATACATTGCCTTTTAATGTTACTTCCAAATGATCATCGTCAAAGTAAAGCTGCTTTGCTTCTTTAATGAGCAACATAGCAAGTTCTTCGTAAATGAGATAAGAACGGCTTTCATTTGCTCTTGTTAGGGTACTAATTGCAACTAGATCTCCAATGCCGAGATGGTACATTTTGTTCGCATTGGCCTTTAAGCACATGATGGTATCACTAATACTTTCCCGACGTGTAAGCTGACCAAAAGCCATACATAAAAACTGTTTCCAACAACTGAAGTTTCTAATCTTGTAATCGCCAAAGTGCCTGTTTACAATGGTTTGAAAGGATGTTGAAGATACTAACCCCATTATCTGAGAAAAAATGTATTTGCCTTGATTCATAAAATTTGATAATCAATGAATTGTAAAATTCATGGTTTTCAAAAATTCAAATCGTATTAGCACCAAAATCTCTTCAAACTCAATATTGACAATATTTTCAAAGAACTAATTCTTATAATAACGCAACGCTAATGAAAATCACTAAATGAAAAAATCAATTTACGAGTCCTGTCTGATTTTGTTTTCTCAACTTATTAAGGTAATAAATTACTTCTTCATCACTCACTTGTTCAAAATCTTCATAAAATGCACCAACCCCATAAAATTCATCCGGTATCAATACCGCCACTACTTCGTCTACTTCATTTGATAATTTTTTTACAGCACTTTTAGAGGCAACAGGCACGCCTATTATAATTTTTCCCGGTTGGCTTTTGCGCAATATATTTACTGTTCCCAGCAGGGTATTGCCAGTTGCAATGCCATCATCAATTACAATTACTGTTTTTCCTTTTAGGTTTTCCGGTTCCCTGTCACCCATAAATTTAGTATACATTTCTTTAAGCCTGATACGTATCCTTTTTACTTCCTGGTGAATATATTCTTCTGAAACATTTTCGTGTGGTATAATAAAGTAGTCGCTAAGGCTGGCAGCTCCAATGGCATATTCTTTATTCATTGGATGACCAATTTTTTTTGTCAGAATCACTTCTACAGGGAAACCTAATTCTTTGGCGACAGCGTAAGCAACAGGTATGCCACCACGCGGCACAGCTAATACTATTCCCGGATCGTTCTTATACTTTTTCAATTTCAAAGCAAGTTGTAAACCTGCTTCTATTCTATCTTTAAACATAAATTCTGTTTTATCGTTTCTCATTTTTCTTCATCTGTTTTCTGTTTTATTCTGCTGCATTTGCTATCAAACATTTACAGGCTGTAAATATTTTTTAAACCATGCAGAGGCCAGTTCCGCTACCTGATCCATCTTTCCGTCTTCTTCAAATAAATGAGTTGCTCCTTCTACAATCACCAATTCTTTAATGCATCGTAATTTGCGATAAGCTTCTTTATTTAATTCTATCACATCAGTATCCAGTCCGCCTATAATTAACAGCGTTGGCGCTTTCACACTCTCTAAATAATCCATTGCAAGATCAGGGCGGCCACCTCTTGAAACCACGGCGCTAATTTCAGATAATTGGGCTGCAGCCTGCAAGGCTGATGCCGCTCCGGTACTGGCGCCAAAATAGCCGATGAGGCAATCATTTGCTGCAGGGTGTTTTTTCAGCCACTCAGTAACACCGGCTAATCTTTTTGCAAGCAGGTAAATATTAAACCGGTTGTAATAATATTTATCTTCTTCCTCAGTTAGTAAGTCAAATAATAATGTGCCGAAATTCTTAGCTTGCAAATATCCTGCTACCTGTTGATTTCTTTTACTAAATCTGCTGCTGCCACTTCCATGCGAAAAAACAATAATGGCTTTTGCTGTCTCAGGTATAAATAATTCTCCTGTTACAGTTACACTTCCCGCAGGAATACTCACTTCATTATGATATCGAAAATCCATATTTTTATTAACCCGGTAAAACAAGTGGAGATTTAGCCTCTACATTAATTTCATGCTCTGCTAATTGAGAAAGCCTGTCATCAATTTGTTTTTCATTTATTTCTGCCTCATGAAAAACAATTCCTGATTTTTCCATACCCAAAGCCTTGGCAAATGCGGCAGCCGTGCCATAGGTGCTTATTTTGAAATGATTAATGGCCTGTACTGATGCCAACAGGCATGCGTCTTTTATGGCTGCATCCGAGCATTGTTCCATCTTTTCTTTTGCATCTTCAATAAATGCCCGCATTACCCTGTTAGTAAGGCTTATTGAGTTAATTTTTTCCTCTTCAAAAAAGCCTTCCATCTTTTGTATATGTTGTTGTACCAGGTCAAGATATTTCTGCAATACAGTTTTTAGTTTTACAGATCCCGCTTTGTTGATCCATTCCGGTAAAATCCTTTTTAATTGTGCTTCTGCACTGATAAACCTGCGGGCATCGAAATCCAGCAGGTTTTGCAGGGTGGTGATGCTTGAATTTTTTTGGGACATAATATTTCTGTTTTAATTACTACAAATTTATCAGTCAACATGCTTAGAAGGAATGACCATCGTCAGCAAAGTAAGTAACCGTGCTCATTGGTATTAGATATTAATTGAACTTGCTTTGATTAAATGTTATTGAATAGAAAATTTTACCTTTTATCCACTGAAGTTGCAAGTATTGATTTACCGATAAAATCGGGATTGTTTATCTAAAATAAAAAAATCATGCGACGTTATTTTACTAAAGAAGCGAAACCCAATGAAGCGGAATTGAGTGGCGTCATTAAACAATGGGCTTATCCGTTAAAAAGCAAAGCAGATTTGCAACCGTTATTTGACAGGATAGGTGATTCAAGGATTGTGATGTTGGGCGAGGCAAGCCATGGCACTCATGAATATTATACCTGGCGATCTCATATTTCCAAACGGCTGTTTGAAGAAAAGGGCTTCAACTTTATCGCCGTTGAAGGCGACTGGCCCGATTGTTACAGGCTCAACCGTTTTGTAAAAGGGTATGATATTGATAACAAAAGTTCATTCAAGGTGTTACATGCATTTAACCGCTGGCCTACCTGGATGTGGGCCAATTGGGAAATAGTAGCGCTGGCCGATTGGATGCAACACCATAATGAAGGATTGCCGGCCAACAGGAAAGCCGGGTTTTATGGTTTGGATGTTTATAGCCTGTGGGAAAGTATGGAAAATATAATGCAATATTTGAAAAAAACAGATCCTGCTGCATTAAAAGTAGCTGAAGAAGCTTTTCAATGTTTTGAACCTTATAGAAAAGATGAAGGACAGTCGTATGCGAGAGCAACGCAATTCGTGCCGGAACTCTGCGAAAATGAAGTGATAAATCTGCTTAAAGAAATTCAGCAAAAACTGCCATCTTATAATACCGATCATGAAAATGTGTTCAGTGCCGAACAAAACGCGTTGGTTACTGTGAACGCTGAAAGGTATTACCGTGCCATGATCAAAGGAGGCCCGCATAGCTGGAATCTTCGTGACAGGCACATGGCCGATACGCTCGAACGTTTATTAAAATTTCATGGAGAAAATTCAAAAGTAATCGTGTGGGCTCATAACACTCACGTTGGTGATGCAAGAGCTACTGATATGGCAGATGAAGGTATGTTTAATATTGGCGAACTGGCAAGGATGGAACATCATGATAAAGGAGTTTTCCTTGTAGGGTTTGGATCCTACTCAGGAACCGTGATGGCTGGTAGAAACTGGGGAGCCGAAATGAAGGCAATGCAATTGCCGGAAGCAATAAAAGGTAGTTGGGAATATTCACTGCACAATGCAGGTAAAGAAAATAAATTATTACTGATGGATGATTTTATGAGTAATGATATGTTGATGGAAAATCATATTGGGCACCGTGCAGTGGGTGTAGTGTATAACCCGGAGTATGAACAATATGGTAATTATGTACCTACTATTTTGCCGTTGCGTTATGATGCGTTTATTTATCTTGATGAAACAAAAGCCTTGCATCCATTGCATATTAAGCCCGATGGGCAACAGGTACCGGAAACTTATCCTTTTGGAGTGTAGAGGTGAATGGCCAATAGATTTTAAACTTATAAATTTTTTATGATGCCCAAAAAAATGCCACCCAAAGAGCCAGTTGAAATTCCACCGGCAAAATATCCTGAAATACATCCTGATGAAATTACTGAAATTCCCCTGGTACCTGAGGAAGTACCGGATATAATTCCCGATGAAGATCCTTTTGAAACGCCACCTTACGAAGTGCCGGAACCTGGTGAAGGGCCATAAAAAGATACTCTATGAAAAATGTAGGGCAATAGATTCTCTCATTTATTTTTTTATTTTCTAACTGTTTATGAATGCATCTACAATAAAATGGAAAAAGCGGACTTCATTTTATGATCCTAATCATTTTTTGCTGTGACAATTGTCATAAAATTATCATGGGCTCGTAAATATCTTGCACCGTCAATTTTATATAAGTATAGAAGTTCTTCTTCAAAATAATTTTTTTCAAATTAAAACAGGTTTATGAAACTTTTCAAAACAAAATACATGTGGGTAATTACCACTATTGTATTATCAATTGGTTATGTGGTTAGCTGTACAAAAGATAACCAGGTATTAGATATACCTCAAATTAACAGCTCAACTGACCTTATTTCTTTAAAGACAACCACCCCTCCAACTATTGATGGTACCATTGATGCTATGTGGGATAAAGCAACTAAATTACAAATTACTCCTACAGTGCCGGATCCGGGCAATGGTTTATTTGCCGGCTATAGTGGTCAGAAATATCCTGCAACGATCCGTTCCATGTATGATGACCAAAATATTTATTTTTTAGTAGAAATTCCGGATTTAACTCAAAGTGTGAATACTGCTCCCTGGTTTTTTAATCCTGCGGCGAATGTTACCGGAAAAACAGGATGGGCAAAAGAACCTTCAAGTAACAGCTATGATGGAAGCGGAGTTTTATCAAGAACTGGCTTCGGTGAAGATAGATTTGCGATGCTTTGGAACATTGATAATTCTACACCGAAATTCATCTCTCAAACTTGCTATGCCAGCTGCCATGTATTTACTCCTTATCTGGATTATTCGAAAAATCCACCGGTTTATACAGCTAATGCAAGCGGGAACCATTATACTAATGGGGCATCTGAAAAAATTGATATGTGGTGGGGCCGTTTAGGTTATATCAGCAAAGATGCATCCCTGCATTTTATGGATGACAATTACCAGGATTGGGCTGGTGGTCCGGCTTATACCAACGTAACAGGTGGTAATGGAAATGGAAGACACGTGGATGGTATTGTTCCGGATGGTACTTTTTCTACGACGTGGCCATATCGACCAAATTATACTAGCTCTCCTACTCAAGGTGAAGTAAATAATTCACAGAGTTTAGCATTAGATGGTACAGGTTCAAAAGTTAACGTTCCAATTTGGGTAATACCTGGAGCCGGAAGTGCCGGTTATATTTTAATAGCTGATACTACCAGTGGTAAAGCAAAAAAAGTAACCGGAGTAAGTTCAACTGGTGTGTTGACTTTAAGTGATGGTTCCACAATTGATCCTACTGTGGGCACCGATTATCAAAGATCTGGTACTGCTACAGGACCCACTGCAAAAAATTCAATTCCCGCTTATATTGGCGTTCCTTTAATTGGAGGTAGAGCAGACATTAATGCTGGCGCAAAATATACAGGTACCGGATGGGTTCTGGAATACCAACGTGCTTTGAAAACTGGTGATGTATTGAAACAGGATATTGATTTTTCAAGCCTGCAAGACCAGGTATTTGGAATTGCTATTTGGGATAATTCAAATTACCAACATGGTATTCAGCCAAACCTGGTATTGAAATTTCAAAAATAACCGGTAAGCGTGAGAGAATATTTCACATAAAATACAAAATATTATGTTTCATAAAAAAACATTAGCGGGGTTAATACTGGTGTTGGGAACCCTCTTCTTCCTGTCAGGCTGTTACAAGGACAAAACTGTAATTTTAGATGTCCCAACAATAACAAGAACAGTGAGTTTCTCCCAGGACATTATTCCCATCTTCAATAAAAGTTGTAATACCAGTGGTTGCCATAGTACAGGTGGACAGGCGCCAAACCTGACAGAAACCAATGCGTATAACTCACTCACTATAGGCAACTATTTTGATAAAGCAAACCCTCAAAACAGTGTCATCTATCAAAAGATGACTGGTAAACGGGGAACACCAATGCCTGTAAGCGGTGTTCATAAAGACTATGCTGCACTCGTACTGGCATGGATAACACAAGGTGCTAATAACAATTAAAAAAAGCAACATGAAAAATTATAATAAAATTCTATTACAGCTTCTTGCCACATTTGCCTTGCTGATGCTTTCAGCAGGCCAATCGTTTGCACAGGATTCAACAGCACAAGAAGCGCCTGTTATTAAAAAGGCAAAACCTGTAAAAAACACATTTGGAAGTGTGTTTATAATGGACAATCAATCGGTAATGGTACCCATAAAAGGAACACTGGAAATGGCTATCCAACACCGGTTTGGAACAGTCGATAATGGCAAAAAAGACCTTTATGGAATTTTTGCTCCTTCTAATATCAGGATCGGGCTTAGCTATTCACCTGTCAATAAATTATTAGTAGGTGCGGGAGTTACTAAAGAAAGGATGCAGGTAGATATGTTTGCGAAATATGCATTGCTCGAACAGACACCAGGTACCATGCCGGTGAGTGTTACTTACTTTGGAAACGTAGTAATTGATGCAAGAGATAAAAGCAATTTCCGTAATAGCGTTGACAGGTTCTCTTATTTTAACCAGTTAATCATCGCACGAAAAATAACTGATGAATTTTCTGTGCAGGTAGCACCCAGTTTCTCCTGGTTTAATAATGTAGAAGCTTATGTGGACAGCAAAGGTGCTATCCGTGAAAAAATGCATAATTACCATTTTGCAATATCAGTAGCAGGCAGATATAAAATATCTGAAAAATCTGCTATCACAGCTGGTTACGATCAACCGCTTACACAGCATCCTACCAATAATCCACAACCTAATATTTGTTTAGGTTTTGAGACAACTACCAGTTCGCATGCGTTCCAGGTATTTGCTGGCAATTATTATAGCATTGTACCACAGAGCAACAATATGTTTAATCAGAATGATTATAGAGAAGGTCAGTTTGTGATTGGATTTAATATTACGCATCTGTGGAACTTTTAATCTATTTTATTAGTCTAATTTATAATTTAAAACTTAAAACATAAAAACCAATGAAAACAAAAGGAATAATTACAATCCTTGCCACAGGGTTTATAGTGGCCAGCTTTACTCTAAATGTCAATACAAATGATCAAAAGAAACCATGGACGGTACCTGCCGCTGCCAAAGCCAAAAAAAATGAAGTAGCAAGCAATGCCGAATCAATTAAAGCGGGCAAAGCTTTATGGAATACACATTGTAAATCATGCCATGGAGCAAAAGGCTTAGGCGATGG
>DATCMY010000473.1:0-4361 GCA_036565505.1 Hanamia sp.
AGGCAGGACTTATCGGAGTATCATTACAATAAATTGACAGAAGAAGAAAAGCAAGACGATGGAGCAGTAAAGAGTATAGTTAAATTGGTTAACAATGCAACGGGTGCAACTAATTTAAAAATACCAGAAGTTATAAACGAAGTAACTTTTGCTGGAGGTATGGAGGCTGCACGTTGGGGTAAACTAACACGCAATCCACTTAACGCTACAAGAATAGCATTAAAAGCATTAATACACCCAGATAAAGTGAGTGTGGAAGATAGGGTATTTGCTAAAGTATGGGCATCAAGAGTTGGATGGGAGCTTGGCACTTATGGCAGCCTATTGCTTGCAAATGCAGCTATTCAAAAAGTAATAAGTCCAAATAACCCAACCAATCTTTTTAACCCAAATGATAAGGATTGGTTGCGTCCTAAATTTGGTAATACTACCATTGATCCCACTTCAGGAATGATGTCAACAGTTGATTTTATTCATAAATTAGGGGAAATACCATTTGAAGATAAAAAAGAATTACATGGCGATACAAAAACACAGGCTTATGGTAAAGCAATAATAGGAAGGACAAGAGGAAAGTTAGCGCCTTTATATTCAAGAATATTTGATATGATAACACAAACCGATTATAATGGAAATCAATTACCACTTTCAAATATTAAGCCCGATTCAAAACACAGAGATGTAGGATGGCTTGAATATGCAACACAAAGTTTACCGATTCCAATTGCCGAAGGATTACATAATTTATTTCAATCAGCCCACGATAATGGGACAAGTCCAGCGGATGCAAGTAATATTTTTCAATCATTTATGTTAACAGGTATTTCAGGGACAACAGGAGCAAGGGCTAATACATCTCAAAAAGCATCAGATAGTGGATCAGGGGGCGGAGGTGGCGCATCAGGAGGACAATTAGTTCCTAAAAAAGGAACAATAGTAACTAACAGTGGTAAAACAGTAACAAGTGGGAATGGAAAATTAGTTGAAGCAAAATAAAAAAATATAAAACAATAATGTTAATTTCGATAAACCTTTAATAACAATGGCTATATCTCCATCAATAGATGTATTACAATCTGCAATTACACCTTCCAGTTTTACTGTGGTGGACACAAGTCCAGGCACTTTGGGTACTATTTCTAAAAGACGTATTTATGTTTCTGACGCTTTCGGGAATTACATTACAGGTAATGGAACGGTGAATTATACTGATTGGAGTATAGCAGATTCCAGTATTATTTTAAATATACTTACCGAAGATATTGGTGCAAACATACAAGTAGATTGGCTTGATTCATCAAACGTAGTTATTGATACATTTAATGACACTTATCCATTAGCCGAATTTAATAAACAATTTTTATATTATTTGGTACAACTTATTGGGCTTTCTCCGGCAACATACCAAGATACAAATTATAGCGGAAATATAGGTTTGTTTTGGACAAATATTATTGCAGGAATTAATGCTGTCGAGTATGGTAATGATATTGCGGCGGGACAAAACTGCTTTAGTAGAGCAACATTTATGCGGTTACATCAAAGCCTTTATTTTTAAACAATGTCAATATCAACCATATCACAAGGAATATCAAGAGGAGATATAAGCACCTATTTAGCTGCCAATGATAATGCACTTGGTGCAATGTTTGGAACAAGAATAGCATCACCCGGATCACCACTAACCATTGCTTTGGTTACAGATGCTTTAAGGTGGGGGTCAAATGGTGGCGCACAAACAGATAAATCTTTAAGAGAAACAACCAATTTTTTAATATGGCTTTGTGGCATATATGGACAACAAGCGCAAGTTATTTCAGAAAGTGCAGGAGGTGGAACTGTTATTCCGGGTGGTAATATTACAAACTTGCCAAATCCTTATGACTGGGCAATTGATGTAGCTACATCAGCTACAGAGCCAATGAAAGCAGGAGATACATCAGTTACTCTTGATACATTTATAGGATATAATATTGAATTTACAAGAGGTGGAATTACACAGAATACAACTAATTTAGGGGATGGAAGTTCGTATTATTCTTTTAACAGAAATACGGGGTTATTTACTATTTATCAGGCAGCAGCTTTGGGAGAATTATTTAGAATATTACCAACAAGATAAAAAAATGAAAAAAATATTTTCAATCATACTACTTTTTGTTTCCTTTACTTGCTCTGCATTTAAGCATGATGGGGTAGATAGTTTTCCAATAAAACAAAGTGTTGCAAATGCACCTACTACTTTAGCAGTAACAAATGCGATGCAAGCTAATACAGGATTTATTGATGCTAAATTTGTAGATACTACAGCCGCTAATTTAACATCCATCAAAGATTATGCTTTTGCAAGAATAGGAACTACTTCGGATGGTAAAATATATTATCGTAATGTTCTTGTAAATAAATGGATAGAGATTACAACAAGTGGAACACAAACTCTTTATTCTGCATCTAATTTATCAGGATTAGGTATAGGAGTTTATAAAAATACAGTAGCAAATAATTTTAATTTCAAAAAAATAAAATCAGGATTAGGAATAACAGTTACAGACAATACAGATAGTATTACTATTGCATCAACCGTTAGTGGTGGTACATTGACTGACTTTTCCTCTGGGAATTTATCCCCCCTTTTTACAACATCGGTTACTAATTCAACAACAACTCCCGCTTTATCATTTTCATTATCCAATGCAGCAGCGTACACAAATTTTGGTAATAATACAAGCGGTTCATCTCCGCCAACATTTTTTGCAAACAACTTTACTGATTCATTAATACGTAGTAACGATAGTATTTTCAGGCGTGTAAACGGTAGTTTTTATTTTCAATATAAACTTCCAACATCATATTCAGGAACAGTTACTAATTTTTCAGGTGTAACAAATCAGGGGGTAAATTGGGGGGTAACAAACCCTACAACAACTCCCCAGGCCACTTTAACTTTAGGCGCATTAACAGGTGTAACATCTTTAAATGGGATGGTAGTTACTGCAAATACAGGTGCCATAACTACAGGGATATGGAACGCAACACCAATAACTACAACTTACGGTGGTACTGGATTAACATCATGGACACAAGGGGATGTACCTTATTATATATCAGGAACGGCTTTATCAAAAAAAGCAATAGGTACAGCTAACCAACTTTTTAGAGTTAATGCAGGAGCAACAGCACCTGAATGGTTTACACCAACGTATTTACTTCCGGCTGACACAGTTTCGAAATGGATGAGAAACGTCTATAAAAAGGTGGGAACGGACAGTATATTTAAAACTATTGGTGGCGTAGATTATTTTGTTTTTAGGGTAGATAGTACAGGAGTTACTAATTTTTCTTTTACCAATGGCAACGGTTTTGCAGGAACGGTTACTAATCCTACAACAACTCCAACACTCTCACTTGCTACTACCTTTACAGGATTAGCTTACTCAAATGGTAGCGGATTAGGTGCAGAAATAGTAGGAACAGGACTAACAGAAAATTTAGGTACACTTACATGGAATGGAGTTAACGTAAGAAAAAGTGGAATAGCACCATCTTTTACTGAAAGAGGATTAAATTTTATTCCAGGAGCAAACGTAACACTTACACTTGGCGATGACCCGGGTAATAACAGGGTAAATGTAACTATAGCATCTTCTGGAGGTGGAGGTGGAGGTGGTTCGGTAGATTCTGTTAGTACAACAGATTTAACCCCGTTATTTACAACAGCAGTTACCAATCCTACAACTATACCAAATATAGCTTTTACTCTTAGCTCAACAGCAGCTACTTATAAGGTTTTTGGAAGCCCGACTATTGGAGTGCCTTCATTTATTTCTTTAGATACAAATTATATTGCTCTTTTTTCTACACAGGTAAGGCCATTATTTTCGGTAACAACAATAGGTACAAGCGGTCCTTCAACATACGATAATTTAACTGGCATTACTAATATACCTCAATATGCAGGTACAGTTACAAATGTTACAGCCACATTACCTCTATCAGTTACTAACGGTACAACTACTCCAAATATATCAATGACAAAAGCCAGTACAACGGATAGTGGTTGGGTAAGTACAGGAACACAAAGTTTTGCAGGGGTAAAAACACATACAGGGAATCAATTAATGAGTGCTGCAAGATTTGAATTAACCGCAGGTGCAAATGTAGCCGCAGCAAATAACCTTACTTTAGGTGGTGATGGTAATTTATTTACTATAGCAGGTAATACACAAATAAATGCAATAACAACGGCTAATTGGCAAGCGGGCTCATCCATAACATTAATATTTGCAGACGTAGGGGGCGGCACTCCAACAGTAAAGGATAATACAGCAGGAGGTGGCGGTACAGCTACTATCCTACTTGCA
>DATCMY010000474.1:0-7221 GCA_036565505.1 Hanamia sp.
ATTTCCCAACGGCTAAATTTTGCAGGTCATGGTTTTTAAGAAATGCAAATGCTT
This sequence comes from Hanamia sp., assembly GCA_036565505.1. Classification (GTDB taxonomy): domain Bacteria; phylum Bacteroidota; class Bacteroidia; order Chitinophagales; family Chitinophagaceae; genus Ginsengibacter. The sequence continues at coordinate 55 of DATCMY010000474.1, forward strand.
CATCCCAATATACTTTGTTGAGCCGGTATTGCTTTGCAAATTCCTGAATATCCACAGTTTTATGAGGCTTCAATTGTAAGCCACCCAACCATTCTTTTTGGTGAAACCATTTTTCCGCCGCCTTTTTTGATCCTGTTTTTGATTCATGAGACTGGGCACTTACATTTACCAGTAATGCGGAACAAATAATAAACAACAGTGATAATAGAATTTTATTTTTCATGCTTATGATTTAGAGATAGATTATCCATAAATATAAATAGAATAGATTATTCCGGGCCAAAAAATATCCATCAGTAATAAATAAGAATAGGTAATTTAATTTTGACAAGAATAATATCAACAAAAACCCCGCAAAAGCGGGGCATTCATTTAGGGATCACAGTTCTATATTATCTTCTGTCATCATCATGTTTTTGGTAACCATCACGATCGTGGCCCATAAACCTTGCGTTCACCATTTGAATTTGTCTTGCTCTTTCATTTTCAGCATGACGGATAGCTTCTCTTTTTTCGCGACGCCTCATGTAACGATCATTTTGAATAGACTGAATTTTATAATTAAAATTCCGGTTTATCTGATCAATTTGATAGCCTCTTTCTCTTGCAGGATAAGAATTTCTATTATCGTAAACATTGCGACCATAGCTGTTATCATCATCATGTCGTTGGCCATATTGATCGTTTCCCCTGTTTCGTTCGTTATTATTATTTTGCTGATGATCATATTGGGCAAAGGAAGTTGCAAAAGCGCCAACAAAAAATAAGAGTGTAATAATCTTTTTCATAATTTAAATTTTTAATTGTTTAAAAATTGTTTATGTTAATGAGATAGTAAATTGATGTACAGGTTAAATTATAAAATGTTAATACGCTACATAAATAATTGTTAAGAAGTAATTCAAAATTGGCAAAGCAATCACCATCTCTATTATACCGATTATACCAGCAAATAGTTTAATGCCTTTTTCTATCGGCATAATACCATCTAAGATTTCAACGTAGTTCCTTTGGACTACTTATTAAATCAAGATGGTATTACTTACAAAAATATTATCAATAATTTTTAGGATTCAAAATCAATCTACGTTTATACTAAGCTGTTATTTTTTTTCAAATACCAGATATTTTTGGGATCAATTACCATACTGAATTTCATTAAAGGCAAAGATCAATAGCTGAAATTCAGGAATAGAATTTGTTTAGAACCGTTTCATAAATATCTGTTGCACTAAATTCAAATCCAATCGGTATTAGTAGTTATCTTCATCATTAATTTTGATACCCAATGCAAAAATATTATCCTGCTTTTCAGACCTTTTTTAAATAAAGACAAATGAACTTTACGACCATCATTGGACTCTTTGCCGCTGCCTGCACAACAATTTCATTTGTCCCGCAGGCAATTCATACTATAAAAACAAAAAATACATCTGGTATTTCAATGGGAATGTATGCCCTCTTTTCTTTTGGCACATTGCTTTGGCTTATCTATGGCATTGCCGGTGGAAATTTACCTATCATGGTTGCTAATAGTATAACGCTAATTTTTGCCTGCATAATCTTATTTTATAAATTCAGGTATAAATAAGTATTGGATAATACTACAACCTGGTAAGAGATCCCGGAAACAATATCAAAAGAACAAGCATGGTTTTTGGGGGAAAACCGATAGACATCTGTCATAAATCAATTATTTGGTATTATTATTTTGTGCTAAAATAAATTTTTGCCTCAGCTTACTTTTTATTAGCATTGCCATTCTGTTTTCCATTGTTTGTTGTGAATTTTCTTCTTCTCCATTCTCATTTCTTTCATGATTCATAACTTCTCCTCCGCCGTTTCGTCCTCCCCTGCCCCGTCTATCATTTTCTTCCATACCGAAGTTGGGATAGTTTTGCTTTGTAACCGCATTGATGTCTATGTCCAAAGAAATATCTTTTGAAAGATCTGCGGCGTTATAATCATTACCAAACAATTCTTTAAACGGAATTGCAATTTCATAAGTAAATTTATTGGCTTCATCCCAATTTATGGATGCATTAATACCGGAGCTATCGTTTATCGGTATCATTCCACTCCTGGTAGCAAAACCCTTTACTTCCATCATTGTATTCTTTATAAGAAAAGAGTTTCTTCTGTTTTTACGGTCAAAACTTTGTTGGCCGGTATTCTCGTTTTCCGGCGGTACAGATCCTGGCTTTTGTACCATGGGAAAATTGACAGAAGCTTTATGTTTTCCTTTGGCGCTTAAAGTAACCTTCATGCCTGCATGCATTATCTTCCTCTCATTCATTTCATCGGGAGTTTGAAAACATAAATAAAGATTTTTATCGTCATTGGCAAAGGCAAAAAATAATTTAGTACCTGGATCATAATATCTCAATGGCAGGATCCATTCCTGCGCATTGCCATCTATTTTTACCGGTGATGAAATCCAAATAGATTTGGCAATACCGCCCTGGGAAAATGATAAGTTGGAAGAAAAAATGAATCCAATAGCAAGAATGTATTTTATCATTTTAATTATTTGTATAGCTTGATCAATCAAATCTATCATTACTGCGACCATCGCAATAATTAAATGTGATAAAATAAAGTTATTGTTTAAAAAATAATATCTGCTAATTCAACCTTGCAAATATTTAAATCCATCTTCTTACTTTTTTTCTATAGTTATCAAATTCTTCACCGAAAGCACGGTTTAGATAGAGTTCTTCTTTTCTGATTACATAGGACTGAAGCACTATGACCAGCAATGGAATCAAAATAAAAGTCCACCAGTTGCCACGAAAGGTGGCTATGCCACTATAAAGCAAGAGCAGCCCTAAATACATGGGGTTTCGGGTGAATGCGTAAATCCCATTTGTTTGTAAGGACTTTGCCGGCCTGATGGTAACTATTGTGTTTCTTGAAGTAATAAACCGCTGCAGGGCTGTAACAATAAATAAGCCGCTTAGTATGATGAGTATCCAACCAATAACATTTGCCTGGATTGTATTTTGCCAGATTGCATTAATTGGAATATTTTTTTGAATAAAGATTGACAAAAAGAAAAAGGCAACATATAAAAGCGGGGGCGGTAAATAAACGCCGGGGTGATTTTTTTGATTCATACTTTATTAGTTGTTGGTTGAAGAAATCCTAATTGCATCATCATAGCAAAACGATCGGGCACGCCCCAATGCTCTATTATTTTTCCATTTTCAAATTTGGCAATATCCATTACATCTATTGAAAACTTTTTGCCTGTAGGTTCCTGTCCCATAAAGAAACCCGTATGGTCTGCACTGTAACGGTAATGAACCCAAACCATATCGCCATCTATCGAATGATTAATAAGTTTGTAATTCCGATTAGAAAATGCATCTGCCAAACTAAGGATTGCTTTTTTTACTCCTTCTTTTCCTCCTCTTGCACCAAACTGATGTTCGATTAAGTTATCACTCATCAATTGATCAATAACATAGAGATCGGCATTGCCAAAACCTTCCTCAATAACTTGCCTAAACAAGTCAAGCTTGTTGTTGTCCATAAAAAAATATTTTTATTGATTAAAAGAAATTATCAGCAGATCCTGTTTGGATGTAAATCTTATACGTTCAGGATTGCAAAACAAACATATTGTTTCCCCTAAGAAATTTTTAGTAAAAAAACGACATTCTTTAGCCTGTAGGAAATTCACTGTAACCACTGGTTGGTTGTTCATAAAAACGGCTTGGTGGAAATTCGGCAAACTCTTTAAATTCTCTCAGCAGGTGCGATGAGTCGGTATAACCACATGCTAATGCTATCTCAGTCCAGTTTTTACAGGTACCCTCATTTTTTATTTTCATCGCGTATTCAAAACGAATTATCCGTATGAATAATTTAGGTGATATGCCAACTCTTGTAATAAAATTTCGTTCAAACTGGCGGAGACTAAGACAAGCCATGGATGCCCATTCTTCTATACTGCGATCTATTCGCGGATCAAGCATTTGAATAGCTACAGTATCAATAGGTTCTTCCGGCCTGCATGAACGATCAAATTTTTGCTCAATAAAATCAACAACAATTTCAATCATCTGTTCGTAAGAAGAAGTGCTGCGCAATTGATCCAAAACAACAGCCACATCCTCACCCCAAAAGGTGGTTGCATCTATACCCGTGTTCACGGTTTGCTGCATATTAATACCCAGTAAACGATAAGTGCCGGTAGGGTAAAATGCTATTTTGATCATCAGGTGATCTTTACCAAACAGTAAGCCCGCAGGTTTATATTTTGGCCCCGTTACAATTACATGCGGAATAGGTATTTCCACATTTAAGGCCGGAATAATTTTAATAGAATCCTTAATATAAAAATATAGATTCTGTTCTGTATTGGCCAGGCAGGTAATATATGGCAGAGGCAATTTTTCTTCTTCATTCCAATTGGCATGATACACCTGGAATTCTCGAATGAGCGTACTGAGCTCAGCAGGCGGATCATATACTTTGTAGAATGGCATACCGGTTATTTATTATTAAACTAATAATATTAAGTTCCCCGGATAAGGTATTCCGGGAAGAAAGGGATTTTTTTACCATGCAGCAGGTTATTTTTGAATTTCCAATCAGAATTTATCGAGCGGTTTTGTCACAAAAAAGTAAGATTTTTCATGAAAAAAAACACAATCTATGTCATTATCACGCAAAATTTCAATTTATTTTTCTAAATGAAGCGTGCCAAAATATACAATGGTATTAGCTAAAATATTGACAAGATTACAAGTGTTGCATAATGTAAGCAAACCCCCTCCTGCAGCAGGATATACAAATTGCAATCATCAATTAAAACAGGATATTTTTGTCCTTTATTTTAAAAATAAAATTACATGATTGCTGGTCCGATACAACCAATAATTCTTAAAATTTCTAGTACAATGTTTGCGGTCATGCTCTAATATGATTGTGATCATAAACAATAATTCAACCACATTTCACATCTTAATTTTGTTTTTCAAATCAATAATTCTTTATTATGAATCAGTCAAAATCTTCCCCTCAATTCTTTAAAATCATTACCCTTGCTACTGTATTATTATTTAGCAATTATTTTACCCAGGCTCAATCAGGATCATGGCCAGTACCTAAAGCTGCAGGAGAACTTAAAAATCCTGAAGCCGCAAATCCTGCTTCTTTAAAAAGCGGACATACCCTGTACGAGGCATATTGCGCGCCTTGCCATGGCACTAAAGGAAAAGGAGACGGACCTGCATCAGCATCGCTTCATCCAAAACCCGCCGACCACACTTCCCCATCTGTTCAGGCAGAATCTGATGGAACATTATTTTATAAAATTTCAGAAGGACATGCACACACAGCTATGCCTCCCTTTAAAGCAGTGCTAAGTCCAGACCAAAGATGGGCAGTGATTAATTATATCAGAACACTGGCTAAAAAATAAGTAAACCAACTCACACACTTATATCAAAACGTTATGAAACATTTAAACAAATTAATTCAACGATTACCGGCAATTTGCCTGTTCTTGTTGCTTTCCACAGTTACGAAAGCCCAGGAACCCACTACTGTAGTTGATTCTTCGCTACTTGACAGGGTTAATACCCTTGAACAGGAAACCCAATTTACCAAACCAGGCGACTCTCATCTAATGATTGCAGGGCTGCTTACTTTCGGTTATGTAAACAACAAAACCACTGTTACTTCTAATGGTTCAAGCGAAGTTTCAAAGACCAATAATATCGGCGATGCAGACCACTTTGAATTCAGCCCTATGCTACTTTGGAGGCACGGGAAAAAATTTTTAATGGAATTTGAGCCATCCTTTAGTGCAGACGGATTAGGCGTTAACTGGGCGGCCGTTACTTATGATGCAGCACCGGGATTAATACTCAGGGGCGGTTATTTGGTATTGCCTTTTGGTACTTATAGTAAACGTTTGGCGGCAGGCTGGATCAACAAATTGGCTTCAGATCCAGAAGGTGTGCCTGATGCTACCGATTTTGCGGTGGAAGCTGAAGGCGGAATCCAGGCGGGTACTATGAAATTGAGTTATGATTTTGCCCTTTCCAACGGAATGCAGTTACAACCAGATGGCACCACCGAATTTATTGGAATAACAGATAATAATAAAAACAAAACATTTACCGGAAGGATAGGATGGTTGCCATTTGCCAATTCATCTCTTGAATTGGGGGCCTCTGTGATGACGGGAAAAGTAGGAGATGCGGGCGGCAAATTTGCAAATGCCAATGCCAATTTATTTGCACTGGATCTCAACCTTGTTGAAAATCTTACTCCATTTCAATTGAATATAAAAGGTCAATATAGCGAAGCAAAAATAGATAATGCAGAATATACTGATCCGAACGATCCTAACACTACTTATACTTTTGACAACCACACCAAGACCGGTTATATTATGGCTGCATTAAGGCCTATGTTCTCACCAAACAAGGTTGTCAAAAACTTTGAAGTGGCTGCACGTTATGGAAATTATACTACACCTGCCAATTCATTGTGGGGAACAAAAGATAATTCACTTTCTGTTGGATTGAATTATTGGATAAACTGGCGGACCGTTGCAAGATTCTCTTATGAAGCCATAAAAGGCACCAATACGGTAAGTGCCAATTTAGGTGGCAATCCAGGTGAAGTCACCAAATCCAATTCCGCATATCTGCAATTTTGTATTGAACTTTAAAAACAACAAGCAATGAAAATCTTAAATAACAAAAAACTTACTATTATAAGCATACTGGTCTTGATTGTAGGATCAATGATGGTAATACTAAATAGCTGCACTGCCAGTAAAAAAATATCGATGAAATCAGGAGCTCAATTATGGTCTGAAAATTGTCAGCGATGCCATAATACTCCCTCTCCATCTACTTTTAGTCCTGAACAATGGGAAACCATTGGAATGCATATGCAAAGCAGGGCACTATTGACTGAAACAGAAAAAAACAAGATTGTTGAGTTTTTAAGTCAATAATATTTTAATAAAAAAAAGGATTATTTTTTTGTTTTTTTAGCCTATGACTCAAAATTGAAATACAAGGAATAATTAAATAATTTCTCAGTACATAACCCGGATTTATTTCCGGGTTTTTTATTTTCACATTTATACCGATTATACCATCAAAATAGTCCAATGCCTTTTTCTATCGGCATAATACC
>DATCMY010000475.1:0-3237 GCA_036565505.1 Hanamia sp.
TTAATAGCTTAGTCTTAATGTATGATCTGACGATCCCTGGCTATTATTTGCCAATTCCCTGCGATTTTGCCGGATTCTATACACACAGCATGACTGTATAATGCAACGGTTGGACAAATGTGGATGGGTAAAACATACAACAGGTCCCCGACCTTAAATGAATGATCTTTTCCTGCGTCAACTACCATATGCTCTTCACTATGGCTTATCGGTTTAAGATGAGGGGCATTCAGGAAAAACACACGATGTTGTAAATCGTTTTCTGATGCTATGGATTTATGGCCAAGATCAATACAAATTGTACCTTCCGCAGGGATAGAAATCACACGGGATATTACCAGTGCGGCAAATAAAAAATGCTGTTCGGGAAGAGCATCATGATATCCTTTATCCCAGAAAATAAATGTTCCGGGGCTACATTCTGAGTTTTCACGTTGGGCATGAATAGAAAATGTGGGAGAACCGCCTGCAACTACAAGCGGCATTGGATAGCCTTTGGTTTTTAAAACTTTTCGCATCTCCTCTACTGCCGTGAAATCTTTGTTGCACAATTCAGTTTTTTTTATCAGATCCATCTCATGGATATGACCATCATAAGCATGTAAGCCAGCTAATTTTATTCCTGGAAGTTTTACAATTGTTTCGTATAAATCAATCGCTTTATTACCTGGGCTAATTCCTGTCCTGTTCATTCCAATATTCAGATCAATAAAAACAGAAATCACAATACCTGAGGTTGCTGCTGTAGATGAAATAAGCTTTGCTGATTGAATGTTATCAACCAAACAGGAAAAACTTGTTTTAGGATAATATTGTATCAGACTAACGAAACGTAATAGTTTTGTACTGTTTAACTGGTAGGCCAATAAAACATCAGGCGCACCACAAATAGCGAGCATTTCAGCCTCTGCAATAGTTGCACATTTGAATTTTTTTATCCCCGCCTCCATCATTAGCATCACGGCTTCTTTTGACTTTGAAGTCTTTACATGAGGACGGATTTTCTCCGTTCCATTTACCATGCGCTTAAGCGTATTTATATTTTCTTTTATCCTTTCTGGATATAAGATTAAGGCTGGAGAATCAATTTTTTCTGGCTGTTTTATACGATACCATTCACCTGAATTATCCATCATGTATGTTACCCTTTTATTTAATTATACTGCAATCTTTTGGATAAGCTCTAACTGTTTATTTCTAATCTTTTCTTCTGCATCAGCTTCCAGTTTACTTGTCCTGCTCCGCCAGGTTTCATATCCTCCCTTTTCCATTTCATGGGCCGGGGGAAGATAACCGCAATTGGCATTTGCTAAACCAACTGTAAAATATTTTTTAAAAGGACAATTATCTTTTAGCCATAATCCTGTTTCTGCAAATATTTCTCCACCTAATCCTCCAATAATACCACTGCCGATCCTGATTGCCTGTACTGGGAATAATAACACATGAGGATACTCATTAAGTAAAATCTGTTCACGGGCATAAATACTTAGCAGCCCTTCATCAGTAACCTGCAGATTTTCATAATTACTTTCTGAAACCATTTGTTTTGCCCTTTCTAAATCTTCTAACATGGGCTTACGAACTCCTATCGGTATTTCTTCATATTCAACTTTCAATACAGGATCATTTTCCCAATTAATTTGTGAAAGAGACTGGAATACTTTTTCAGCTATATCATTCGCGATCAGTTCACTTTTTTTAAAATTTTCAGATGGATAAATAGCTGATTCCTGAAAATCCCAGATATTTATATCACCGCTGGTGCCATTACTCATCATGCCTACAAAGTCATCCCCGCCTTGTAACTTTTTCCCTATTTGCCTGGAAAACTCCCCAAAATAATCTGCTGAAATAGTCCCATTTTCCCAATCACCTACATAATGTAAAGAATAATTTCCCATTATACTTATCCATTTGTCGTCTATTCCCTTTACAGCAAGATAGCTCACCTGGGGATCAGTTTGAGCTGCACACCTGTTAATGAATTGCCCCTTTCCAAATGGGTTGGTTTTTATCTCATCTGCACCTCCTAAAACAGGATTGACTGCTATATAATCTTTTTGCATAAAATAACGTCTGCACCTTACATGCTGCGGAACATCTACCTTACCAAATGCAGTTTTAGCAGGACGCAACTTTTGTATCGCTTTTTGTACTGACTGCAATATTAAATCAGGCAATTTTTTTGTGTATGGAATATCTGCTGGTGCTAAATATACTGACTCAACCGAGCCGGCGGCATGTGTATGGGTGCTGGAAATAAGGATATTTTGAAATGCTATCCCTGTTTGATGGGTAATCATGGATTTTACCTCATCAACAAATTCTTTGGGCATTACACATATATCTACCACGATAATGGCTATAGTGGTTATGCTATTCTTGAATACAAGGGCTTTCGCAAACAGATTATCATGCACATACCGGGCATAATGTGTAACAAAATCACCGTTAATAAAAGTTCCAAGAGGCGGTGTGATATCGGTCTGGGCAACCCCGGCTAGAAGTGGATGTGTGATACTATTTTTAAGTTGATTATTCATAGCCCGTTTATATCATATTTATTCATATTAAGCCTAACCATTCCCTGTTCAGCTCCAGGCCTTACGCAAAAATGTTAACCAGTTATTGGAAAATATATTCTCTACATCCACCTGCGTATAACCTCGCTTCAAAAGAATGTCCTGATATTTTTGCAGATCAGCAATCGAATTCATATCCCATGGTGATTGTTCCGTTCCAAATATTCCGTCAAGATCACTACCGATAGCTATATGCAGGCTGTTACCTGCTATCTGGCAGATATGATCCCAATGGTCCACCAGGTTTTCCAAACGGATATTCAATTGCCAGGGATCGGAAACTGTATCAATAAACCGGATATCCATGGCCCAGCAATCAAGCATTCCCCCGATAACAGACCCCCGTTCAATCAAACGTTTAATTTGTTCATCGCTAAGTTGCCGCTGGTTAGGAACAATCTTTCTGACATTATAATGGCTGGCCCATGCCGGACCCTTATAGTGATCCAATGCCTGGTTAAACCCTTCATCCGTCAAATGCGTCACATCTAATATCAGGTTGAGCTTATCCATTTCCTTTAGCAACTCAAATCCTGCGCGGGTCAATCCTCCTTCCATTTTAGTTCCGGGGGCGTAACGGCCGGGACCAAAATGTGACAATCCAACTGCTCTTAACCCATAAGCATAGGCTTTGTGCAGATAGGATATGTTT
>DATCMY010000476.1:0-2503 GCA_036565505.1 Hanamia sp.
GTACTGCATTAGGAATCTTTGGTGCAGGAAATATGGGGGCAGCCCTGACAACTTTGTTTGCGCCAACTCTTCTAAATAAACTCACCAACCATGGCGCTGATATTGAAGGATGGCGCGCACTGCCGAAATTATATGCCGCTCTGCTTCTTATAACGGGCATAATTTTTCTTTTGGCTACCAAAAATAAAATACCCACAGAATCCAAGACCATACTTCAGCGTTTGTCACCTTTGAAAGAAACCAGGGTATGGCGGTTTGGGCTTTATTATTTCTTCGTATTCGGAAGTTTTGTTGCGCTGGCTCAATGGCTTATCCCCTATTATGTAAATGTATATTCTTTGTCTATAGTTTCGGCAGGCTTTATGGCCACAGCATTTAGTTTACCTGCCGGAATTTTCAGGGCTGCCGGTGGATGGCTGTCAGACAAAGTGGGTGCCCGCATGGTATTGCTGTGGGTATTCGGAATATGTCTTGTATGCCTGGTTTTTCTCTTTATTCCGCGAATGGAAATTCAGGCGCCGGGGCAAGGCGTTATGGGCAACAAACCGGGTACAGTTCAATCAGTTTCTTCCAATGAGATTATTGTGGACGATGATTCCTATTTACTTCAGAGCAAAGCTGGCGATTCTTCCGAAGTAACCATACGATTTGGGATTCATCACGATCAGGAAGGTTTTTTATTTCTACCAACCACCACATTTCATCAGGTTCCCAATGTAAAAAAAGGAGATAAAGTAGTGAAGGGAGAATTATTGGCTAAGGGTGTTACGATGATTTATTTCCAGGCTAATAAATGGATATTTTCTGTGCTGGTGTTCATCATTGGTATTATGATGGGTGTTGGTGGAGCAGCAGTTTACAAACACATCTCAGATTATTATCCTGCAAATATTGGAACTGTGGGAGGCATTGTAGGTGTATTAGGTGGCCTTGGTGGTTTCTTTGGCCCTATTATTTTTGGTTATTTGCTCAAAGCTTCGGGCATCTGGACTTCATGCTGGATGTTTCTGGCAGCCCTGGTGGCTATTTGTATTGTGTTTCAGCGCTTGGCAATAAAAACCATATCAAAAAAGATAACTGATATCTAAATTAATATTTTATAAAAATCAATTTTAAATGTAGTTGCTGGTTTTCACCGATTGTTTAAGAAAAATAAAATGGATGCAACAAACAATATTGAGGAAGTTTCATTAGTAAAAATGACCCTGGAAGAATTTAAGAAAGGAATTAAATGTCTTTCCCCGGCATATTTTGCTTTGGTAATGGCAACGGGTATTATTTCCACGGGTGCCTTCCTGATGGACATGAAATGGATCGCTGCTGTCTTATTTATTCTCAATAATACCTTCTACATTATTTTGTGGGTTTTAACTATTCTTCGCCTTGTATGGTACCGAAAAGATTTTGTGGCCGACTTAACCGATCATATGAGAGGAACCGGTTTCTTTACGATTGTTGCGGGTACCTGCGTTTTGGGAATTCAGTATATTGTATTGTTTGAAGATCTTAAAATTGCCGCATCATTGCTGATTTTTGGAATTCTATTGTGGCTTTTTCTTACGTACGCAGTCTTTACCACGCTTACGATCAAACAAAATAAGCCCACACTGGATAAAGGTATTACAGGAGGATGGCTTACCGCAATAGTTGCTACCCAATCCGTTTCAATACTCAGTGCGTTAATTGCCTCACACATAAAACAACCCTACCGTGTAGAAATAAATTTCTTTGCACTTTCCATGTGGCTATGGGGCGGTATGTTTTACATATGGATGATATCTCTTATTTTTTATCGTTATACTTTTTTTAAGTTCTCGCCCGGCGATTTAGCACCGCCTTACTGGATCAATATGGGCGCTATGGCTATTTCAACACTTGGCGGTTCGGTACTCATTATAAATGCACCAGATGCGCCATTGCTTGAATCCCTGCTTCCTTTCCTGAAGGGGTTCACAGTTTTTTATTGGGCTACGGGTACCTGGTGGATTCCTATGCTAATCATCCTTGCAATATGGAGACATTTTTATAAAAAATATCCTCTCAAATATGATTCATTGTATTGGGGAGCTGTCTTTCCCCAGGGCATGTACGCAGTGTGTACATTTAGAATGTCTAAAGCATTGGACATTCCGTTTTTGCATTATTTCTATGAGACATTCATTTACATCGCTATTGTTGCCTGGACTCTAGCTTTTATAGGGCTCTTGCGATTTTTTATTTCAGAATTAAAAAGAATAAAATATAAAATAGTAATAAATAAAAAAGTATAATCCATATAGAAGAATACATGAGCACAATCATTTCAAATTCCGGATTGAATTTTTTAAATTAGATAATTACAATTGGCCATCCTAAAAAGCAAATAACATGAATAACATTTTTGAAAATAATGAAAACAAAAAAAGTGATTATATCAAAAGATTTGTAGAAAAAGAAGCAGGCGGAGATCCTGTTTATTCACCAATGGACCCACCGGAAGCTTATAAACCCCCGGCCATGGAAG
>DATCMY010000477.1:0-20530 GCA_036565505.1 Hanamia sp.
ACCGATTATACCAGCAAATAGTCCAATGCCTTTTTCTATCGGCATAATACCATCTAAGATTTCAACGTAGTCCTTTGGACTACTTATTAAATCAAGATGGTATTACCTGCAAAATGAAACCCGGGTATCCATGTAAAAGAAAAAAAATTGAAAGTAAAAACGCCCCGGATATATTCGGGGCGTTTTTACTATTATAAAAGTTAATTATTAAAACATATACCTCAATCCAAGTTGCATACCCCATGTAGTACTGAAAGATTTATTCTTTTGGAAAGGTGAAGTTATTAATTGTTTAGTTCCATCCTGTGTAACTTCTGCTAAATTGTAAGTGGGTGAAGCAGCACCTGCTGAGGATCTCCGTGTTAATGGATTATTGATAATATAAAGATCCCTTATTCCCCAATCCTTACTAAGTAAATTTGGAAGATTAATTACGTCTACGCTAAACTGAAGCGTATGTTTTGTGTTGCCGGTAGTTACATAAAAATCTTGCAAAAAGCGCGCATCCACCCGGTTGTACCATGGTGTAAGCGCTGAATTTCTTTCAGCATATTGGCCTGCGTGTTTTTTCAAATAAGGAGTGTTGGCAATTAGCTGATCATAAGCCGCCTGTTGTTGTGCCACTGTATATTTAACAGAAGTTACCCCGCCAACAGTCTGAGTTTGATCTACAAATGGCACATCAGAACCTTTTGCATAAATGTACATCAGGTCAGATGAGGAGTTACCGTCATTGTTAATATCACCACCAATTATATAGCTATATCTTGTTTGGTTAGCACCTTCATAATATAAAGAGATGGTAGAAGCCAAATGTCCGGCGTATTCAAACCTGTAAGAAAGGTTAGCCACAACTCTGTGTGGTACTGAATAAGCTGAATTATACAATTCTTCATCATTAGGAGTTCCCTTGTTGATGATGGATTGCCATGCAGATGTAGCCTGCGATCCGGGATTAGGACTCACTTCTGTTGCCAGTGTGTAGGTGTAGGCCAATGAACCAAAGAAGCCTTTTGAGAAAGACTTGGAGATTTGCGCTGTTGTAGCAAATGAATATCCTTTTTTAGTATTTTCAAGAATAATTACAGAACCTACACCTGGGTTGACGAATTTTTGTGCAGATGTAGTAGAAGATGGATAATAATACCTGTTACCCTGGCCAGTCAATGTTGCTGTAGGGGCAATCAGATTTGCATTGCGCATTTTTACTGCATTCAAATCTTTTGTATAAAGGATATCAAGATTAGCCACAAAGCCATTTCCTAATTGTTTATCAATTCCAAAATTGGTTCTGAAAACTTGTGGAAATTTAAAATTAGGGTCTAACAAAACAAAACTTCCAGGAGCTTTTGCCGTAATTGTTGATGGAAATTTAGAAAGATAAGCATCCGGATCAGGATTGAAAGTCATTCCCGCAAGTTGGGCTGCAGAATTGAGGACAGTTCCGTTTTGGTAAACACCACTGTTGCTTGGCATATTAGTAAGGAATACAAATGGTATTTTGCCGGTAAAAATTCCTGTACCACCACGTAAAGTAAGTCCTTTTTCATCAGGCACTTTCCATCTGAAGCCTACACGGGGAGATAAAAGTAAAGCTGAATTTGGCCATTTCCCTGTGGAGAAATTTGTCATTACACCATCTTTATTAGGGAACTGCAATGCAGTAATGGCCGGATTTTCTCTTGGTTGTTCCAGGTAAGTTGGTACATCACCTCTAATTCCATAAGTAAGTTTAAAATTAGAATTGAAGTTCAATTCATCCTGTAAGTATACTCCTAATTGTCCAACCTTCAAATTTGCAGAAAATACTTTTGGTTGCCCTGGAACTAAAGAATAAGTATAAGAGAAATATGCCGGAGTTGCATCTGTAACAAAATCATTTAAGCTATTGTAAATGTAATAGCTTTCAGAACCTGGCATAAAAGCATTACCTACTTTTTGATATTCATAAGTTGCACCTGCGGTTATGGTGTGTCTTCCGGCGAAATATGAAAAGTTATCAGTAATGGTTGCAATATTATTTACTACTTCATTGTTTCTTGTAAATGGATCTGTACCTGCACTCATATAATTTCTTCCTTTTGTTACCCCGGCAACTGTACCATCTGCGTCAAAAATTTCAATTGTGGGGAATATCCCCCCGGGGCTATTCCTTTTATCATCAATATGGGTATAAGCCAGTAAGAGTTGATTTGATATTTTGCTTGAGAAGTTACTGTTTAATTCCAGTGTAGCGGATTGAACAATATGATCAGTTGCATAATCTGAATTAGAGAAACCAATAGACTGATTACTGTTTCGGTTATTAGGCAGTCTGTTCTGAGTTCCTGTAAATCCTCTTATACTAAATCCTCCTGCCCCGCTGTTAGGTACACTACTTCCGTTAAGAGGGGATTGATCAGAACCTTTGAAGTCAGAATATTTTAATACTAATTTATGTTTGTTGCTTATGTTCCAGTTAATTTTTGCAAGAAGCTTACGATTTTTAGTTTCGAAATTTGGACGATTATCATATGCACCTGCATCATAATTGTATTTTGTTTTTAGTACATCTCTGAATTTATCCAAAGAATCTTTTGGAGCTGCAGAAATAGTTCCAGATGCAGTTGAACCAGTTGGTACATATGTATTTGGATTAGGCACCGAAGAATTTTCCCACTCAGCATTCAGGAAGAAAAACAGTTTATTTTTAATGATGGGGCCTCCAAGGGTGGCACCGTATACTTTATTTTTGGAAGGAGTTGGAGTCAGTAATACATCTCCGGCATGCTTACCATTAAAACTTTGATCACGATAATAACCATATGCTGAACCATGAAAAGTATTGGTTCCACTTTTTGTAAGCACGTTTAACCCAGCACCGGTAAATCCTGATTGCCTTACATCGTAAGGGGCAATATTTACTGAAATTTCATCGAAAGATTCAATAGAGATTGGGCTTGCACCACCTCCCGGTAAAGGGTCGCTGCTTAATCCAAAGTTATTATTAAGGTTAGCACCATCTATCTGCAGGTTATTAAATCTTCCATCTCTGCCTGCAAAACTATTTCCATTTGCCTGTGGAGTAAGCCGTGTGAAATCTGTAATACTTCTGCTTAATGAAGGAAGTGAAGCAATTTGCCTTGCAGTAAAAACGGTACTGGCACCGGTTTTAGCAACTGTTGGCCTACCGCTAGCCGCGATAGTTATTTCACTCAAAACACTGGCTTTTTGTGAGAGAGTAACATCTGCAATGAAAGGTTCTCCAAGGTTGAGCGTAATATCATTGATCGTTTCTGGCGCATAACCCACATATTCAACTTTCAGCTGGAAAGGCCCTCCGATTCTTGTATTTGGTAAGGTAAAGTTTCCGTCTCTTTTGGTTATTGTAATATATTTTGTGCCTGAAGGCAGATGAATCGCTGTGACTGTAGCCCCTTCAAGTGGTTCGCCTTTGTCTGATTTGACAAAACCTGTAATGCTACTTGTTGTTACCTGTGCCTGCATCAATATTGGAGAAAGGATTACAGCAAATAGTAATGGTAAAATTCTTTTTAACTTCATAATTATTAGTTTTAGTGTGACAAAGGAAGTGAATAATTAGTTAATTACAATAACATTTAATAATAATACGCTTAACAAATCAGAGGCAATTTTAAGCCCCTATCCGCTGCTTACTGTTTGTGAAGAAATTATTAAGGATACCACATAACCTTAATGAATATTAAAAGTCAATATTCAATTTTCAAATGAATTGGTAATTCTTGAATTTCAAAAACTGAAGAAATCAACAGTTACACCTTTCATTTATCTTTGCAGTTATAAATAAAAATATGTTAGATAAAATTGAAGAGGCCATTGAGGATATTAAAACTGGTAAATTAATAATCGTAGTAGACGATGAAGACCGTGAAAATGAAGGCGATTTTATTACCTCTGCCAAAAATGTTACGCCTGAAATTATCAACTTTATGAGTAAGTATGGCCGGGGGTTGATCTGTGTTCCGATTTCTGAAAAACGATGTGATGAACTTGAACTTGACTTAATGGTAAATAAAAATACAGCGCTTCATGCTACACCTTTTACCATAAGTGTAGATCTGCTTGGACATGGATGTACTACTGGAATTTCCACTCACGACCGCGCCAAAACCGTTCAGGCAATTATTAACCCTGATACTAAACCCGATGATTTAGGACGTCCGGGACATATTTTTCCTTTACGTGCAAAAAACGGCGGGGTTTTAAGAAGGGCAGGGCATACAGAAGCTACCATAGACCTTGCAAAATTAGCAGGCCATGATGAAGCTGGTGTTCTTGTTGAAATAATGAATGAAGATGGAACCATGGCAAGGCTTCCTGAATTGCGGGAAATTGCTACCAAACATAGTCTAAAGCTTGTTTCAATAAAAGATTTGATTGCCTATCGCCTGAAAATGGAAACATTAATCAAGGAAGAAGTAAGGGTAAAAATGCCCACAAAATACGGAGAGTTTGAGTTGATTACTTATACTCAACTTAATACCGGTGAAGTACACATGGCGCTTAAAAAAGGCGATTGGGAAAAAGACGAACCTGTATTAGTGAGGGTACACTCAAGTTGTATGACGGGAGATATTTTAGGTTCACTTCGCTGCGACTGTGGTGACCAATTGCATGCCGCCATGAAAATGGTAGAAGCAGAAGGCAAAGGCCTGGTACTTTATATGAACCAGGAAGGCAGGGGCATAGGTTTGCTCAATAAATTAAAAGCTTACAAACTTCAGGAACAGGGAAGGGATACTGTAGAAGCAAATCTTGAACTCGGTTTTTCAATGGATGAAAGAGATTATGGAGTAGGTGCGCAGATTTTGAGAGCACTTGATATTTCTAAAATAAAACTCATCAGTAATAATCCTAAAAAAAGAGCCGGCCTTCTGGGTTATGGTTTGGAAATAGTAGATTGTGTTCCTATAGAAATTGTTCCTAATAAACACAACGAAAAATACCTGAAAACGAAGAGAGATAAAATGGGACATACTATATTGGCAAAATGAGTTTGAAAATTGAATGCAATATTTATTTTGGGCAGAACATCAAATGCAAACTGATTTTTTAGTAATAAAATCCCGTTTATTTTATTTGCCGCAGGTATCAGTATTTTATTCTCCTTTAGAAGTTAGGTTTTTAGTAAGTGGTTGTAACTTTCTTTTCTTTTCATTAGTAAAAAATTCTTCGAAACTGTCAAAATCTTTTCTGTAGGAAAGTTGAATACCAGTGCGGTTTTGCCTGGTTACTCCCGCAATGTCTCCAACTGCGGCATCACTTCTGTTGAAACCTATTACCCTCAATCTTCCATCAGGAGATATTAAATATTCAAATGAAACATCAGGAGTAAATAAAAAGTTAGAATTGGAATTGGTTACAGTTTGCCCCAAACGGTAATCCACGTTACCTCCTACAGTTACCAATAATTTATTATTAAGGAAAGCAGTTTTCAATCCAAAATTTCCTACGTTCTGAATTTCTTTTTGCGAAACTCCTTTCTGAAAATTAAAATCTGCGGTATTGATATTCGTATAAAGATTTACAGAATTGGTATTCAGCAATTTTTGTAACCAGTTATTAAGAGACGATGATAAGGTGGCAGATAATAATTGTCCCACACTTCTTGTAACAAAATTGCCGGTATTATTCCCGGATAAAAGTCCCTGATCTGAGCCCATAAATGTATTAAACAATAATAAAGAAGTAACCTGTTTATTCAGTTCATTTTTATCTGACTGGTACCTGGTTTTTAAATATTCATTGGCAATGGGGTCCGATTTTAAGGGATTATCAAAAGGAAATTGAAATTCAAATTCCGGACGCGGATCTTTAAGCGTTCCTCTTAATTTAAAAATGATATCTACATCGCCTTTTGTATTGGTAAATCCCGCACTGGTTGGTATATTATTGAGGTTTACATTTTGTGCTCTATATATGGCATCAATATTCATATTGGCCAAATAAGGATCGCCTTGCCATTCTATAAAACCCTGTTGTAGCGTAAAAGGTGTTTTTAAAAATGTTTGAAAATTAAAAGTGTATTCGCCCTGCTCTATATCATATCTTCCCCTAATGGTCAATGGATCTCTTGTTCCGGCTGTAATATTTAATTTTCCACTTCCCTGCGCTTTTATAACATCGCCTGTTGTTTCATCAAGAATCACATCAATTTTTACAAGTGGATTGGCTGTTAATTCCATATCTACTTTTATGTTTGAATTTTTATTGGCTTTTAAATCTACTTTCATTTCGCGGCCAAATTTTGCAAATTCAATATAATCCAATGTACCTGTTTCTGCGGTTTCGCCGGTTGGTAAATAAATATGGCTGCTATCTGTAGGTTCGCCGGAAATACTCATACGCATATCCGTTACAAATCCATTCAGGGATAATTCGGCTTTGCCGATTACGTGTCCGTAAAACTGGTTATTGTCGCGGGCTGTAGTGTTCAGTAATACAAATTTAGCGGGGCCGTTCCCAACCGGATCCGTTTTTAAATGCAGTTCATTGAAGAAAAAATTATCAAAAAAACTATGATAGATTTTTCCACTCAGTGTGGCTGTATGATTGAGTGTGTCTTTTATTTTTATGGTGCCGAAATCTATTTCATCAGGATTGAAAGTAACGATCGAATTATTATTTAAAATGTAGCGGCAGCGGGTATAATCCACCGTCAGTGTTGTACTGTCCAGTTTTACACTTCCTGTTAATTTGGGTTCAGATGCCTTCCCTGAAATACTAAGTTTACCGGTAGCTCTTCCATGGATATTACTGAAAATATTATCCAGGTAGTTTTCAAGAATATGGATACTTGAATTATTAAATGTAACTGAACCGGTGAGTTGGTTTAATGAATCTGTTGGGTTGTATCCAAAATTGGCTGCAAAATTATAAAGCTCGTTATTTGAAATTGTATTAACTGTAAAACTACCCGGCCCTGAAAGATATTCGCCGGTAGCATTTATTACCCCAATGGAATCATTTTCAAATTTAAATTTGTCAATTCTTGTATCGAACTCTACGGTCATTTTTTTGAAAGGATCTATAATGCGAATGTTGCCATTCAGTAATCCATTTACCTGTGGCGTTTTCATAAACATCGGGGTAAAATCTTCTACTATCAAATTTTGTACTGCTATTATTACATCGTTGCTGTTGCTAATATCTGATGGACGCGTTGAAATAAATACCTCCTGTCCATTTTGAGAAAACAGGATATTACTGGCCATCAGCATATTTTTAGTGAGTTCCAGTTCACCGTTTTTTGCAATGTTCCATTGTTTTTGATTAATGGTAAATGTAGATGGGAAAAAAGTTAATTTGAAACCATCTGTTTTGGTTTGAATTCTTGCAGAAAGATCAGCATTGCTAAGTGTTTTATTGCCGGTAGCATTAATGGTAACATCAGAAATATCGTTGGCAGCTACCACTTTTATTTTTGTGTCCGGCGAGTGGAGGCTGTCATTAATAACCACATCATCAATTTCTCCGTTTAACAGTAACGTGTCTTGTGTTCCTTTTCCTGTAAAATGGATATTATTAAAACTGATATTGCTATAATTAAACTGAGGTACATCAGCCTGAAGGTTCAAAGTATTTTGAGCAATATTTATATTCCCGATGATAATAGAATTGTCAAATCCACTAATTCTTTTTTCAAATAAACTGACATAATCACTTACATTTTTTGTTTTTATTAAAAAAGTAAAATCCTGGTTTTGGGTTTTATTTTTAGGTTTATTAATGTAAACCGGATAGTATTTATTAAGAAATAATTGAAATGCTTCCGGCAAGTCAAGTATCTTGAAATTGCCATTGATACTTGCATCCAGTTCATTGGTTTGTAATGTTAATAATTTTTTCCCGTTACTGAATGAAGAATTAATATTCAAAGAATCGAAAGATAAATGTTGGCCATTATCCAATAAAATGGCATTGTATAATTTTGCGGAACCTAAAAAATTATCAATATTATTTCCTGTAAAATCAAGATTAAATTTTCCGGTCAATGAAATACTATCGTTGGTAAATCCTAAATTTTTGAGGTTGAGCCGGCCTACATCTGCCATTAAATTAAACTGAGGATTTTTTTTGCTGAAATTAATTGAGCCCACAAGTGTATCAATTTTTATATGGGCATCATCAATACTCGCCGATCCTGTAAAAAGTTTATTTATGAAATCTCCATGCGCAATAATATTGGTATAAGTATAATTATTAAATGCAATGCTGCTGATAACGCCATCAATACCCAGATTAATATTATTGGAATTAAAACCTTTACCATGTACTTGTCCATCGAAAGCAACATTGCCGATTTGGCTGTTGTCAATGAATTTTCCTAATTGAAAATTATCAGTAGAAATTTTTCCTTCATACACTGCCTGCCCTGTGGCAGGCACCTTCATGTGAAGATCCGTTTGTAAAATGCCAAGATCGGTAGAAAGGCTTCCATAAGTTACAAAATCTCTAATGTAGCCAGTGTAACTTCCTACAAATCTAATATTCCCAATAGCGCTTAAATGTGGGCTGGTTACATCTTTAAGGGAAGGGATCAACCTGGCTAATTCGTTGTAATTGGTTCTTAATTCCCGGGACCTGAAATCAATAAATGTTTCACCAATATCAGGCAGGCCTCTTAAACTGATGTCACCATCCAGGTAATTATTTGCCCCGGCCCTGATGATCATTTTTTGCGCCGTTATATTATCAACTTTTCCTTTAGCCTTTCCATTTAATGAAAAAACTGTTTGCCATGATTTTGTATCAGGAGCAAAATAAGCAAGGTCATCGCTGCTGAGTTCACTGTTTTCAAAATTTCCATCCATGGTAACTGCATGTACAAAATCTGACATGTCATCATTAAAAGAATTATAATGCATGGCATAATAATTTTTCAGATGACTTTTATTAGTTACCAGATCAAGATTTTTAAACTCCATCATTTTAGGAGTAAACTTATAATCTGCATTTAGTTTTTTTACAATAAAACCGCCTCTGTCTTTTGCAGAAACAGATACATTTGCTTTGAGAGTATCTTTAATAAATTCAAAGTTTTTGAAAATGCCATTTACGCCTGAAAGTACAATATGGTTTTCATCAAACTGATTGGCAACAGAAGGAGTATTGCTTTCCTTTTCAATGGCAACTGCGCCATTATTTAATATAATATTTTTTATTGAAACATGCCACCCGTCTGTATTCCATTGCAATCCGCTTGGGTCAGGAATTTCATTGGTGATTTGGGTAGTAGTATCTACAGGGCGTTTCCCGGTATAATCATATTGTGCAAAAACAGGCTTCTCTAAAGTAACAGTACCTATGTTGATAATTTTTTTATCGAGATCAAATTGATCTGCATTCAAATTTAATTTATCTAAGGAAGCCAGCATATTTTCTCCCCTCCATTCATCCTCTTGCCAGATTTTTATCCGGTTTAAATTAACTACTTGAAGATCCAGGTTAATAGCATTTTTTGAAGTATCCGTCTTCTGTTGCGGGCCCGAAAAATAATCAACGAGAAACTGGTAATTCCAGGTAGAATCAGAGCGTTTAAGATTGATAACGGCATCATCAAGCCCTATATATTTTAAGGTGATATGATCTTTAAAGAAAAACCAATCGGTAATGTTTAGCCGCACAGTTCCTGCGTACAATAAAGTGTCTTTATTTCTGTCTAAAACCAAGGTTCCCTGCAGTAACATTTTATCAAAAAATTCCAGATCAACATGTTGGATAGTGACAGTTGTATTGAGATTTTTAGAAAGACTTTTTGCAACTTTGTGAATAATAAAATTCTGAAAAAAACTGGTTTGCAATAATATCCATAACACGATTATCAGCATTAAAATTGCCAACAGGAATTTTAAAAATATTTTATAAACTTTTTTCAGGGAAAATATAATTAGTGGCAAAAATAAACAAACCCCTCCGTTAGACAAATTACAGGAACGTTAAACCTTAAACTTACATTATATGAATGGGATAATGATATTTTTTACAATAATAAATTGTTGAAATAAATCCGCTAACCTCTTCAATCTTTTGATTCATCACAAGGTGATGCAATTTGAAAAACAGGTAAATCGAAAAGCTCTTTTATCAATAAGAATTTCATCATTCTAAAATCCGATATCCACACGCTGTGAATTATTTTTATTTTATGCTATAAACATTATGAGCTATTATCGCATTTTAAATCCATAGAAAACTAAAACCCTTATGAAACGACTAATTGCTGTTGTACTTTGTTTTACAACGATCTCCAATTACGCACAATCCAAATTTTCTTTTTTTAAATCGGCTTCCTCTATTAAACCGGATATTGAAAAAGTAGTGCGGGATTATTTTGAAAACTTTGATAATATAAAAGGGGATACAATTATGCAAACTGTTAGCGCTATTGAATTTTCCAGTAAAATAATCCCAGCAGGATCTTTAGAAACCACTATTACAAAATATAAATCCCCGAAAACTTATAGCTGGCAATCTACTCTTTATAAAACAGAAGAATTTAAAGAGGCTGTGGCAAAGTACCGTCAATATTACCACCAGCTCAATGGGGCCACTTTTACATTTTCTGATAAAAAAACTTATAGAATGGCGGGTAATTACGATACGCCAGATGAAGGAAGAACTTTTGCTTCCAGTGTTTTAGAGGCTCATAGTTATGATCCCGGTATGAAACTTTTTAAAATAGAAATTGCACTTGATTATCTCTTTCCTGATTGGACGGTAAAAATTATGGTTTATGAAAAAGTAGCAGATGAAGATATAAGGCCATCATCGGGCTACATCAACTAATTTTCATTGTTACGTATTTTTTTAATAAACTTACTGGCTTCATTTTTTGGATAATTTGGTTGAAAATAAATGATTACTTTGGCCACATTATTTTAATATTTATTAATTTTTTATAAATTTTAAATATGAGGACATTAAAGATTGCCGTAGCGCAATTTGAACCTAAAGATGGTGATAAAGAATATAATTTATCTGTCATTGAAAAATTAACAGCAAAAGCAAAAAATGCTGGCGCAGAAGTTATTAGTTTTCATGAGTTGTCTATCACTGCTTATACTTTTTTTAAAGACCTTAACCTCGATGAAGTTATAAAACTGGCAGAAAATATTCCGGATGGAGAAAGCGCTGGAAAGTTGATAAGTATTGCCAAAAAATATGACATAATTATTTTAGCAGGGTTAGTAGAAATTGAAAATGATCTTCTTTATAATACTTACATCTGTGTAGATAAAACCGGACTGCTGGCTAAATACAGAAAGATTCATCCGTTTATTAGTAAGTATTTTTCGCCCGGAAATGAATATGTAATTTTTGAAATCCACGGCTGGAAATGTGGAATATTAATTTGCTATGATAATAATGTAATTGAAAATGTAAGAGCAACTTCTTTGCTTGGTGCAGAAATTATTTTTGCGCCACATGTTACCATGTGTACTCCTTCC
Organism: Hanamia sp.; assembly: GCA_036565505.1. Lineage (GTDB taxonomy): Bacteria > Bacteroidota > Bacteroidia > Chitinophagales > Chitinophagaceae > Ginsengibacter. Next base: position 11,472 of record DATCMY010000477.1, read on the forward strand.
TCAATGCCGGGGCGCGGCTTTGTAGATGATAAATTATGGAAGAACCGCGAACTGGATCCTGTTCCTTTGAGAATGGAATTTGATGGGCCAAAAGGAAGACAATGGCTTATGACATGGCTCCCTGCCAGGGCTTATGATAATGGCGTATATTATGTTTTTAGCAATCCCATAGGCTACGATGGTGATCAGCTTAAGAATGGAAACTCGATGATTATTGATCCATACGGAAATGTACTCACCGAAATAAAAAGCTTTGAAGATGACATTACTATTGCAATATTGACTGATGATAAACTAAAACTTGCAGGAGGTTTTCGGTACAAAAATGCAAGGAAGCCGGAATTGTATAAAGATATAATTGGGGCAGATCATCATTCGCAAACCAAACCTATTTGGATGGAGAAAGAGGAATCTTTTTGATTTGTAATATTATCCGGCTTTTATATTTTGAAAAGAAAACCGTTGTTTACACCGTACATCAAACATCCCTAATATCCTGCTGCAGCATCATCACCCCTGTGATCTGCAACAACGGTAATTGTTTTATCCTGGCTCATGATTACTTCTGTTCTGCCAATAGCGTCTCTAATGGAAATTTTATAACCCATCGCTTTTAATTCTTCAATTATCTTTTTATCAAAATCTTTTTCAACAAAAATTTCATCCGGTAACCATTGATGATGAAACTTAGGAAAGTTTACCGCATCCTGTGGAGTCATGTGAAAATCAATAATGTCAACTAATGTTTGATAAACACTTGTTGGGATGGTAGTTCCACCAGGTGTTCCTACTACAATCCATGGCTTGTTATTTTTTAAAACGATTGTCGGAGTCATGCTGCTGAGCATTCTTTTTCCCGGGGCAATTGCATTGGCTTCCTGGCCCACGGCGCCATACATGTTTGGTACGCCGGGCTTCACACTAAAATCATCCATTTCATTATTTAGTAAAAAGCCTGCACCGGCCACAACAGTTCTGCTGCCAAACCAGCCATTTAATGTTGTAGTAACAGATACCGCATTTCCTTCTTTGTCCAGCACATCAAAATGGGTAGTTTCTTCGCTTTCCGAAATAATACCTTCTTTTATATCTACACTGTTTCCTGCTTTTCCGGGTGCAAAATCACTTATCCTTTTTTTAAGATAATTATCACTCACCAAAGTTTTTACTGGCACTTTTACAAAGTCGATATCGCCCAAATACTTTGCCCTGTCTGCATAAGCCCTCCTTTCAACTTCTGTCATCAATTGCACAGATTGTGCAGTTTCAAATTTCATATCACTAAGGTTTTTCATTTCCCCCATCTTAAGCATTTGTTCCAGGATAATACCGCCACTGCTGGGAAGCGGCATAGTGATTACGGTATTTCCTTTGTAATCAAAAACAATTGGTGCCCGGTTTGTGGCTTTATAATTTTTTAAATCTTCTTCTGTAATAAGGCCATGGCCTTTTTTCATTTCCTCTGATATCAGTTTTGCGGTTACACCTTCATAAAAACCTTTAGCGCCAAAATCTCTTATTCTTTTTAATGTTTTGGCAAGATCTTTCTGTATTAAGGTATCGCCCTCTTTCCATTCAGTATTTTTTACAAAAACCGGAATAGAGGTATTCATTTTAATGAAATCATTTTTTGTTTCATTCAGGCTGTAGGCTTCACTTTCTGTAATGGCAAAACCTTTTTCTGCGAGGTTAATAGCTGGCTGAATTAATTTTTTAAAAGGCAATTTCGCATATTTCATACATTCAAATAAGCCTGAAATAGTACCCGGAACACCTACTGCAAGATGTCCATCCTGCGATAAATTCATTTGTGGGTTACCGTTAGCATCAAGGTACATATCTCTGGAAGCTAGTCCCGGCGCCTTTTCGCGATAATCAATAGAAATATTTTGCCCGTTATTTAAATGAATAATTGTAAATCCGCCGCCGCCAATATTGCCTGCACCGGGAAAGACAACTGCCAATGCGAGTTGAGTAGCAATAGCCGCATCAATTGCGTTTCCGCCCTGCTTCAAAATATTGACTCCTACTGTACTTGCCAATGAATGTGCAGACACTACAGCTCCATTTTTTACTTGGATATTTTTATTCGATTCGTAATTGTAAGCATTTAATTTTTGTTGATGCGCACATGAAGAAATAAGCGCATAAAAACCAAGCAGGAGTATCGAAATTTTAATTTTATTCATTGTTGAAATTTTTTGAATTTAAATATTAAAGACAAGAATATGACGATGAAGGTGGTTTTTTTTGTATAAAAAAGATAAATTGTAAATATTTATGTAATGCGATTCGGCTGCAAATTTACATTCCCTTATTTTCGTACCTTAATAAATTAATAAAATGCGTAAATATTTTTTTTTATCATTTTTAGTTTTCTTTTCATTATCGGCAATTTGCCAGTCTCCAAAAACATATAGTTCTTCTGAAATTTTTGAACAAATTAAAAAGCTGAATGTTCTGGGTTCAGTATTATACATTGGCGCACATCCTGATGATGAAAACAATGCTTTGCTTCCTTATTTTGCCAAAGAAAAATTATACCGAACTGCTTATTTAAGCTTGACCAGGGGTGATGGCGGCCAAAATTTACTTGGTGATGAACAAGGTGTGGAACTTGGATTGATACGCACACAGGAATTGCTGGCCGCAAGAAGGATTGATGGCGCAGAACAATATTTCACCAGGGCTTATGAATTTGGTTTTAGCAAAAGTGCTGAAGAATCATTACGCATCTGGGATAAAGAAAAAATATTAAGCGATGTAGTTTGGGTAATTCGCAAATTTCAACCTGATATAATTATCAAACGATTTCCTCCTGATAAAAGGGCCGGACATGGCCATCATGCGGCTTCTGCGATTTTAGCGGATGAAGCATTTGCCGCAGCGGCAGACCCAAATAAATTTTCGGAACAATTTAAATATGGAGTAAAACCCTGGCAGGCGAAAAGAATTTTATGGAACACATTTAATTTTGGCGGTACCAATACAACCAGTGAAGATCAGTTAAAAATTGACATTGGCGGATACAATCCTTTGATAGGGAAAAGCTATGGTGAACTGGGGGGCGAAGCAAGAACGATGCACAAGAGCCAGGGCGAAGGAAGGCCGCGGAGAAGGGGCCAATCTTTTGAATATTTTTTAAACACCGGGGGCGAAGCGCCAAACCATGATTTAATGGATGGAATTATTACAGACTGGAAAAGAATACCCGGAGGAAAAGCTATTCAAACTATGGTAAATGCTATCATCACCAATTATAATGAGGCGGACCCACAACTTTCAGTGCCGGCATTGGTAAAATTGTACGAGGCAATAAAGGCATTACCCGAAGGAAACTGGAGAAATAAAAAACTGGATGAAGTGCAACAGTTAATTATAGAGTGCAGTGCATTATTTGTGGAAGCTACTTCATCTCAATCGCAAGTGGTACAGGATGATTTTTTAAAAATAAATTTTGTGCTGAATAAACGTACCGGTGTAGATGCTTTATTGAAAAATATAAGTTTAGAAAATTTTGATTCCACATTAACCCTGATATCACCTACCAATCAAAATGTGGAAATTAATAAAACAATACATGTTGCTGATAATAAAAAAATATCGCAACCTTATTGGCTCGAATATCCTTTGAAAGGTGGAACATTTGATGTAAGGGATCAGATGATGATTGGCAAAGCCCAGAATGATCCATCGTTTGTAGCATCTTTTTTTGTTACTATTGACGGCGAAGATTTTATTATTAAAAGGCCCGTTCAGTATAAAGTGGTTGATCCAGTAAAAGGTGAATTGTATGAACCTATACCTGTTTTACCCAAAGTTGAATTAAAATTTGATAAGGATAATTATGTCTCAATTAATAACCAGCCGGTAGCAACTGCACTTAATGTAAAATCAAATATAGATGATGTTTCAGCCAATTATACTGTTGAAGAAAAAGTTTCAAATGATTGGCAGAAAAAAGAAAAAATAATTCAGCAGAACTCAGGTTCTGTTCATGAAAAAAATATCGTTACCACATTTACTCCTCAATCCAAAGTTGAAAATCTAAAAGAAGAAGTTGATGCTATGGCGAAAAAGGGAAATGAAATATATGATGGCTACACGAAAACAATAGCTTACGATCATATCCCAACTATTACTTATTTCCCAAAGGCTCAGGCAAATCTTGTAAAACTGGATATTAAAATTATTGGTAAAAAAATCGGTTACATTGTGGGTGCTGGCGATAAGGTGCCGCAGGCATTAGAGGATATGGGATATCAAGTAACAATATTGTCTGAAGCGGATTTGAACCAGGAAAATTTAAAACAATTTGATGCAATCATTACCGGGGTAAGAGCTTATAATTTATATGAATACCTGAGTGATAAAAATGATGTGCTGATGCAGTATGTTGAGAATGGAGGCAATCTGATCGTTCAATATTTAAAGAGTAACCAGGTAGGGCAAATGAAAGTAAAAGTAGGTCCCTATCAATTCCTTGTTGATCCGCGTACGAGGGTAACAGAAGAAGATTCCAAAGTGGATTTTTTATTACCCCATCATTCTGCTTTAATTTACCCCAACAAAATAACTGAAAAAGATTTTGAGGGTTGGTTACAGGAGAGAAGTACTTACCAGGCTGTACAGCTAGACCCTCATTATGAAACACCATTGGGGATGCATGATACAGGTGAAGCAGAAAGTAATGGAAGCCTCGCAATTGCAAAATATGGTAAAGGGAATTTTGTGTATGCCAGTCTTGTTTTCTTTCGTGAATTGCCAGCGGGTGTTCCTGGTGCATATCGGTTGATGGCCAATTTAATTGCGCTTCCTAAGAATAAATAACGAAATTGATATAATAAAACCAGGGGATGATAATGAAAGATGAAAAAAAATATTGGATCAAATGGTACATCCTTGTACTTGTATTTCTTTTCTTTCAAATAGTTTTTTATTCTTTTCTTTCAAAATATTTTAATAACGGGTAAATATGATGTAATGATTTAGGATAAAAAATCACTTTTAAATTGTTCCTCAACGGTTGGGCATATGAGCAAAATTGACTGGGTAGTATTGATTGTAACACTTTCTGCCATTATTATTTATGGGGTATATAAAAGCCGTACCACAAAAAATCTCGACGGATATTTTTTAAGTAACCGTGATATGCCCTGGTATCTTGTGTTGCTGAGTATAATGGGCACTCAGGCCAGTGCCATTACTTTTATAAGTGCTCCGGGACAGGCTTTTACAGATGGTATGCGCTTTGTTCAATATTATTTCGGTCTTCCTTTGGCCATGATTGTTATATGCATTGTCTTTGTACCCGTATTCAACAAATTAAAAGTTTACACTGCTTATGAATTTTTAGAAAACCGCTTTGATCTTAAAACACGAACGCTTACTTCCTTTCTCTTTCAAATCTCAAGAGGATTATCTACCGGCATCAGTATTTATGCTCCATCATTGATTTTAAGTTCTTTGCTTGGCTGGAATATTTATTATACCAATATTATTATGGGCGGTATGCTGATTGTTTATACCGTTACAGGAGGAGCAAGAGCTGTAGCACATACTCAAAAACTTCAACTTATTATTATTATCACAGGAATGGTAATAGCAGGATATATGGTAGTGCATTTAATGCCTGGTAATGTAGGTTTTTTAGATGCTTTGCACATAGGAGGTAAAAATGGAAAAATGAATATCATTACTTCCGGAAGAACGGCAAATGGTTTTGACTGGAAAGATAAATACAACATCTGGAGTGGAGTTATCGGCGGCTTCTTTTTAGCGCTTTCTTATTTTGGTACCGATCAAAGCCAGGTGGGACGCTACTTGACGGCACAAAACAACCGTCAGGGTAAATTGGGTTTATTAATGAATGGAATAGTGAAAGTGCCTATGCAGTTTTTAATTTTAATGTTGGGCGTGCTGGTGTTTTCATTTTATCAGTTTAATAAAGCGCCCATTTATTTTAATGAAACACAGGTGAAAGAGGCTAAAACTACTGATTATAAAAATGAATTGCAGCATCTTGAAAGTCTGTATGCAAATGTGGCTGCAAACGATAATGATCAAAAAACAAAAATCAAGAATGAATACCGTGCTGTAATTGCAAAAGCATTACCCGGGGAAGATGTAAATGATACCAATTTTATTTTTCTACGTTTTGTAATTGATTATTTACCGAAAGGTTTAGTGGGTTTGTTGATTGCGGTAATATTCTTAGCAGCCTGGGGTAGCATTGCGGCTGCGTTAAATGCTCTCGCATCTTGTACCGTTGTGGATATACATAAAAGGTTTTTTAAAAAAGAACTTACTCCAAAAATGGACTATCGTATTTCTAAATTTTATACTTTTTGCTGGGGAATATTTTGTATCCTGGTTGCAGAGTTTGCCAGTAATCTTGGAAACAGTTTAATAGAGACGGTGAATATCCTGGGATCTTTATTTTATGGAGTGATATTGGGAATTTTTTTGGTGGCCTTCTGGTTTAAGCATATTAAAGCGAATGCACTTTTTTCTGCTTCCCTGGTATCTGAAGTTTTTGTAATTATTATTTATAAAGCAGATGTGATCTCATTCTTATGGTTGAATGTGATAGGCGCTTTACTTGTAATTGTAATTGGATACATTCTGCAGGTTTTCATAAAAACAGGAAACAAAAAATTAGCTTTATAATCTTCTGTTTCCTGTAAAATATTTTTGATTGAAAACTTTATTTTAATTGCTTTATCAACTTTTCATTCAGCAAAACATATTCACTGTTTTTGGCCTCTTTCGATAATTGAAGAGATTGTTGTGCAGTTGCCAAAGCACCTTTTTTATCTCCTATTTCATTTTGAATTTTTGCTTTGTAGTACACGACATAATATGGAGGTTTTTCTGATTGAGCGATTGCAGCATTAACCATTTCCAGCGCTTTGGTTTTATTATTATCAAATTCGTTATAAAATTGAGCTGCCTGCCAGTAAGGTTTTTTATCAGATAAAAGTGCAGATTCCAACTGAGCCCTGATTTTATCTTTTATGTTCTCTTTTATTGGAACATTTACCACAATATGATCCCACATAATAGAAAGATCGCAACTTTCAGTTTTTATATTGCTGAATTGCATAGTGAAAGTTTCAACTTTAGCGGCCATTGAGTTGGCTTTTACTTTTACTCTCAATACGTCATCACTTTCTTTATAACCTGTAGTTCCCCAGTTAGTAATTCCTTTGTTTAAAATAACAGTCCATTCACCATTTTTGTGGGGAATAGTATAAATGGCATAATTGCCGGTATCTACCTTGTGGCCTAATATTTCAACCGGATCATTGAACCTGATTATTGATGCGGAATTAGCACCTGTACGCCATAAGGAATCGTAAAGCACAACTGTTCCAAATACATTCCTTCCTTTCAAGCCCGGCCTGCTGTAAGTAAGTTCAATGGAAGAAAGTCCAAAATCCTGCCTGATAAATTGGGTGGGTGATGGTGCTGGCATTTTTATTTGCGAAAATCCGGGGATTGAAAAAAATGCAACAATTAAAAGTGTACTAACAACTTTTTTCATGATAATTATTTTAGTTATGTATGAAGTTAGTCAAAATAAATCTTTACTGTTTGGTAAAGCAGGCGGTTTTGCATGTATTGCGTTTGTGTATTCAATTTTTCTGAATAACCTTCTAGCCCGAAAAGCCCGGCGGCATTGCCTTTATTAATGGCTATTTCAAGATAATTGGCTGAATTAAATAAGGCTAATTTTTCGCTTTCATGCACATCAGCATAAGTTTCACTTATTTTATCAATTACTTCATCGCGTTTAAAAACAATTTTAAAACTTCTGCCACGTCGTTGTTCTTCAAATTCTTCTTTGGTAATATTGATGATCACATTTTCAAAATTATCTATGAAAATAATTTGGCCTTCAATATATTTTGGCCCAAGCAATGGGCGAAGAGGGTTTTTTACTTCTATAGAAACACTGGGATCACCGATTTCTTCTATGGGCATTCCATCTAAAATATTTTGATAGGCTTTTGCAAATACACTGGCACAGTAAATTGTATTTTTTTGTTCCGATGGATTTAAAGAAAGCGCAACAATTTTTTCAGGTGTTTCTTCCAGGATCATGGTAATTAATCCATTATCGGCACAGCCAATATATTGATTGTTATGCTCAATAAATAATAAATGATCAGGGCGCTGATCAAAAAGATTGACCAACACTATATGAAAAGTTTTTGGAGGAAAATTTTTAATAGCATTACGGCAAACGTAGGCTGCCTGTGGATAATTGAACGGAGAAAGCTCGTGAGAAATATCTATTATTTTAAAGTCAGGATTAGTATGAAGCAATTGTCCCTTCACTGCGCCTGTCAAAAAATCCTGCCGTCCTATATCTGATGTTAGTGTTATTAAAGCCATTTAAAAATTTAATATTTAATCCTTTTTATTCAAAATCGACTGCAGAATAAATTCATTTCGACTATAATTTTTGTTTAAACCATCTTCTCATCTAAAACTAAATAAACAAAAGGTAAAATGCTTTTTTATTTTGTTTGTTGAGAAGTGAAAATCTATTTTATCAATTCGCCATTTTTAAAAAAGAATTTCCGGGTTAATTTATCAGTCCATGAAGGGAAAAATTTATTCATAAATACTGTTTCTTTTCCAGTAAAAGTTAGAACTAATGTACGTTTCCTTTTTTCTATTGCTTTTATGATGTGTTGCGCACATTCTTCTGCACTCATTAATTTGCTTTCGTTTAACGGTGATTCGCCTTGCGGTTTTGCCTCTTTATTTAATGCTACATTCCTGATATTGGATTTAGTAAAGCCGGGGCAAACCCACATTACATTTACGCCCGTATCCAGTAATTCTGTCCGCAATGCTTCAAGCCAGCCATTTACGGCAAATTTACTGGCACTGTAGCCACTTCTGCCTGGTAAACCACGGTATCCTGCTATTGACGATACACCAACTATGGTTCCTTTATTTTTAAGGATTGCGTCAAGAGCGTATTTAGTACAATAAACTGTTCCCCAAAAATTGATATCCATTAATTTTTTCAAGGTGCTTAGATC
>DATCMY010000478.1:0-2269 GCA_036565505.1 Hanamia sp.
CCACCATAATATGCCTTTTTGCCGCCTGCTTTATAAGATCTTTTGCTCTCGAAAAATATTGTTCATTCCATTGATCCAGGTCAAATTTATTTCCTCCGTTGGCATAACCAGGTTCGTTGCTGCGCTTCCATGGCGTAATCAATCTGCCGGGTTTGGGTGCAAGTGTGTTGCCATAATGCATAAATTTTATATCGTCTTTTCTTTCTACATAAGCGCCTGAAAAAACACGGGTATTGTTCATGCCTTCTTTATTCATTGCATCCAGGTATTTAATATAATCGAAATCAAGATTGATTAATTCGCCATAATGCTCTGCGGATGTTATCAAAACAATGGGTTTATTTTGGTACATCAAATAGTGATGGTTTGCCGGACACAACCGTAGTGGGTTTTGCGCCGAAAGCTTTCCGGGAATAAGAAAAGCCATGAACAATAACGCACCTATACTGCACTTGAAAAAACGATTATGCATTTCCATTTTTAATTTATAGGATTATGTATTTAGTTCGCATTTAATCATTTTGTAATATACGGGCTTAGCTTCGGTCATTTTGGTAATAAGTTTATCAAAAATTGAGTTCAGAAACCCTCTTCTGTTAAAACGGAAATGGTATTCATCCAAATATTGTTGCAATCGATGCGTTTCACATTTGTGATGCACACCCCTTAACCAACCCTTGATATTCATAATATGAATATGTAATATCGGAAAACCCGCTCCTTTATCACTTTTTTCCTTTGTTATGTTCCAATCTTTGCCCAACGGCCAGTATCCGCGCCATCCATCCGTTTTTACCGATGCTTGCGGGGCGATATGCTCATCAAATATTTTTTTCAGACTATCGGCTGATGCATCATCTACTACCCGGCAATAAGCCCTTCCAATCGTTATTTTATTATTCTTATCCCTTACTTTCTCAATGGCCAGTACAACCAGATCCTTGCTCCCGTGGCTCCTGCCGGGTTCGCCTGCCGAAAACCCACCCACCAGGAACTCATCCACTTCTACATCACCCGATAAAGCATGCTTGCCGCTGCTTTTCATTGCTTCCTGTATTTTCGCTTTCCAAAGCCAGGCACTCCGCTGCTGACAGCCAAATTCTTTAGACAGTTCACAGCTCGACATCCCTTTTTTCCGAACCGAAACACGGAAGGCGATCTCAAATGCCTTCAGCAAGCCTAATTTGCACTTATGAAATAATGTCCCGGCAGTTGCCGATGCATCATAACCGCATTTCTTACAGCGCAGATAATGCCATTCCCTGCCTTTGCCATATTGATTGCACCGGCATTTTAGGCAAGAATATCCGCCGGCTGTCTTCTTATCTAAAATATACTGAAGGCAATCCCGCTCTGTTTTAAACTTTTCCCTAAATTCGTTAATACTTATTCCCCTAAACATACCAGATTATTTAGCTTAAATATACTAAATAAATAACTGATTATCAATAGATTAATTAAATATATGCTTTGCGAACTAAATACATAATCCTATAATTTTATTTTAAAAGTACCTTTACATTTCTATTCTTTCGATTCATATCCTTTGACTGAAATAAGTACTATTTACGCTGATTGGTATAAAAATCTGGAAGTTTTTTCCGAAGAAGCCCGCAAGGTAGGTAAGCCTTTTTGGGCATTTGCTCAATCAACCATGTTCGGCAACAATCATGAAACAGTGTCGCTGGCAACATTAAGAGTTCAGTTCTACACCGACCTTGCTTATGGAGCACAAGGTCTGCAATACTTCACTTATTGGACACCACCTGCCAATAACAATGAGTCTTTTTATTATGGACCTATCGGGCTGGATGGCAAGAGAACAGGAGTGTATGACAATGTGAGACTAATGAACCAAGAACTTGAAAACCTTTCCGGAGTGTTTTTGGGCTCGAAAGTAATTTCAATACATCAAACAGGTAAGAACATACCTTGTGGTACAATTCGTATGGCACAACCACCATTTCCGTTAAAAGTACTTGAAACTACCGGCAATGGAGCAATTGTTTCAGTGCTGGAAAACGGTGACAAACGCTTTATCGTTATTGTTAACCGCGATTACAAAAAATGTATGACTCTGACATTATTGGGGGATGATAGTCTGAAAAAAGTATTGAAAAACGGTACCATTGTACCAGCAAGCATTTATTCTAATACCATCGAAGTAGAACCGGGCGATGCGGCTATCTATATGTATTCAACTGTAAGCAAATAATTGAATGCATTAAACGTTTATTGCATCTTTAATCAAAATACAGAACTCCTATTT
>DATCMY010000479.1:0-7442 GCA_036565505.1 Hanamia sp.
GCCGTTAGCAGGTTCAATTAATTAAAACATTAAGAATTTACACTTGTTGTAAAATATTTTGATCTTTTGTTTCCAGCAAAGAATAACCCATAAGATATTCATCTACTTTTCTGGCACATTCTCTTCCTTCAGAAATAGCCCAAACAACCAATGATTGGCCGCGGCGCATATCACCGGCAGTAAAAATTTTAGAAATGTTAGTATGATAATTTTTTTCTGATGCTTTCACATTTCCTCTTTCATCCAAATCTATCTCAAGTTGTTTTAATAAGCCTTCATGCTGTGGATGTACAAAACCCATAGCAAGCAAAGCAAGTTCGCAGGGAATTTCTATTTCGCTACCCGGCACTTCTATAAATTGCGCAGGTTTATCATCTTCTGTAAACTTCCATTCCAGGTTTACAATTTTTACAGCTATCAGATTTTCGTTTTTATCTCCAATAAATTCTTTGGTAGCAATTGCCCAATGACGTTTTGCACCTTCTTCATGCGAACTGGTAGTTTTTAAAATCATTGGATAGGTAGGCCATGGCATAAAAGGTGTGCGGCTTCCGGGTGGCTTTGGCATTAATTCAAATTGGGTTACAGACAATGCTTTCTGCCTGTTAGAGGTACCTACACAATCACTTCCGGTATCCCCGCCGCCTATTACCACTACATTTTTTCCGGTTGCAAAAATATCTTCTTCTTTTACTTTTTTACCTGATACTCTTTTATTTTGCTGTTTCAAAAAATCCATGGCAAAATGTATTCCATTCAATCCTCTTCCCGGAATTTCTAAATTTCTTGGAATAGTAGAGCCGCCTGCTAAAATGATAGCATGGTATTCTCTCAACAGATCATTAATGCTAATATTTACTCCCACATTGGCATTGCAATTAATTACAATACCTTCTTCTTTCATTAACTTTATTCTTCTTTCTACCACCCATTTTTCTAATTTGAAATCAGGTATGCCATACCGCAACAATCCTCCGGGCTCATCATCTCTTTCATAAATAGTTACATGGTGACCTGCATAATTTAATTGAACTGCGGCAGCCATTCCTGCCGGTCCGGAACCAACAATCGCAATTTTTTTCCCGGTTCTTAAATTAGGTATTTTGGGTTGAACAAACCCGTTTTCAAAAGCAATTTCAATAATGTGTTTTTCTATTTCCTCAATTGTGATTGCTGGTTGATTTATACCTAATACACATGAACTCTCGCAGGGAGCAGGGCATATGCGCCCGGTAAATTCCGGAAAATTATTAGTAGAAGATAGTATATCGTAAGCTTCTTTCCAGCTTTTTCTATAAACAGCATCATTAAACTCGGGTATAAGATTTCCTAAAGGACAGCCTTCATGACAAAAAGGTGTGCCGCAATCCATGCACCTTCCCGATTGCTGATTCAGTTTTTCATCCGAATATCTTTGAACAAATTCATTATAATCATTGATTCTTTCCTGCGGTGGACGCTTTTCTGGAAGTTCTCTTGTAAATTCTAAAAATCCGGTTATTTTCCCCATTGTCTTTTATGGTTTTTCTATTTTCAAAAAGAATTTAAAAATATATTTTTAAATGTTTTAAAATAATTGACGAAAAAAGATTTATCTGATTATTGCCACTACTTTCTTTTTTTCGTTCAATACCCTTTTATAATCCATCGGGAATATTTTTACAAAATTTTTCATCTGGTTCTCAAAATCATTTAAAATAAATTTCGCGACTGTACTGCCGGTAAATTGATAATGCTTGCTAATCATTTCATACAATAATTTTTCATCTTCTGCATCTGCAGCATCCAGGTCTACCATTTCTTTATTACATAATGCATCAAAGTTGTGTTTCACATCATAGATGTAGGCTATTCCACCACTCATACCTGCGGCAAAATTTCTTCCGGTTTCTCCAAGAATAATTACATTGCCACCAGTCATGTATTCACAGCCATGATCGCCAACTCCTTCTACCAAAACATTGGCTCCGGAATTTCGAACACAAAAGCGTTCACCTGCTTTACCACGAATGAACGCTTCGCCTGATGTAGCGCCATAGAATGCAACATTACCAATGATAATATTTTCTTCCGGAATAAATTCTGCATCCTTCGAAGGATATATGATCAGTTTTGCCCCACTCAATCCTTTTCCAAAATAATCATTAGCATCGCCTTCCAATTCCATGGTTACACCTTTGGTATTGAATGCAGCAAAACTTTGACCGGCTGTTCCGGTAAATTTGAAATAAATGGTATCATCGGGTAAACCCTCTGCTTTATATTTTTTTGAAATTTCATTCGACAAAATCGTTCCTGTGGTTCTATCTGTATTCTTAATATTGAATGAAGCGCTTACCTGCTTTTTATGATCCAATGCGGGTTGTGCAACTTTTAATAATTTCCAATCCAAAACATCATCAAGCCCATGATCCTGCTCCTCTGATTTAAACAATCCTGTATGTTTCGATGCCGGTTCTTTATACAATATGGGTGACAGATCTAGCTTGCTGAATTTCCAATGGTCAATATTTTCTCTTCTTTCTAAAAAATCAACCTGGCCAACCATTTCATTGATGGTCCTGAATCCAAGTTCTGCCATGATTTCTCTCAGTTCCTGTGTCAAAAATTTAAAGAGATTGACAACGTGGTCCGCATCTCCTGAAAATCGTTTTCTCAAATCGGGGTCCTGGGTTGCAACTCCAACGGGGCAGGTATTTAGATGGCATTTGCGCATCATGATGCAACCTTCCACTACTAATGCCGCAGTGGCAACGCCCCATTCTTCTGCACCAAGCAATGTGGCAATGGCAATATCACGCCCTGTTTTTAATTGGCCATCAGCCTGAACAACCACCCGGCTCCGCAATTTATTTTTAACTAAGGTTTGATGTGTTTCTGCAAGTCCCAATTCCCATGGCAACCCTGCATGTTTTATCGAACTTATTGGCGATGCTCCCGTTCCTCCATCGTGCCCTGAAATCAAAATCACATCAGCCTTTGCTTTTGCAACACCGGCGGCAATAGTTCCCACGCCGGCTTTAGAAACCAGTTTTACATTAATTCTTGCCTGCCTGTTAGCATTTTTCAAATCAAAAATTAACTGAGCAAGATCTTCTATTGAATAAATATCATGATGTGGCGGTGGTGAAATCAATCCAACACCTGGTGTTGCATGTCGCACTTTCCCTATCCACTCATCTACCTTGAATCCGGGCAATTGGCCGCCTTCACCTGGTTTTGCACCTTGCGCCATTTTAATTTGCAGTTCATCTGCTTCGCTTAAATACCAGCTTGTAACACCAAATCTTGCAGAGGCTACCTGCTTAATAGCACTTCGCATAGAATCGCCATTCGGTAATTTTTCATACCTGATCTCATCTTCTCCGCCTTCCCCGGTATTGCTTTTGCCACCAAGCCTGTTCATTGCAATAGCGAGAGTGGTATGTGCCTCCCACGAAATGGAGCCAAATGACATAGCGCCAGTGGCAAAACGATTGTAAATATTTTCTGCAGGTTCTACTTCATCAATTGAAATAGAAGGACGAATCTTTTTGAATTGAAATAAACTCCTTAATGTAGCTGCTTTTTCACTTTGATCATTTACTGTTTTCGAATATTTTTTGAAAATATTATAGTCATTCATTCTTGTAGAATGCTGCAGGAGATGAATAGTTTTAGGATTAAACAAATGAAATTCACCTTTGCGCCTCCATTTATAAAGACCACCGACAGTCAACTGTCCGAAAGGAATATTTTTTTTGCTAAAAGAAAAGAAATGTTTTACCAAAGCTTCTTTGGCAATTTCATCAAGGCCCATACCTTCAATGCGTGATGTAGCGCCGGTGAAACACTTATCTATTACCGATTTGTTGATACCGAGAATCTCGAAAATTTGTGCTCCCTGGTAAGATTGAAAAGTAGAAATTCCCATCTTGGAAAACACTTTCAACAAACCATCGTTAACTGCTTTTTTATAATTTTTTTTGAGTTGGCTTGTATCTAATTCTGTTTGCAACTTTCCGGTAAGTTTCATATCGCGAATAGAAGAAAGTGCCAGGTATGGATTAATAGCTGTGGCGCCAAAGCCAATCAGGCAGGCAAAGTGATGCACTTCCCAAACATCGCCGGCTTCAATGATGAGCCCAACCTGTCCACGTAAACCTTTTTTTATAAGATGATGATGTACTGCCGCAGTGGCTAATAAAGAAGGAATAGCAGCATGCTCTGAATCTATGGCTCTGTCAGATAAAATCAAAACTTCAAATCCATCCTGCACGGCTTCTGCAGCATAACGGCAAAGCCGCTCTATACCTCTTTGCAGAGATCCGGGTTTGCCATCTGCCATAAAATAAGTCTGTAAAGTATGCGCCTGAAAAATACCTGTATCAATACTTCTGATTTTTTCTAATTCCGTATTGGAAAGTACCGGGTGTTTTAAGGCAACTGTATGACAGGATAAAGGGTCTTCTTCCAACAGATTTTCATTGTTACCAACAAAGGTTGCCAGCGACATGACTAATTTTTCTCTGATAGGATCTATTGGAGGATTGGTTACCTGTGCAAAAAGTTGTTTGAAATAACTACTCAAATGTTGTGGTTCATCGCTCAAAACAGCCAATGGAACATCGCTGCCCATAGAGCCGATAGGTTCTTTGCCTGTAAGCGCCATTGGTGAAATAATTACATCCAAATCTTCGGTAGTATAACCAAATGCTTTTTGATAATTAAAGATTTGGTCATGCTCCAAATGAGTAAACATTACGCGTGGCTGGGGCAATTCTTCCATACGGATCTTATATTTGTTCAGCCATTCTCCATAAGGTTTTTGTGAACAAATCTTTTGCTTAATTTCTTCATCACTTATAATCCGGCCTTCTTCAATATCTACTACAAACATTTTACCAGGCTGTAATCTGCCTTTTTCTTTAATGAGTTTTGGATCTACAGGAAGTACTCCGGTTTCGGAAGCCATTATTACCCTGTCATCGGTTGTGATGCAATACCTTGAAGGGCGCAAACCATTTCTATCCAGGGTAGCGCCTATCAATTTTCCATCAGTAAATGATATTGATGCCGGACCATCCCAGGGTTCCATGAAGGAAGCATGAAATTCATAGAAAGCTTTTTTTACAGGATCCATTTGTTCATTACCATCCCATGCTTCTGGAATCAACATCATCATTACATGTGGTAAAGAACGGCCGCATAGGGTAAGCAGTTCTATCATATTATCTAAACAGGCAGAATCTGATTGCCCTTGATCTACCACTGGTAAAATCATTTCCATTTCTTCTTTACTGAAGAATTGAGAAATAAAATGCTTTTCACTTGTGCGCAGCCAGTTTAGGTTTCCCTGGAGAGTATTAATCTCGCCATTGTGTGCTATATAACGAAATGGTTGCGCCAATTTCCATGAGGGGAAAGTATTCGTTGCAAAACGAGAGTGAATTAAACCGAAAGCGGATACTATTTTTTTATTGCTTAAATCAGGAAAATATCCACGAAGCTGGGTACTTGTCAGTTGCCCTTTATAAATTATAGTTTTATACGAAAGTGATGCTACATAAAAACCAATAGCATCTTTTTTTACTGTATTATTGATGGTGTGCGTGGCGTAATTTTTTAATACAAATAATTTCCTTTCGAAGTCATCAGGATTATTAATATGATCAGGGCATGCAATAAATACCTGCTCCATTTCCGGTTCTACTGATAAGGCTGTTAATCCAATATCTTCCGTATTGACCGGCACCCTGCGATAACCCATAACCTCGAGTCCAAGTGTTTCCGCACACCGGTTGAATATATCCCTGCATTCTTCCCTTAACCTGATATCCTTAGGAAAAAATAAGACCCCCACTCCATATTTACTGTAAGGAGGCAAATGAATGCCCAATTTTAAGCATTCATCAAAGAAAAATTCGTGTGGAGTTTGAATAAGAATGCCGGCGCCGTCACCTGTGTTTATTTCGCAACCACAGGCTCCACGATGTTCCATATTTTCCAGGATGGTCAATGCATCAGAAACGATATGGTGGCTTTTATTGCTTTTGATATTAGCAACAAAACCAATACCACATGAGTCGTGTTCAAATTCCGGAGCGTATAAACCTGTATTTTTCATAATTGATTAACCTGATTGTTCAAAACTAATTTAGTTATACTTTGATTTAGATTGAAAATACTAAAGAAATTGTACTTTTTTTCTTAAAATTTTAAAACAAAGCAAATGCTGCTGAAATTATCTTTAATTATCCTCCTGATAAAATTAAATATGTATTGATTCTACTGCCTGCAACCCATTTTTTTTAATTTAGAATGCAGTGTGGCAAAGGATTTAAGCGAAATGGAATTACAGTTTCCAAATTGATTATGAAAGAGGGGGGAAATCAAATTTTTTATAAACCATATGTTAGTCTATTTAAATATGGTTACCCACTTACAAAACCTCATTTTTAGCCATTGATTGAAATAAGCCACAAATTGAGTGTTACAAAATCAAAGAATGCTGAATAGTTTTAAATACAAAAAATTCCAGTCTTACTGTTTTTGCAGTACCGACTGGAATATTTTATTATCCAATACTAAAATAATTTAGTTTGTTATGCCTCCGCCTTCTGCATTTTCTGCGTTTTCTTTCTGTCATCTTCGTTAAGGACTACTTTACGCATCCTTATAAATTTAGGAGTTACCTCTATACATTCATCCTGTTGAATATATTCCATGCATTCTTCAAGGCTCATTTGTGTTTTTGGTGCTATACGCGATGCATCATCACTTCCACTGGCGCGATGATTCGTTAACTTTTTAGGTTCAGTTGCGTTTACTACCAAATCTCCGGGCTTTATGTGCTCTGCAATAATTTGACCCGTGTAAACTTCTTCTCCCGGATCTACAAAAAATCTTCCCCTGTCCTGCAGTTTATCAATAGAATAACCAGTTGTTTTTTCCTGTGTTTTTGAAATCAATACCCCATTGCTTCTTCCCGGAATGTATCCTTTCCATGGTTTGTATTCCAAAAACCTATGTGCCATTACGGCTTCACCGGCTGTATTGGTAAGCATGTTGGAACGTAATCCTATCAACCCTCTTGAAGGGATTTCAAATTCCAGGTGCTGCATTTCGCCTTTACTTTCCATGATCAGCATTTCGCCCTTGCGTTGAGTCACCAAATCAATCACACGCCCACTATATTCAGCAGGTACATCCACTACAAGATTTTCAAAAGGCTCATATTTTTTACCATCAATTTCTTTGGTAATTACCTGCGGTTGGCCCACAGTAATCTCATATCCTTCACGGCGCATTGTTTCTACCAGGATACTTAAATGCAAAATCCCGCGTCCATAAACCATAAAACTTTCCGCAGTATCAGTAGGGCTTACACGAAGAGCAAGGTTTTTTTCCAATTCCTTTTCCAAACGGTCTTTCAAATGGCGCGATGTTACAAACTTTCCATC
>DATCMY010000480.1:0-2588 GCA_036565505.1 Hanamia sp.
TAGGATGATCGCAAATAGGAGACTGAGAAACAAGGGTAATCTTAAGGAATGGCAGAAATTACTGCCGGTGATAACTATTGCCCTAACTGAAGGCCGGCAAAAGAAAAAAATATTTTTTTATGTATAAAAAGAGAAAAAATAGCCATTTTTACATATAACGCTTTACATAGGAGGGTATACAGAGAGCGGGCAGAGTTGTTTTTATTTTCATTGGTTTGCCCGACTTTGACACATTTTCGGCTACGCGCTGTTGTTGCTTACATGGTAAATATGGGCTGGTGTGTTCTATTGTATTTTGAAATAAATAGCATTACTGTTAATCTCTTATTAAATATATTTGTAACGGATAATTTTAGTTAATGCACATGTCTGAATCTCAAAACGTAGAATATAAAGTTTCCTGGCGGGATGAATATCTAAAATGGATATGTGGCTTTGCCAATGCAATTGGCGGAAAGATTTTTATTGGACTTGACGATAAAGGGAATGTAGTAGGTGTCGATGATTATAAAAAGCTTATGGATGACATTCCCAACAAGTCTGTAAATCATTTGGGGGTGGTGATAGATGTGAATTTACATCAGCAGTCAGATAAGTATTATATTGAAATTGACGTTCCTGTAAGCAGTATGCCTATTTCTTATCACGGTGCCTACCATTACCGAAGTGGTACCACTAAGCAGGAATTAAAGGGGCCAGCATTACATGAATTTCTATTAAAGAAGATTGGTAAAACATGGGATGATATTGTATTTGACAATAGTAGTATTGGAGAAATAGAAGACACTGCCGTAGCGTCATTTCTTAGGGCTGCAATTAAAAGTGGGCGTATCTATCCTGATGCGGACAAAGATGGAACAGTTGCTCTCCTCGAAAATTTGGAATTAATAACTTCCGAAGGGAAATTGAAAGCGGCGGCTGTTCTTCTATTCGGAAAGAAACCGATGAAATATTTTATTAGTAGTTATTTCAAGATTGGTAAATTTGGTACATCAGATTCGGATTTAAGATTTCAGGATACCATAGAAGGGAATATTTTTGAAATGGTTGACCGGGTAATGCGGTTACTCAAAGAAAGATATCTTGTTTCAGCAATCAGTTATGATGGGATTCAAAGGGTAGAAAAATTAGAATACCCGGAGGCTGCATTAAGAGAGGCGATTTTAAACGCAATTGTCCATAAAGATTATACGGACAGTACTATACAGCTTAGTGTATATGATGACAAATTAATCCTGTGGAACCCGGGGAAACTGCCTGATGATTTACCTATAGAAAAACTAAAGGAAAAACATGCCTCACGTCCTCGTAATAAGCATATTGCAGAAGTGTTTTTTAGGGCGGGATACATTGAATCGTGGGGGCGTGGTATTGATAAAATATTAACTACTTGCCGAGAAGAGGGGTTACCAGAGCCAATATTTGAAGAAGCATGGGGTGGTATTCAGGTTACCTTTTTAAAAGATATTTATACCGAAGAATACCTAAGTAAGTTAAATCTTCATGATAGACAAATAAAAGCAGTACTGCAAGTAAAGAAGCTCGGGAAGATCAGCAATAGAAAATATCAGGAGTTATTTAATGTTTCGCGTAATACCGCCTCCAGGGATTTAGCAGACCTTGTTGAGAAAAAGATTTTACAGAGTTCCGGTGATAAGGGTGCGGGCGCTTTTTATTCAATTAAATAATTGCACCATAATTGCACCAATTGCACCATGACTGTTTCATAATTGCATCATAAAAATGAGCTGACCGATTCCTTCATTTAGAAAAGAAACCTGCAGTTGAAAATGCCAAATAAGAATTGCTGCCTATATTATATATAATCGTAAAATATCCAGTTACCACAATGTCATTCGTTAAAATGTCTTATTTAACATAAAGTCATTTGAAATAGTGTATTTTTACACTTAAACTCATTTGACTTTAAGTAACATAATAGGTATGGAAAGGATAGAAAAAGCACAATTAATCAAATGGAAACAGTCCGGCAACCGTAAGCCGCTCCTCATCCGGGGGGCAAGGCAGGTAGGTAAAACGTGGCTGATGAAAGCTTTCGGTCGTGAAGAATACACGCAATGCGCTTATGTTAATTTTGAAAGTAATAAAACGCTGAAAAACATTTTTACCGATGATTTTGATATTCGCCGAATTATAACTGCCCTGCAAATAGAAACAGGTGTAACTATTGATGCTGGTAATACATTGATTATTCTGGATGAGATACAGGAGGCACCTGGTGCGCTGACATCCCTGAAATACTTTCAGGAAAATGCGCCTCAATACCATATCATTTCAGCAGGTTCTTTGTTAGGGGTAGCATTGAACAGGCACACCTCCTTTCCGGTCGGGAAAGTTGATTTTTTAGACCTGTACCCTTTAAGTTTTACCGAGTTTTTGGACGCATTGGTCGAAAAGCCATTACTTGATCTTTTAAAAAGTAATGACTGGACATTGATCAAAAACTTCAAGGCCAGGTATATCCGATTGTTAAAGCAGTATTATTATGTAGGCGGTATGCCCGAGGCGGTGTTGTCCTTTTCAAAAAATACTGACTTTAATGAGGTTAGGAACATACAGAAACGGAT
>DATCMY010000481.1:0-7835 GCA_036565505.1 Hanamia sp.
GTATTAAAACAATAAAACTATACGGGCTCCAAATAATTGAAGTAATAGTGACTATTACCAAAACAGTTCCGGTGAGTGCTCTTTGAATTAAATTAGTCATAATGAATGAGTAACCACTTTACTTTATCAAATCCCTTCCCATCTTTTTTTTGCAGTACTATTTCGAAAGATTCAACTTGTTCAAGTAGAAAAGAAGAACTTCTTTTTATAATTAAGCTCACATAAATGCTAATTTATTTTCCCGGTTACCTTTTTCTTTTTTCAATAAACCCTGCAATTTATGATGCGGTTATCTACTTTCCCACCATACCCGAATCTGGCCATTATCACCTTTGTAATGTATCAACTGCTTCTACTTGCGGGAATCCGATAATTAATAGCATGATTAATAATAATTGGAGTAATCAAACATAATATTAAAGGTGCCAGCTAATTATAGCCCCTCTCAAAAACATTTATTGATTCTTTTCAGAATTTTAATACCCTTTTATCATCATTGATGCAATAATACACTAACATTCAGGTAGATTAGAATGACATAGGTCAGCAGAATTACTGATTACCGGCAACCATTCTATTTCAAACAGCAAACTATATTAATAATTCATTTATAAATGGTTAAAAAATTGCCAGTTTACCCTCATAGACTTCAAATGAAATTTCTTATACCTTGCATTGCTTTCTTTTATGCCCCTGCCTGGGCAAATCACTAAGTAAGTATTCCTGTAAAATGTAAAGTATATAACTAACATGGTTAAACGCAGTTTAAGGATGTCTGATCTCATTCAAATCAATTTTTTAATAAATGGAAGGGGAAGCGTATGCCAAAAGAGGATAATTAACATTGTATACGCAGTCACCTCTGATACTAAATTAGTATGCCCAAGTCCTTGTACTAATTTTATTATTTTTATCAAGATTTTTTATAATGGAAAGCATGTAAATAACCTAAGTGAATAGTGGCAGCTCCAGAGTAATTAGTGCCGTCTGCTTTGTATTTTTGGATATCAATAAAACCGTAATTGCCTCCACCTTCAATAAATATTTCCCCAAAATGCAATTTATATGATAAACCTATTGCGCCAATAACACCTGCATTAAATTTGTGGATGCTGCTCTTAATATCCTCTGTGCTATCGAAAGACTGGGTGGAAGGGCTTACCTGCTGCTGGCCGGTCTTGTCAGCGTAAATATAACTACTACCACCCGATACACTTTTTGCAGAAAGAAGAAAAGCTGCAAAACCACCGGCATTGGCATATAGATTCAATTTTTTTTGAAGTCTGAAATCGAATCTTGCCATCAAAGGAACCTGCAGGTAATTTAATTTAGTGGCATTTTTAAAATTGGCATAAAAATAAGGAGGAACGGATCCATAAGGATTCGGGATGGCTTGCAATCCATTATGCTTACCCCCCTGCTGCGAATACATAATTTCAGGCTGGAAAGCAAGCCATTTATTAAATTGACATGTTGCCAATACACCAAAATCTCCACCAATGCTTGAACTGTATCCGTTTGATAATGGATTTTGATTGTCAGATCCTGTTGACAGGTTAGGGATGCATATCCCTCCTTTAAAACCTGCATAAATATTAATTTGCCCACTTACAGAAAATGAACTTACCCACATAATAAAAGCTAACAAAGCTGAAATTGATCGCTGTTTCATAGTATGTTATTTTATATTGGAAGTTTTAAAATATTTTCCTCCTTCATAATTATTCACTCTATTTGATCTAAAGATAATTTCAGAAATGTTAAATTTATAATATATAAGAATAAATTATATGCCCATCCCGGATTTATAAATTTCATTAACTCCGTAATACATTAAATGTTCTCATTTTCCAACCAGTGACTCGTCCTGAAAAAAATTTACACATTTTTGTGATAATCCTGATATAAATGTACGGGATATTTAGTCTAAAACATATCTTCGTTTCAATCATCTATAACTTTAAAAGTCGTGATAAATTTTTCATAATGTCATTAAAGATCATAGGAAGAAACCCATCCGGAAAGCATTTAGAGGCTTTGAAACAATCGCCCAATTATAAAAAGGAAGGCTTTGAGAATTTATCGGAAACTCCCATGATATTGCAGGACAGTTCTTATTATGAAATACTTAAAAAATATTTCAAAAAGAACCACGAGGCAAAACCGACTTCAACCCTTCCTTCCATTAAAATCGATCTGAAAAATTTACAAACAAGCAGTCCCGTAATCATCTGGTTTGGACATTCATCTTATTTTATACGTATTCAAAATAAAAACATATTGGTTGACCCTGTTTTCAGCGGCAATGCGTCTCCGGTTTCATTTATTGCAAAATCTTTTGAAGGAAGTGATATTTATACGCCGGATGATTTCCCTGAAATTGATTACCTCGTTTTAACACATGATCATTATGACCATCTGGATTATAAAACCATCCGGAAACTTACATCTAAGATTAAAAATATTTTTTGTTCATTGGGCATGTCTTCTCATCTTATTTATTGGGGATTTGATGAAAAGATCATTACAGAAATGGACTGGTGGCAAACAAATAAATTAGATGACGATTTATATTTAACGGCAGCTCCTGCAAGACATTTTTCCGGCCGCGGAATAAAGCGTTTTAAAACCCTTTGGTCATCCTTCATTTTAAAAACAAGTTCTCACAACCTTTATCTCGGTGGTGATTCGGGCTATGATACACACTTCAAAGAGATCGGCGAAAAGTATGGCCCTTTTGATATTGCCATACTTGAATCAGGCCAATACAATGCAGCATGGCCATTGATACATATGATGCCGGAAGAAACTGTACAGGCTGCTGTTGATCTAAAAGCAAGGCTTTTGCTTCCCGTTCATTGGGGTAAGTTTGCCCTGGCGATCCATGCCTGGAATGAACCAGTGAAAAGAGTTTTGGGAAAAGCTAAAGAATTAAATATAAAAGTAACAACACCCATGATAGGTGAACCGGTTATTTTAGGCGAGTCTTATCCAGATAAAAACTGGTGGGATATTTAAGATATCCTTCTGTTGGCATTCATATGTGCCTGTAAGAATTTATTATTGTACTTAATTGATAATGTGACTATTCTTTCAACTTGATCTATATAACAATTAAGGTTAAATGCAGTTTGAAGATCTGATTCAAATCTCTTTTTATAAGTGATTAAATGCTTTAATAAACATGGTGAATCAATACTCTTATTTAGTTGCTAATTTTCTGCACACGGCACCAGCATTAAATAGCCGGCAATGGCTTGCTGTTTAATGTCCATTTTTGGTTGATTTGTAGCCAACCTACATCAGGATGAGAAACTTTTTATTACGGACACATACTCCTGTAAATGTTTTTTACATGTTCCTTTATTTTATATTGCATTTTCTTATTTCAATAACTGGATAGAATGTTTCAATTTTCATCCTTCAAAAAAAACATTGATAGTATAGTCGCTGCTATAGCCGGCTTTATTATAATTTTCTTATTTACAAGGCATGGGGGCATAGGCGTTTGGCCAGATAGTGTTGTGTATTTAACTACTGCAGAAAACTTACATGTAAATGGTAAACTGGCAGATTTTGCTCAAAACGAAGTAATAGAGTTTCCGGCATTTTATCCGTACTTTCTTAATGCTCTAACATTAATTACAGGGTTAAAACCATTAGTATTTGCTCCTGTTTTAAATGCAATGGTTTTCGCTCTGATTATATATTTATCAGGAAACATAATGGAACAGTTTTCATACCGTTCAAAATGGTATAAAAGTGCCGTGCTAAGTTGTATTGTTTTAAGCCCGGGCTTACTGGAAATATATTCTATGGTATGTTCGGAAACGTTTTTTATACTATGGCTGCTGCTTTTTATAATGGCAATGCATCAGTATTTTCAATCGTATGACAGGAAGGCATTGATTACTGCAGCCGTAATTGCTTCTTTAGCTTCGGTAACTCGATATGCAGGGATTACAATAATAGGAACAGGCGGAATATTATTACTGCTGAATATGAACTTGCCATTGCTGCGAAAACTAACGGATATATTATTGTACGCGGTGATAAGCCCTTTGTTATTAATCATTAATCTCACCAGGAACTATGCCGTAAGCGGAACTATGACTGGTAACCGGGAAAGATCTTTAACTTCAGTGTATGAAAATTTGCATAATGTAGGTTCTGTATTTTACGATTGGCTTCCCTTTTTAAGCGGACATTATAATGGGGCGGGGTGGGTAGCTATATTTTTAATTTTGGCCCTTACATTTGTATGCACTAAGCATTTTTTAAAGAACCACAGTTTGACAACCTATGAAAACATAGCTGCTGTCTTTTCGTTGCTTTATGTATTGTTTATTGTTGTGACCGCCAGTATATCAAGATTTGAAACTTTAAGCAGCAGGCTCCTGTCTCCTGTTTTTATTACATTGATATGGAACTGCAGCAACTGGATTGTTTCCTTATCGCAAAGAATCAACTATTCACAAAAAAAATGGATAGTTGCATTGGGTGCCATCATTTTTTTGAGTTTCCAATATGGCCAACTTGCAGCAGATAACGAAACCTGGGACGGAGTTAAAGATGCAGGAATACCCGGATATACAGAGGATCAATGGAAATATTCAGAAACAGTATTATTCATTCAGAAAGATTCAATTCCTTTTAAGAAAGGTTATACAATCTACTCTGATGCGAATGATGCCATTTATTTTTTTACCCGGAGACAGGGGAAATTTTTGCCGCATAAAGAATCTTACCCACAGCTACGGCAATTCTTAAATGATCGATATTGTTATGTGGTTTGGTTTAACGATGGGGAAGACCCGGACCAGGTTGGGCTGGATTATATAACTAAAATAAAAAAGATGAAACTGCTTAAACAATTCAGTGATGGAGCTATTTATGAGTATGATGCAAAAAGCGTTATAGGCAGGTAATTAGAACGGGCTTGTTTGTCTTTTTTTTTAGGATGTATTTTTTAACCAATTAAAACATAACGGCCTTAACACCTATGTTCTGCTGTCAAGCTTAGCGCTGCTTTTAATTTACTGGCAATGGCAACCAATGACTTCCGTAATCTGGAAAGCCGAAAATCATACTGTTGCTATAATTTTAAATGGAGTTTATTTTTTCGGATGGCTTGTAATATTTCTCTCTACATTTATGATTAATCATTTTGAATTGTTTGGATTAAAACAGATTTTTGAAAATCTTCGGAACAGGCAGTCCCAACCCCCAACATTTAAAACGAATTTTTTTTATAAAATAGTGAGACATCCTATTATGTTAGGCTTCATAATTGCATTTTGGGCAACACCTTTAATGACACTCGGTCATTTAATATTTTCCATAACTACAACACTATATATTTTTATTGCAGTAAAATTTTTGGAAGAGAAAGACCTCCGGAAATTTCATGGAAACGAATACGCAGAATATCAAAAAAAAGTGCCAATGATTTTTCCATTTATCGGGAAGGGAAATTGAAAAACTTTTTTATTTGGAATAGTTTCGTTCGATAGCGTGTGAGCACAAAAATTATATTTTTAAACTTTAAACTGAATCCTCAGCAATGTTTCCTTTAGAGGTGGTCCGGAATGGAAGCGGTTTTAACCTGGATTGAAAAAACAAATATTTAATACCTAACTATAAACCTTCAAAAAACGTTTATTTTAATCTCTGCAATCCAATCTCAGCAATACTTTTGTGCAATCTTCATACATTTAAAAGAACATTTTTTTTTATATTATTTAAAAATACTGCCATAAGCCGTAAATAGAAATTTTTTTATAAATTAAAAAGTAATTACTTTTGGGTACGTACCCGTAAATTAAATTAATGGTGGAAAATTGGGAATTATTTATTTAAACTTCAGTACAA
Source organism: Hanamia sp. (assembly GCA_036565505.1). GTDB lineage: Bacteria > Bacteroidota > Bacteroidia > Chitinophagales > Chitinophagaceae > Ginsengibacter. Next base: position 5,872 of record DATCMY010000481.1, read on the forward strand.
TGATATCAGGGAGAATGATATTATGAACCTGGCTGGGAACCAGCGGTAATGTGTAATAAAATCGTAACCAAATGAATTCAAGACTTAAGATATATAATGGGCGCATTTTAACGCCTTATCGTATTATTCCACAGGGAACTGTAGTGGTAGCTGGTGATATGATCACCGAAGTAAGTGCTGGGAATATAGATGTACCAGATGCGCTTGAAATTGACGCGCAAGGAAAATATGTAGCACCAGGTTTCATTGATATACATGTGCATGGCGGTGGCGGATATGATTTTATGGATGGGAATGAGACCGCTTTTTTAAAAATAGCAGAAATGCATGCACAGTACGGGACCACCAGTATGGTACCTACTACCCTCACCAGTGATAAAGCCGGCATTCTGCAAACCTTGTCTTTGTATGAACAGGCACATAAAAAAAATGTTGCGGGAGCTCAGTTTTTGGGGATGCATTTGGAAGGGCCTTATTTTTCGATGAATCAGCGTGGTGCGCAGGACCCGCGTTATATCAGGGATCCTGATCCACAGGAGTATAAAGATATCATCAATCAATCTTCAGTGATAAAGCGTTGGAGCGCGGCTCCGGAGTTAAAAGGTGCCATTGATTTCGGTCGGTATCTTCGGTCTAAGGGTATTCTGGCAGCGGTAGCGCATACCGACGCTATATATGAGGAAGTGCTGGAAGCATTTGAAAACGGTTATTCTCTCATTACCCATCTTTACTCCGGCATGTCTGGTGTTACCCGCAAAAATGCCTTTCGCTACGCTGGCGTGATAGAGAGCGCTTACATTATTGATGAAATGAATGTAGAGATCATAGCAGATGGCGTCCATCTGCCCCCACCTTTATTAAAGCTTGCCTACAAAATCAAAGGCGCCGATAGAATTGCATTAATTACGGACGCTATGCGTGCCGCGGGAATGCCGCCCGGAGAAAGTATACTTGGCGGCTTGCATAATGGATTAAAAGTAATCGTGGAGGATGGTGTTGCCAAACTTCCGGATCGAAGTGCATTTGCGGGCAGCGTAGCTACTGCCAACCAGTTAATTCAGACTATGACAATGCTTGCCGAAGTTCCTTTGCTGGATGCTGTTAAAATGATGACCAGTACACCGGCTGGCATTATGAAAGTCGGTGATCATAAAGGGTCTTTGGTACCAGGGAAAGATGCAGATATTGTCATTTTTGATGAGAACATTAATATAGAAACAACGATAATAAAAGGGAAATTGGTTTATTCCCGGTGACGAATTATTTGCAATAAGAAACGGTTTCAAATCAGTAAGTTTAATTACAATTAGAGAAAAATGATACAGAAAATAACAGAAATGACAGTAGACAAATTAAGAGTGAAAATATTCGAAACCAGGTTGCTCATGGGAAACGGTGCGGCTTACGACGTAAGTGAAAAAATAAAAGAATTATTGGCAAAGCAGGATTTTGTAAATATCATCTTTGCAGCCGCCCCTTCACAGAATGAATTTTTATCTTCTTTATCTCAACAAAAAGAATTGGCTTGGAATCGAGTTAATGCATTTCACATGGATGAATATCTTGGATTAGATAAAAATGATCCAGAATGTTTTGGTAATTTTCTAAAGGAAAGAATATTTGATAAGATCCCTTTTCATGAGGTACACTACCTGGATGGAAGTACAGGTAATCCAGATTCTGAATGTCAAAGATATACTGATTTGCTCAGGCAATATTCAACAGATATTGTTTGCATGGGCATAGGGGAGAATGCGCATCTCGCATTTAACGATCCGCATGTAGCTGATTTTAATGACCCTCTAATGGTAAAGGTAGTAAATCTGGCTGAGGCCTCGCGACAGCAGCAGGTGAATGATGAGTGCTTTACACAGGTGGAGGATGTTCCAAAATCTGCAATAACACTTACTGTTCCTGCCCTCCTTAAGGCAGATTCCATTTATTGTATAGTACCTGGCAGCAAT
>DATCMY010000482.1:0-2046 GCA_036565505.1 Hanamia sp.
TTGTTTATGCGTGGCTTTGTATTTGCCAAACCAAAGGCAAGGTTTATATAATGCCAATACAATAGCGATCCAAATTACATAAATTGCCCAAAGCGCCACACCGCTTTCTACTCCTTTGGGCCTTCCGAATGTTCCGGTAGCAAAACTAAAATCCGGCCAATGAAAGTCCTGCGCGATCAATAATACAATAAGGCTGATGTGAATAATATAAAGATGAACAATGAAATAAAATAAAGGAACTTTTCCGTAAACTGATACCTTTTCTGTAAGCTTGTTTTTCGCCTGTTCTGCAAATGCAAGTATCAAAAACATTATTCCCAATGTGATAAGGCAAAATAAAAGCGATGGGGGATATTTGGTTACATTCATAAATGATAGAAATGTGTACATCGCATTTTTTTGCGGAGCCCATAATGCAGGGTCACCATAAATATTTATAAAACGGAGCGCAACAAAAAGTAACAAAGCGCCTGATCCGGTTTTTAGAAATACGCTTTTTCTTTTAGCATCAGGCAATTCAAATAATTTTCCTGAAGCAAAGCCTGTGAGGATAATACCCAGCCAGGGCACAGGCGGATAGGCCATAATAAAATTTGTATGAGGAGTTAAAGGGAATGCACCCAGCTCAAATAATGGCGATAAAATAATTTTAAATATTGAACCTTGCCCAAAAGAAATATGTGTAAAGAGGTTATGAGAAAACAGGATAAACAGGCCAATAATTCCAATTGTTTTCGAAGAGGACTTTATTAATAAGCCAAGAATGATAAAGCCAAAACCAATGGTAGCAATGACCTCGAAAATCAAAATATGAAACCCCGCATCGAACCAAAGCGCAAAATTTACAACCGTAAACTCCAGCAGTATCAGCCAGAGACCTCGTTTCAACAAAAACTTTCTACTTTGTGATACATTGCCTTTGTTTTTAAAAGATATATAGGCAGATGTGCCGGCCAAAAAAACAAATATGGGCGCACACAGATAGGTGATCCAACGGGTAAAAAAGAGCAGGGGCGTAGTGGTTGACAGATCTGTAGGGCTTTGAGTAATGGAATTTACATGCATGAAGTCGCGCACATGATCCAGCGCCATTATAATCATTACAACGCCCCGTGTAAAATCAATACTGTAAATTCTTTTCATACAGATATTCTATTTGTAAATTTATATTTTCTTCATCACTCATTATCCAGGTTGTACTTTTTTTTCAGTTCATCTATCAATAAAGTAGCCTGGTTTAATAATGAATCTGCATACTCAACATTATAGTGCATAAACCTTGAGCGAACCAATTCTACGTATTGATTAAAAAGTGTTTTATCATAGCTTAATAACGGTGGATTGCTGCGGACAAAAGAATCTATCCTTTCCTGGTCAAATGAAATATTGTTAGCCTGTACAATATTGTTTGCAATATCATTGTACCTGAAATCAAAAAGCTGCGCCCTGCTTTTTCTCACTTCTGTATATACATTTTTAAGCATTTCTTCATTGGTTTGCATCATCCTGCAGAGGCGGTCGTATTTTGAAATATCTGTAGCCAGGTGTTTTTCAAAATAGCGGAGGGAGCCGGAGCTTTTCATTTCCTGGAGCGTGGCATCGTTCGGTATAAAATACTTGTGTGCGCCTCCCCAAAGCCCATACCAATATAATTTGCCGGAAGGAATGTTCCTGGGATCAGCTGCAGAGAGCAATTGTATTAAAGTATCTGCATTATTAGAAGCGTAATTAAAATACTTTCTGTATACTTTTAGCTGTGCGGTATCAGCTTCAAGATCTTTGAGCATTGATACCGCAAATGCTTCGGCCCTATCGTGCTCGGTAATACTTTCGCGGATGGTCTCTGCAAAAAACCCCATGGTTACTGCAAGAAATATCATTAAGAATTCCAAAAAATATTCTTTGAAATTTTTCTTTTCTACGTGCGGGTGGTGATGTACTTCCATGTTTATGATTTTTGATTTAGGATATCTTTAGTTTGAAGTTTAAACGTTAAGATTTCTGATATTGATTTTTTGTTTTTCATTTAATGTTCTTGACCTTATT
>DATCMY010000483.1:0-9231 GCA_036565505.1 Hanamia sp.
ACCTGGGGATGATTCTCTTTTGCCATTTAAATAGTTTGAAGGTTAAAGATAATGCAAAGCCCCCTAAATCCCCCGAAGGGGGACTTTTGAGATCATTAAAAAGTAAAAATCTTTGCTGAATGAGGCATGTTTTTATCCTTCTGTTAGGTGTTATTATTTCCAAATATTTTTATTTCACAAGTCCCCCTTCGGGGGATTTAGGGGGCTGGGGCTGTACTTTACAAATTGGCAATATCTCCTGTCAGCAAAGCAATTCCTGCTTCAGCTATTTTTGCCTGGAATAATGCATTGTACAAACGATTCTTTACCGCATTATAACTTATCTGGATCTGGCGAAGTTCTACAGAAGTGATATTTAATTTTTTATAACGCTCTGTGGCTATGTAAATATTTTCGGTAGCAAGAATTAAATTATTTTTTTCCAGTTCAATGGCTTTCAAAGAATTATTATAATTGATGTACGCATTTGTTAATGAGGTTTGAAGATCATTCTTGATTTGTGCAATCGTAATATCCTGGTTTTTAATTTGAATATCTGTAATTGCCAATTGCTTTTTTACCAAAATTCCATTAAATAATGGTATGCTTACCCCGACAGAGCCGGATGGCCCATAGGTCTGATTTAATAAGGTAAAACCAGCGCCGTTGCTGCTTCTTACAAAATTATAAAAACCATTCAAGCTAACTGAGGGAAGCCTTGCTGCATTCACTTCTTTTTTTGATTGCATTAAAATAGCCAGGTTACTGTTTGCCAGGAGTATGTCTGGATTTGCATTTTCAATTTTATTTTGTGCGTCTGAAAATATGGGCAGTGATTGTACCTTAATTGTATCAATAACTTTGTACGCTGTATCCGGTTTTTTACCGATGAGATTATTCAGCGAAGATTTGGCGAGAGCGATTGAATTTTGCAATGAAAGTAAATTGGATTGCTGTTCATTTAAATCAACCTGAGCTTCCAGTACTTCATATTTAGCACCTGTACCAATTTCAAACCGGCGCTGGGCAAGAGTATAACGATCTATGTATAATACAATCTGCTCCTGTGTCGCTTTCAATTGCTCCTCAAGAGTTACAATATTATAATAGGATGTGATAACGTTATAAACCGTTTCATTCAGATTTTTTCTGAAAAGATATTCGCCGTTTCTTTCCAATTCTTCTAACCTTTTTTTTGTAGCAAACATTTTAAAGCCGTCAAAAATTTGCCAGTTAACGGCTACGCCGGCATTAAAATTCCGGGTCTTATTGCCATTTTTTTGGGTAACGGTACCATTACTTAATTTTTGCTGCAGGTTATTGATTCCTACTACTTTATTGGCAGTAGCGCTTACAACCGGTACTGCACCTGCATTAGCCCAATTGTTATTGATACTTCCGATCTCAATATTATTTTTACTGATGATGATACTGTAATTATTTTCAATGGCATATTTTACTGCATCCTGTGGAGTGAGCAGGCTGTCCTGTGCAAAAAGTCGGGCATTAAAAAACAGCGTTTGTATAAAGAGTAAAAATAAAAGTTTATTCAAATGCTTCATTCATTGGTCGTTTTGTAGATGAAAGATAAGCATACATTGCCGGCACTACATAAAGTGTAAGAATTAAGGAAAACATGATTCCTCCTACAATTACAATACCTAAAGGAATACGGCTGGTAGAAGCATCACCAATGGAAAGTGCTAATGGCAATGCGCCAAGAGACATGGCAAGGCTTGTCATTAAGATCGGGCGCAATCGTGAGTAGGCAGATTCAATTACCGCATCAACTTTTTTTAATCCGGCCTTTCTTTTTTGGTTGGCAAATTCTACAATCAATATTCCATTTTTAGTAACCAGCCCGATAAGCATGATCATCCCTATCTGTGAAAAAATATTAAAAGTTTGTCCAAAAATCCAGAGAGAAAGCAAGGCACCCGCTAATGCCAATGGAACCGTTATCATAATAATAAATGGATCTATAAAACTTTCAAATTGTGCAGAAAGGACTAAATAAATCAGGATGAGCGCCAATACAAATGCAAATAATGTATTGCCGGAGCTTTCAGCATAATCCCTGGAAGTGCCGCTGAGGGCAGTAGTAAAGGTTTCGTCCAATAATTTTTTTGATATTCTTTGCATTTCTTTAATGCCATCACCCACTGTTTTTCCAGGTGCAAGTCCTGCGGAAATAGTGGCTGATTTATACCTGTTGAAATGATAAATTGTGGGTGGTGCAGAGGCTTCTGACATACTTACCAGGTTATCAAGACTTATATTTTCACCACGATTATTTCTTACCATGATTTTACTCAGATCGTTGGGATCATCTCTGTCACTACGATCAACCTGGCCTAACACCTGGTATTGTTTTCCGGATTTTAGAAAATAACCAAGCCTTCTATCGCTGTAGGCAAGTTCCATTGCCTGGGAAATATCATCCACACTTACGCCTAATTCGCTGGCCCTGAGCCGATCAATATTTACCCTTAATTCAGGTTTATTAAATTTCAAATCTGCATCTACACTCTGTAAAATGGGACTCTTTTGCGCTTCATCTAAAAATTGAGGAAGTATTTTTTTTATTTTTTCAAAATCATTATTCTGTATCACAAACTGAACGGGCTGGCCTCCATGCCTGTTGGTAGATATGGTTTCCTGCTGGCTTGCAAAAGCTCTCCCTTGCGGGAATTTTTTAAGATTCCTGTTCACCATATCTACAATTTGCTGCTGTGATCTTTTGCGGTCTTTAGGGTCGGTAAGATTTACATTGATAAAACCACTGTTGACAGAACCTCCGGAAAAGCCTGGAGCAGTAAGGCTTATTTGAGTAGTTTTTTCAGGAATGGAATCCTCGATAAATTGATTGAGCGTATCCATATAAGAATCCATGTAATCATATGATGTTCCTTCCGGAGCTGTTACACTTAATCGAAACTGATTGCGGTCTTCCAGGGGAGCTAACTCAGAGGGTATGCCTTTAAAAATAAAATAAATAATGCCAAAGCAAACCGCTACAATAGCAAAAGCTATCCATTTAAATTTCATGAAAGCAGTTAAACTTTTTTTATAACCATTTTCCATGGCGGCGAAGAAAGGTTCTGTTTTCAAATAAAACCAGGTATGGCCAATTTTTTTCCTGGTAAGTTTTACATTAAGTACGGGCGTTAATGTTAATGAAACAAATGCTGAAATAAGCACAGCGCCAGCTACTACAATTCCAAATTCGCGGAATAACCTTCCTACAAAACCTTCCAGAAATATAATAGGTAAGAAAACGATGGCGAGTGTAATTGAAGTGGATATAACTGCAAAATAGATTTCTTTAGAACCTTCTCTTGCTGCCTGGAACTTATTCATACCGGCTTCTATCTTTTTGTAGATATTTTCCGTAACCACAATGCCGTCATCCACTACAAGCCCTGTGGCCAGTACAATAGCGAGAAGAGTGAGTACATTGATGGTAAAGCCAAAAATATACATGATAAAGAATGCACCTATTAGCGATACAGGAATATCAAGAAGTGGGCGAAGTGCAATAAGCGAATCTCTGAAAAATAAATAAATGATCAGTATAACAAGGCTCAATGCAATCAAAAGAGTTTCTTCAACTTCTGAGATTGAACGTTTAATAAATTTGGTTTGGTCCATCCCAATGCCGAGTTTTATATCAGGGGGAACATCTTTTTTTATTTGATCGAGCCTTTTATAAAATTCATTAGAAATGGAAACATAATTGGAACCCGGTTGTGGAACTACTGCCAGCATGATCATTGGAACACCGCTTTCTTTTAAGCCCGATTCCTCATTCTCAGGCCCCAGAACTGCATCAGCTACATCACTTAATTTGATATTTACTCCATTTACATTTTTTATGACAACATTATTGAATTGATCTTCAGTATTTAATTTTCCAAATGTGCGTACAGATAGTTCTGTATAATTTCCTGCAATTTTTCCGGCAGGGAGTTCAACACTCTGAGAGAGCAACGCCTTTTGTATATCATCTGTTGTAAGTCCGTAGGCCTGCAATTTATCTGGCTTGAACCAGATGCGCATGGCATATCTTTTTTCACCCCAAACTGATACGGAGCTTACCCCCGGAATGGTTTGCAAACGCTCGACAATATTATTATTTGCATATTCAGTTACCTGTAGTAGGTTACGTGCATTACTTTGTACAGTTAATGCAAGAATAGGCTGTGCGCTTGCATCTGCTTTGGAAACAACTGGTGGCGCATCTACGTCTTGCGGAAGGCTTCGCGATGCCTGGGATACTTTATCTCTAACATCATTTGCTGCAGTTTCAAGATCAACCCCTAATTCAAATTCTACATTGATATTGCTGCTACCCTGGTTACTGGAAGACGTAATATTTTTTACACCAGCTATTCCATTGATGGCTTTTTCGAGTGGTTCTGTTATTTGCGATTCAATAATATCTGAGTTGGCGCCGGCATAGGAAGTGCGCACCGAAATATTCGGTGGATCAATGGCCGGATAATCTCTTACGCCCAAAAATTTAAAACCGATGATGCCAAATAAAACGATCACCAGGTTCATCACAACTGCGAATACAGGTCGGCGTAAACTTAAATGAGAAATATTCAATTTTTTCTTACTTTTTTAAAGATGAAAGATTGATTTTACTTTCGGGTTTTATAGATAACAATCCTGTTGTAATTATAGTATCACCAACGGCGAGCCCGCTTAATATTTCTACTTTTGATGAATCTCTTGTCCCGGTTACAACTGTATTAAATTGGGCAGTTCCATTCCGGTATACGATTACTTTTTTATCTCTTGCCTGCGGAATAATTGCCTGGGTCGGAATCATAATTGCACTATTATTATCACCCATGTCAAATATCACTTTTGCAAATGAGCCGGCGGTAATATTCTTATCAGTATTTTCAACAATTGCATGAACTTTCAGGCTTCGGTTTTCTAATGTAATGCCTGATTCTGTTGCAACTATTTTAGCGTTGTATTTTTTATTGGTTGCTTCGGTGGTAAAAATGATAAGATTACCAATAGCAATTTTGGGTGTATATTTTTCAGGAACACTAAATTCAAGTTTTAATTTACTTATTTGCCTGATGGTGGTAATTACTGTGGTCGGGGTAATGAAAGCGCCAATGCTTATATTTTTAAAACCAATTTTGCCATCAAACGGCGCTCTGATAATTGTTTTATTGATTGATGCCTGAAGAATTTGCATATCTGCCTTAATAGTACTTACATTGAGCAAACTTAAATCATAATCCTGCTGGCTTATACCACCTATTTTTAATAATTCATCCTGTCGTTCCTGTGTTTTTTTTGCAATCTGTAATTGTACATTCAGTTTTTGTAGTTGCGCCTGAAGATCACCATCAAAAAGCCGCGCCAGTAAAGTTCCTTTTTTTACGATAGCTCCTTCTTTAATAGATAGCCTGATAACTTTGCCTGCTACTTCCGGGTGAATTTCTGTTTCTTCAAATGGTAATAAGGTTCCGGCAACTTCTATGCTTGCATTTAATACGGAAGGGTGCACCAGGAATCCTTCTACTGATAAGACAGTTGCTTCCCGCATTTTATTGGCAGGTTTAGGGTCGGTTGATTTGCTGCCGCATGAAGAGATAAAAAATAATAAAAGAATGATTGCAAAAAGATTCTTGTACTTCAATTTCATTATGTTGATTTCTGATTATTTATTCTGGATTCAGTAAGACGTTAAAAATAATAAAAACCTTCGGGCAAGAGATTTAATTACGAGATTATTTTTAATGTTTGTTTTATTTTATTAGCAATATGAATTAAATGCTGTCTTTCGTTGCTGAGGATAGTAATATGCCCCATCTTTCTTCCCGGCCTCGTTTCTTTTTTACCATAGATATGAACAAAAACATTGTCGATTTTTAATACATCTTCTAAATGTAGATATTTTGCCTCGCCCACGTAATTTTCTTCGCCAATTAAATTCACAATAGCTGAATGCATAATTGGTTTTGTATTTCCCAAAGGATAACCTAGCATTATTCGCCAAAGCATATCAAACTGTGAAGAAAAATTTGCCTCTATAGTATGATGGCCGCTGTTATGCACCCTTGGTGCGGTTTCATTCACCAAAACATTATCATTTATATCAACAAATAATTCTACCGCAAAGATACCGGGGCTTTTAAGATTCTTCACCACCGTTAATGCAATAGCTTCTGCCTTCCATACTATTTTTTCTTCCAGTTTTGCGGGGCTTAACTGGTATTCCAATAAATTTAAATCATTATTAAAAACCATTTCAGCGGGAGGATAAATAGCGGTAGTACCATTTTCATTTATACCAATAATAATGGATATTTCTTTTTTAATGGATACTAATTTTTCTAAAACCGCCTCTTCTTCAAAACCTTTTTGCAAATCATTTTCATTCTTTAAAAGTTGTACGCCTTTTCCATCGTAGCCTCCCATTGCGAGTTTATGAGCTGCAGGTAAATAGTGTAAGTGTTTTTTTAATTCGCTTTTAGATTGAGTGATTACAAATTCAGAAGTGGGGATATTATTATCAGCATAAAATTTTTTCTGCAAGATTTTATTTTTAATAATTTCCAGTGCCGCCGGACGAGGATAAATGGTTACGCCTTCTTCTTCCAGTTTTTTTAAGGCATCAATATTTACCGATTCAATTTCAATGGTAACCGCATCAAGGTTTTTGGCGAAATTATATACATCTTCATATTTGGTGATATCTCCTTTTGTAAAATGATGGCATAGATGAGCAGATGGGCAATCTGCATCATTTTCCATTACAAAAGTTTCTACAGGATAATTGGCGCCTGCTTGTAATAACATTCTCCCTAACTGACCACCACCGAGTATGCCGATTTTTTTCATTTAAAAAAATTTCCTGCAAGATAATTGTTTGAAAATTTATCGTGTGGTAAATGGGAGTATTAAAAAATATTTTTTAATATTCTGAGGATTTGGATATAAAAAAACCGGCTAGAAATTTCAAGCCGGTGAAAAGTGGTTTTCTAAAGTTATTTTGTAAACGTATAAGTAATATACCCGGTGTTTCCATTACCGAGATCAACAGGCGATTTTGCAATAAAACTATTACTACTTATATTTTGTAATTGAAGCCTGTAGCCATCTTCAACATTCTTTGGTTTCATGCCTTTTAATTTTTTGAATTGAAATTGCGCATCATTTTCTTTACCATATATGCTCCAGTAAATATCTTCTTTGGTGCCATTGGTTAGTGTAAAAGAACCTTTTCCATTTCTGATTAAATCCCACTTGCTTCCCTGGAAATCTTCATAGGGTGCCTGATCAAAAACGTCGGTTACTTTAAAGCCTGCCGGAATATCTACACTTATATTTGATATAGTCCATTTGCCCGCAAGGTGTGCATTTGTAGCTTTTAGGTCTGTAGCATTTTTTGAAGAGGAGCAACTCGCCAAAAAAAATGTTGTTGTGGCAATTAATACAATCTGAATCAACTTTTTCATATCTATCAACTTATTTATAAACGTACTACATAAATCCTGCCAAAAGCCTCTAATCCCGGAAGGCGAAAATTAGCGACTGTCGTATGTTTTTTCAAAATTTTCGGAGATTTTGCATTCCACTTTCCAGATGATCGTAAGGAATATTTATTTCTTTACTTTCTGATATTGTTATTAACATCCGTTGAAGGCTTGGTATGAAGTATTCCGGTATAGCATGGGCTTGGCTTCAAATTATTTACCTTTGAATAAAAATAAAATTTTATGGATACAGAAACTTTAAAACCTAAGCAAAAAGAAAATGTACCAACAGATTTTTTGCCTTTGCTTGGAACTGATTATGTAGAATTTTATGTGGGAAATGCAAAGCAGGCCGCCCATTATTATAAAACAGCTTTTGGATTTCAATCACTTGCCTATGCAGGGCCAGAAACCGGTGTAAAAGACAGGGCGAGTTATGTTGTCAGGCAAAATAAACTCACTTTTATTTTAACCACACCTCTTCGAAAAAATAATGAAATTGCTGATCATATTGCCAGGCATGGCGATGGTGTAAAAATGCTGGCGCTAAAAGTAGAGGATGCTACCAGTGCATGGGAAGAAACTACAAAGAGAGGTGCTAAAAGCTATATGGAACCAACTCATTTAAAAGATGATAATGGCGAAGTGGTGATGAGTGGAATTCATACTTATGGCGATACCGTTCATTTATTTATTGAAAGAAAAAACTATTCCGGAGTTTTTATGCCGGGCTACCGCAAATGGGAAAGTGCTTACAATCCTGCTGATACAGGGCTTTTATATGTTGACCATTGTGTAGGAAATGTGGGCTGGAATCAAATGAATAAATGGGTGAAATTTTATGAAGAGGTTATGGGGTTTAAAAACATCCTGAGTTTTGATGACAAGGATATTTCTACAGAATATTCCGCATTGATGAGTAAAGTAATGAGTAACGGAAATGGTTACGTGAAATTTCCGATCAATGAACCCGCAGAAGGAAAGAAAAAAAGCCAGGTAGAAGAGTACCTTGAATATTATAATGGCGAGGGTTGCCAGCACGTAGCGATTGCCACCAATAATATAATTGAAACCGTGACTGAATTACAAAAACGTGGGGTAGAATTTTTAAAAATTCCCGCGAGCTATTATGCGACTGTTTTAGACAGGGTAGGACATATTGATGAAGATCTTAAACCATTGAGTGAATTAGGAATTCTTATAGATAAAGATGATGAAGGCTATCTATTGCAGATATTTAGTAAACCTGTGGAAGACAGGCCCACATTATTCTTTGAGATCATACAAAGAAAGGGCGCAAAAAGTTTTGGTAAAGGAAATTTTAAAGCCTTATTTGAAGCGATTGAAAGAGAACAGGCAGAAAGAGGGAATTTATAAGAAACGCCCCCAATCATCACTATAATGGGGCTTAGGCCAATTAAGTAAAATAAGGTTTTATTTTAAAATATACGTTAAGATATTCTTAAGCCAATTTTTATTTCAATAAAAAAATTATTTTTACGTTATCAATAAGTGTAATCCTTGCAGAAAATGTTGAACCAGATTCCAAAGTATTTATTTCTTTTCGTTATGGCGGCCTTCACAGCGGGTAAAGCTGAAGCACAGAATTCTTTTGTTCAGGCTCAAAAGGTATCCTTCAGGTTAGCCAATGCATTGATGAATGATGAAGATACTTTGCAAAAAGAATTTAAGGACAAAGGATTACAATGGCCGGCAAAATTTGTGTTTATCCGCAGTTTTAAAT
>DATCMY010000484.1:0-17867 GCA_036565505.1 Hanamia sp.
CACCATACCCGTATTGGTAAGCTCTTTCATTTTCATTTCCGCACGCGGTGGTGTGTACCATGTTCCGGGATCATTTGGATCTTTTTCCTCAAACTCCCAAAGAAAATCAGCCAACCGTTTTACCTGTTCTTTTGGTACCGCATTTTTAATAACAATATATCCATTGGTAATCCAAAATTGCCAATCTTCCTCACTTAATAAGCTAAGAGGCTTCCCATTGCTGCGATCATTAAGTTTTACTTTGCTGCTTTTGGCATTAGATGGATTGCCGGGAATGTCTTTGTGTGCATTCATGTTGCCCATTGTTTGAGCCATGGTCGTGTTCATTGTTTCCTGAGCCATATAGCAAGTTTTATAGTAATTGATTAAAACAAATGTCTGAAATATGCGAGAGTTAATTGTTATCTCGAATGACTATATTTTGCTCTCTATTGACACTTATTTTATATTTTACGGATGAATTGTAGCTTTATAGGAAATTTAATGGATGAAAATTAAAAAAGAAATAATAATACCAGATCCGGGGCAGTCTTTCAAACTATGTACACCGCGATTAAAAAATTATTTTTTTTGGCATTACCATCCTGAGTATGAATTGGTGTATGTGGAAACAACAACGGGAATCCGGCACGTAGGACAAAATATATCAGGTTTTATGGGAAGTGACCTCGTTTTGATTGGGCCAAATATTCCCCATTTAAATTTTGATTATGGAGTAAAAACTGAGTATAGGCAAATTGTTGTACAGCTTAAAGAACATTTTTTGGGTGATGCATTTAAAGAAACACCGGAACTGGCAGGCATACAACAACTTTTTGAAAAGGCTTATTTAGGGTTATCATTCAAGGGTAAAACCAAAGAAGTTGTGGCAGAGAAACTCAAACAAATGCGAAAGCTTGCCCACTTTGAACAACTATTATGTTTATTGGAAATTTTTCAAATTCTGGCAACTTCTGAAGAAGTAATTGAACTGAACGAACAGGACACCAGTGTTAAGCTATTTCTTAATGACAAAATCAGAATGGGCGCTATTTATAAATATATACATGCAAATTATAACGAAACTCCTGATGTAAATAAAGTTGCATCAAGTGTTCATTTAAGCACGGCAGCATTTTGCCGCTATTTCAAAAAACAAACAAAAATGACCTTCACTGAATTTGTGAACCAATACAGAATAACACAAGCTAAAACATTGCTATTGCAGGATAAAAGCATTTCAGAAGTTTGCTATGAAGTTGGAATTGAAAGTCTTTCTTATTTTAATAAGTTATTTAAAAAAATAACCGGAGAAAATCCTTCAGTATTTAAAAAACGTTATGCTTAATTAATTACATCAGCAATTGATCATATTAATGCAGTTACTATTTCTTTCCATTCATTATCTAAAGAAATACCAGGTCGTTTTTTGCCGGCACGGCTATACCAATAATCTGCGTTTGAATGATCACCTTCTTTTCTATGAAGATAGGCATGTATCCACGATGCATTTTTATCTGCAACATCCTGTATCGTTTAAGGCTTGGCGATGGGCTGGAAATTTATAACGTCAAGCCCCGAATCGAAGCTGAAAATTCCTAAAGACGAAGATAATAACAAAAAGATAAATAGATAAAGTCAAGCTGGAACTATTGCTGATACTGATTTATAGCCGATTGCTATTCCGTCTGCCAGCCTATTGCCAAACCTGTTGGGCGCTGGCAAAGCCATAATTAAAGTGTCATCAGGTGCCAGTTACAGTCTTGCCTAAAAGTATTTAACCTAAAATAATTTTTTTGTTTGCGTTTAAAATTTTTAAAGTCAAACTGATAAATTCGTGCATTGTCTTTGTCCCAATATAAATGTTTGTATATTATTGTTTTGTTTGGATACATGTCTTTAGAAATACTTTCCCAGTTTCGTTTAAGGCGATTATAACAACTGTCACTATCTTCTTCTGGAATACGATTTTTATTATTCATTAGAATGACCTCAAAGTTTGAACTGTCACTGAGATTAATGTCCTGACAATGCAATAATGAATACAATATTTCATTTACAACTTTACCTGCTGTTCCAATTGTGTCGTTTAAGTGTAACGTGTCCAAGCAAATGTTGAGTTCTTTTTCAAAAGTTGTGTTTATCAGTTTTGTATTTTGACTTAAGCTGTCAAACTGAAACTTCCAATAATCATGGAAAGTATTTGAAAAGAGAGGAATGGCGTAAGAATGCAATTCAGAATTTGTGACCAATATAATTTCTTGTTGGTCGTCAACCGAGTCAGGTTGTGAATAGAGTTTGATTGTTACACTTGGTTTTCCAAATGAAACACTTCTTATAAGATTATAATCAATTGACTGATTGTTAGAAGTTATTTTTAATTGGGGAAATTTATTAGTAAGGTTGTCAATTGTAGTCGTGTCTTCGCTCTGTCGCCAGCAACCAAACATTGTCAAAGAGCATATTATGAAAAGAAAAACTTTGTGTAGTTGAATAATCATTTGGTTTTGTGAATAAGATTCAAAAGTCTCGGATTTCCACACACTGCGAATTGCTTGCGCCCAACAATTTATGTGCTGTAATCCATTCGCCTTTAGCGTCGTACCATAAGGCGTTTAAGTATACTGAACAATTTTGCGGAGGCTCCTTTCCCGATAAACTTTCTTTAAAAGATGAAACATTCATTTGATAAATTTATTGATCTGATTCGTATCAACATTGCAAAACTTACTCTTGGTTTTTAGAAACTAAAGATAAAATATTATCGAGGAAACTGTTTAGTTTAAAGAACCTTTCATTTTAATATCTTTATCCTCTTTATTTTAAAATCAGAATGTAAAAGCATTATTGATATGGAAAATAAAATTCGGCGAATCGATATAATTATTTATAGAAATCTCCTGATAATAACTAAAATTTTATGATTCTAACTATTCAAAAAAACATGGAAACCCGGCGTAAATTATTGCGAAACATTCTATGCTCTGTATGTTTAGCTTTTGTTTTTGTTTCATGTACTTCCAAAACCAAAGAGAACTATGCAACGTGGCAGGCATATGGTGGTAATAAAGAAAGCAATCATTATTCTTCATTAACGCAGATCGATACCACTAATGTTGCGCAATTACAGGTTGCCTGGGCCTATCATACAGGTGATGCAGACAGCATGACGCAGATACAGGTAAACCCAATTATTGTTGATAATATTTTGTATGGCGTTTCACCTAAGCTAAAACTCTTTGCTTTGGATGCTGAGACAGGCAAAGAAAAATGGGCCTTTAATCCAATGAATGACAGTTCTACTGGTGCAAAAGGACTTGGTTATTTTAGTATGAATGTTTGCCGCGGCGTTACTTACTATACTGATGGCAAAGACGATAAAAGGATTTTTTATTCAGCAAGCTCACAATTGTATTGCATTAATGCAATAACAGGAAAACCCATAAAATCATTTGGCGAAAATGGTACAATTGATCTGCACAATGATCTCGGTAGAGATGTATCAAACCTTTATGTATCCTCTACCACACCTGGTATTATTTATAAAGACCTGATCATTATTGGTACACGTGTAGCAGAGGAAGCTGCAGCAGCGCCGGGTTATATAAGGGCTTATGATGTGCATAACGGAAAACTGCGCTGGATTTTTCATACCATTCCTCAACCTGGTGAATTCGGTTACGACTCATGGAATGATAAAGACGCATGGAAGCATATTGGTGGTGTGAATACATGGGCAGGGTTTAGTCTTGATGAAAAGAAAGGGATTTTATTTGCGCCAACAGGTTCTGCGTCTTATGATTTTTACGGAGGGAAAAGATTGGGTAATGATCTTTTTGCCAATTGTGTGCTGGCAATTGATGCTTCAACAGGTAAAAGGATTTGGGATTTTCAAACAGTGCATCATGATATATGGGACAGGGATTTGCCTACAGCTCCTGTACTTGTTACCATCACTAAAGATGGGAAAAAAATTGAAGCGATTGCGCAAACAACAAAAAGTGGTTTTATCTTTCTTCTCGACAGGAATACCGGAAAATCGATATACCCTGTTACTGAAACACCTGTTCCTGCTGAAAGTGAACTTCTTGGTGAAAAGCCTTCACCAACTCAGCCGATACCAACATGGCCAGAACCGTTTGCAAGGCAGTCATTAACAGAGCAGGATTTGAATAATCTTGTTGGTGATTCTTCTTATCTGGATATTAAAAAAAAGTTGGCAGGTTATCATACTGGAAACATGTTTAATCCGCCATCAAAAGAAGGCACTGTTATTTTTCCGGGCTTTGATGGCGGCGCTGAATGGGGTGGCCCTGCATTTGATCCATCTACAGGGTTGCTATATGTAAACGCAAGTGAAATGCCCTGGGTGCTCACCATGGTAGATATAAAAGATAAGCCAAAGGCAAGTGAAACCAACTTGCAGGCAGGCCAGCGTTTATATAATACTACCTGTATGAATTGCCATGGAACGCAACGGCAGGGAAGTGGAAATTATCCTACCCTAATTGGTGTTGATAAAAAATACAATGATGAACAATTCGCTCAACTTGTATCAACAGGGAGAAGGATGATGCCGGCTTTGAAACAATTGTCTGCATCAGAAATCAAAGCGCTTGCTTCTTTTATTCTTGAAAATAAAAAAGAACAAACAGGTAAATTTATTGCTCCTATAAGGTCGGAAGATCCTTGGTATAAGTTGCCATATTCTGCTACAGGTTATAATAAGTTTTTAACAAAGGAAGGTTATCCGGCAGTAAAACCGCCATGGGGCACGCTTAATGCCATTAATCTTAATACAGGTGAACTAGTTTGGAAAGATACATTGGGAGATTATCCTGAAATGAAAGCAAAAGGAATTCATACCGGCACAGAAAATTATGGGGGTCCTGCGGTAACAGCGGGTGGGCTTGTATTTATTGCTGCTACAAGCGATTCGAAAATGAGAGCTTTCAATAAAATGACAGGTAAATTATTATGGGAAACCGATTTGCCTGCATGTGGCTTTGCTACTCCTTCCGTGTATGAGATTAATGGCAAACAGTTTTTGGTAATTGCCTGCGGTGGTGGAAAACTACATAAAAAATCAGGAGATGCGTATGTTGCTTTTTCTTTACCTGAAAATAAATGATGGTATGTTTGAAGTGTTTGAAGGTTGATACATTCATTAACGATATGGATGTATCAACTCTTTTATTTTACTTGCATTCCTACCGAAAATATAGTTATAGTATATTCCAGGTCTTGTCTCCGGATAAAATTTTATTTAAAGGAACTTTACCTTTTTTTGAACCAATTTCTTCTATCTGATGCTGCATATTTTCTTCATAAACGGGCCGTTCATCTGCGTAAATTACACCAAAGGGACGGGGGAAATTGATGTCATTAAATGATGTATCAAAGAAACGGGAAATAAGATTTGCTTTGGTTTTGTCTTTTTCGTCATGTATCCAAAGATCATCGGCAGAGATTCCACTTTCGTTTATATTGACAATAACGGGGTTTAATCCATCTAACCTTATCCCTTTATCATCATTATTGCCAAAGATGAGTGGCTTTCCATGTTCCAGGAATATCGCGGCTTCTTTTTTGGTTTCTTTATCAGAAAAAGCAAAGAATGCGCCATCATTAAACACAGGGCAATTCTGGTACACTTCTACAAATGAAGTGCCCTTATGCTCATGCGCACGTTTCAATATTCCCTGCATGTGCTTTGGGTCACGGTCAAGTGTACGCGAAACGAAAGAGGCTTTTGCGCCCAATGCCAATTCCGAAGGATTGAACGGTTCTTCAATAGAACCGTAAGGAGAGGTCTTTGTAATCTTTCCCCTTTCTGATGTGGGTGAATATTGTCCTTTGGTTAAACTATATATTTGGTTGTTGAATACTAAATAATTAACATCAAAGTTTTTTCTCATAAGGTGAATAAAATGATTGCCTCCGATGGAAAAAGCATCCCCGTCGCCGGATACAATCCAAACACTTAGTTCAGGGTTGGAAGCCTTTACTCCTGATGCAATTGCAGTTGCCCGCCCATGAATACTATGCATGCCGTATGTATCCATATAATAAGTGAATCGGGCAGAACAACCAATTCCTGAAATAAAAACAAATTGTTCTTTTGGGATTCCCAATTCAGGAAATACAGTTTGTACTTGTTTCAATATAGAGTAGTCACCGCATCCGGGGCACCATTTTACATCCATTCCGGATGAAAGATCTTTTGCACTTAATTTTCCGTTTGTAGTAACAGCCAATGTTTCCATCATTCTATGCTTTAAGTAGTTCAGTGATTTTTTGTTTGATTTCAGCGGTTGTAAAAGGTAACCCCTGCATTTTGGAAAATCCTTTCGCAGGAATTAAATATTCAGCCCTTATCAGTTGAAGCAATTGCCCCATATTCATTTCGGGTATTAAAACCTTTTCATAGCCATACAATAATTCTCCTAAATTTTTTGGAAATGGATTGATATAACGGAGATGTATATGTGCTACATCATATCCTTCTGATATTAATTCCCTGACTGCTGTTTTAATAGCCCCATAAGTAGAACCCCATCCTAATACTGCTATTTTACCATGTTCATTTCCACTATCGGGTCTTGCATCAGGAATAAAGTATTGTATGTTTTTTACTTTTTGAGCACGCAACTTCGTCATCGTTTCGTGATTGGTGGCTTCATAAGAAACATTGCCTGTTTCATTTTCCTTTTCCAAACCACCAATGCGATGTTCTAAACCTTTTGTTCCGGGTTTTATCCATGGGCGAACCAAAAACTGGTCCCGCTTATAAGGCAGGACCATATCATCTTCACCATTTGGTTTTTCAAGAAATTTTACTTCAATTTTATTAAGTTGATCTTCAGTTGGAAATAGCCATGGTTCAGATCCGTTAGCAATGTATCCATCACTTAAAAAGATAACAGGTGTCATGTGCTCAACAGCAATTTTGCATGCTTCAAAAATTGTTTCAAAACAATCTGAAGGAGAAGATGCTGCTATCACAGGCAATGGCGCTTCTCCATGACGTCCATGCATTGCCATCAAAAGATCAGCCTGTTCTGTTTTTGTCGGTAATCCTGTAGAAGGTCCTCCACGTTGAACGTTTACAACTACTAGGGGAATTTCAAGCATAGTTGCCAGGCCTAAAGCTTCAGTCTTTAATGCAAGGCCAGGGCCTGAAGTTGTAGTTACTGCAAGATTTCCGGTATAGGATGCCCCAATGGCCGAACTAATTGCCGCAATCTCGTCCTCAGCCTGGAAAGTCTTTACATTATTGGCTTTATATTTTGCAAGTTCATGCAAAATATCTGTGGCGGGGGTAATCGGATAGGATCCTAAAAATAAGGGCAAACCTGATTTTTCAGATGCAGCTAATAAGCCTATTGCTGTTGCATGGTTACCCGTAATGTTTCTATAAGTTCCGGGGGGAAGTTTGGCAGGCGCTACTTTAAATTGGGTAGTAAATATCTCTGTATTATCACCATAATTCCATCCGGCATTTAATACCTTAATATTTGCATCTGCTATCTCCGGTTTTTTTGCAAATTTTTCTTTGACGAACTTTATCGTACTATCAAGAGGTTTATCAAACATCCAGAAAAGTAATCCAAGCACAAACATATTTTTACTACGCTCTATTTCCTTCATCCCAAGACCGGATTCTGCCAGGCATTCTTTTGTATGCTTTGTTACATCAACTTTATGAACTATATAATTTTCAAGAGAATTATCTTCCAAAGGATTTACGCCTTCAGGATATTTGGCTAATCCAAGATTCTTTTTATCAAATCCCTGTACGTTTGCAACAATGATTCCTCCCTTTTTAAGTCGCGGCAAATCTACTTTTAAGGCGGCTGCATTCATAGCAATAATTACATCATAATTATCGCCGGGCGTATAAATTTCTGAACTTCCAATATGTACCTGGAAACCTGAGACTCCGGCAACAGTTCCTATTGGGGCGCGAATTTCAGACGGATAATCAGGAAAGGTGCTTAGGTCATTGCCAAACAATGCTGCGGTATCCGTAAACTGCATTCCGGTTAGCTGCATTCCATCGCCAGAGTCGCCGGAAAAGCGTATTACTATTTTATCAACTTCCTTAATATTGGTAAGCCTTTCATTCTTTTCTTCTAAAATATTCATTGGATAAGCTTTAAATTGTCAGGCATGCAATAATTCTTTTTTTGCCATTAACTGATCTATTGTTTCAACATAATCTTCATCGGGTACACAGCAATCAACCGGGCAAACAGAAGCACATTGCGGTTCTTCATGAAAACCCTGGCATTCCGTGCATTTATTGGGTGTTATGTAATAAATATCTGTTGAAATTGCTGGAAAGCGGTCATTAACTCCAACAACAGTTCCATCTTTCAATACGAAACTTCCCGTTACAGTAGTTCCATCTGCAATAGCCCATTCTACTCCGCCTTCATAAATTGCATTGTTAGGACATTCCGGTTCGCAGGCACCGCAATTGATACATTCTTCAGTGATTTTAATAGCCATAAGGAGATATTTTTTTTGAGTGATTATTTACGATAATTTTCACTTGTAAAGGAAAAACTATTGGGTTTAATTTTTATTGAGGAAGATCAATTTTATACATGATTTGCATCATTTAAAACTGGTTCATCTCATTAAAATCAAGGCTGTAGTGAATGTCTAAAGTGGTAAAGAATTGCTATTTTTTAATCTCTTTCCTGGTTTGGTTTCAGGAAAACCCTATTTATTTCAAATGCACTCATTTGAAGATTTCCAGAGGGTAAAATATTTTCAGGAAGAAATATATACGCTTTTAAATGATTATTCCATTGCTGATGCTTTGAAAAATCCAATTTCTGCCAGTTGAACAGTATCCTTAGATGCTAAAATGGTAAGCCTGATTTTTTGTACGGTGTGAATATTAAAGCGCAGTAATCGTTTATAACCTACCGTGGTAAATTCATCCAGCTTTACCCAGGTCTTTCCATCCCAATATTCCATCAATGCTTTTATGATGCGTTGCCCGGTAGCAATATTTTCCTGCAACATTGCCCGGTCAATTGTGACTGGTTTTTTAAAATCAATTACTAAAGGCTTATTTGTTTTAAGTGAAATGAAGGTGCTTAATTTTTTATCCGTTAACGAAGATGGTACTTTTTCCTTAGCGAGATTTGTTGAAAATGTTTCATTTAGAATTTTTCTAAAACCCTTGATACTGGCAATGTCCTGGTCAGATAATAATCCTTCACGATTGGGAGGAATATTAAGCAGCAGCAAACTATTATGACCTACCGATTGATAATAGAGGTTCATCAAATCTTTGGGTGATTTTACTTTATCATTTTCATTTAGATGGTAAAACCATCCCGGCCTGATGGATACATCGGTTTCAGCAGGAATCCAGTATTTTCCATCTGGGTCACCAGTGTTCAGATAATGCGCATCTGCCTTACCCGGCGCCATTCCTGCAGTATCAATCGTAGACCAGCAGGTTTGTCCTGCATTTCCTTTTTCATTTCCAACCCATCGTATATCAGGGCCTGCATCAGAAAAGATGACTGCTTTGGGTTGCAACTCTCTTACCAATTGCCAATAACCTTGAAAATCATATTCCATATCTTTTGCATTTTCACCTTTGGCGCCGTCAAACCATACTTCTGAAATTTCTCCATATTTGGTAAGCAATTCTTTTAGTTGATTTTTATAATAAGTGTTGTATGAAGGTGTTCCATACGAAGGCTCATGCCTGTCCCACGGTGATAGATATACGCCGAACTTTAATCCATATTCCCTGCATGCATCAGCCACTTCTTTTACCACATCACCTTTACCATTTTTCCATGGGCTGTTTTTAACGGAATGTTCTGTGTATTTGGATGGCCAAAGGCAAAACCCGTCATGGTGTTTGGCTGTGAGGATCGCCATTTTAAAACCAGCATTTTTTAATGCTTTGATCCATTGCCTTGCATCGAGTTTTGTTGGGTTGAAAATTTTTTCACTCTCAGTTCCATCGCCCCATTCTTTATCTGTAAAAGTATTTACAGTAAAATGAAGAAAAGCCGTTGTTTCCATTTCCTGCCATAGAAGTTGGCGGTTTGACGGAGTTGGTAAAGTTTGTGAAAATGCTGTTGTTATAAAAAAACAAGCAACCGCCAGGCATAAAATAATTTTTTTCATGAGCGTAAATATAATATTTATAGCCTGTTTATTTAATAGAAATTAGCAATTAATTCGCCAATACTTTTTCCGCTGCAGGCGAGCTGCCAATGATCAATCAATTATTCATTGAAATGAATAACCATAGTGCCGGGATATGAATGAAATTTTACTCAATAATTTTTACCTGGCGATTTTTATTCGCTCTAAATTAAATCCACCTTTAATTGCGTGTATCCATATTCTGTTACTTCCAGGTGATAATTGAATATTCTTTACAACAATATTTTGCCATTGATGCTTGTTGCTGTTTGCAGAAATAATAACTTGTTTAGCTAATAAATTATCATTGGAGGTTATAGACAATCTTCCTTCTTCCAGCCCGGGAGCTACGGTAATTGTAAAATTATACACTCCCTTTTTCAACACATCAATCGTATATTGCAGCCATTCCCCGCCTTCAATATCGCCTACATAATAGCTGTTATATTTTGATGAATCTTTAAAAATATCTACACCGTCATTGCGGTAAACATGGCCGCGGTTACCCACTCCGCTTAAGCCTGAGCTTCGATAATTAGCGGTATCAAAATCATAATAAGCCACACCATTTCTACCCAGGTCATAGTCAACCGCATTTATCTTTATACTGTCTTTAAGCTTAAATGAATGATAAGGAATTGCTTTATCAGAAAAGGGTTGACGGAACAATGCATCAATTACATCTTTATGAAAAATATTATTCTCCAGCTTTGCATACACTGCAAGTTCCAGTAAGCCACTATAAACATTACTTTCCTTTGGTTTTGGACCGGTACCGTTTAAATAATTTTTTACTTCATCATAATTTAAATTTGATATTATTTCCAGCGGGTTATTGGAACCCATTTTCTTTAATGGCCACATCGCCCATCCTATATTATTTTTTTCCAATAAACGGATTTCTTCTGTGTACCACACATTTGAATTTTCACCCGTTTCACCTAGCCATACAGGTATATTGTATTTTTTGCGGGTATCAACAATTCTTTGAATATTTTCCTGTTTGTTATAGTCCCAATATTTATGAAAGCTCAATACCATATTTTTATCCCAGGTTGGCAACATGCCATTGTAATTATTGCCCCAACCGTTTCCTTCAATTATGATGATATGTTTTTTATCTACTTCCCGAATGGCGGCAGTGATATTCTGTAATAATTTTTTTAAAGGCGCATTCACCGGTTCTTTGGTGCCATTCCTGTCATTTGCAGAATCTGTAAATCCCCAGTTGGGTTCATTTAAGATATCATAACCTCCAATCCATTGTTGGTTTGCATAACGCTGCGCTAATTTTTTCCAAAGTGCAATAGTCTTTTGTTGATTGGCTTCGCTTTCCCATAGCGATGGTTTCGTGTTATCGCGGTCAGAAATATTTAAATCATTTCCCTGCCCGCCTGGTGCCGCATGCAGGTCCAATATAAGGTACATGTGATTTGCCTTGCACCATGCCAGTAAACTATCAGTCATGTTAAAGCCTTTTTCAAGCCATGTATTTTTTCCTGCCACCGGCTCCTTATCAACAGGCAATGTGTAAAGGTTATAATGCATAGGTAACCTAACAGAATTAAATCCCCATGCGTGCATGGAATCAATATCTATTTTCCGAATAAAATTATGCAGCCACGCCTCATAAAATTCTGCTGTTTCTTCAGGCCCCATTAATTCTTCAATTATCCTCCTTATGTTATGTTGTTGTGCATCTTTATGAATGCCCAGCATATAACCTTCCTGCAGCATCCAGCCACCGAGGCCCATTCCTCTTAGAAGAACATTATGCCCTTTTCCATTTACAATATTTCCCCCTTCAACTTTTAAAAAACCCTGTGCATGTGATGTATATAAAAATAGATTAAGAAGGGCACAAAGAATTACGTGATGAAAGTGATTTTTTAAAAATAATGTTAATTGCATAATAATTTTTATTTCTAATGAAGAATGTGTTTTACGCTACAATTACCACACATAGGTTGCGACTGCTTTTCCTGGTAATGTAGCTAGTGCATTTTTGCCATGGTAGTTTATCATAAAAGTTTGCAGCTCGTTGCTATCATTGGCAACAATTAAAACTTTTTTTCCGGAAGGTGTTGTAAAAGCAACATTAGGCAATGGTTCAATATCATTGGACGCAACACGCACAGATCCCGGCCTTACAAATTTGGATACATGAGCCATAGCATAATAGGCAATATTTTTGGTGAATAAATTACCATCAATTGTTATGGCGCCCTGGCACATTGAGCAACCGCCCCTGTCTGTATAGGGTTTAAAATCAGGACCTGCAGCGAGGTTCCATAGCAGCACATTGCGACACCAATTGCGTGTAGCGCCAATAATAATGCGGCTTACAGGAGATTCGATATGCATTGTAGCAGTATCATGAAACTGCACAACCATTTGCTCTGTAAAATAAATATTTTTGTCTGGATGCGCATTGTGCACTTCAGTTAATGCTTCTGTGTTACCACCGTATAAATGAAAGGAAGAACCATCTATATATTTAGCAGCATTAGGATCATCCAGAATGGTGATTGGATAATCGGGCCTGTCGGCATTGTGATCGTAAATCAAAATTGTTGTATGGATGCCTGACGCTTTAAAAGCCGGGCCTAAATTATTTTTTACAAAATCTTTTTCTTCGGGCGCTGTAAGTAAAAGGCTGGGATTATTTCCGGGGTGCAAGGGTTCGTTTTGAACAGTAATTGCATCAATAGTAATGCCTTCGGCCTTCATTTGCTGAATGTATTTCACAAAATATTTTGCATAGGCAGCATAGTATTCTGGCTTTAGCCTGCCGCCCCTTGTGTCATGATTTGTTTTCATCCATGCAGGGGGAGACCAGGGAGATCCTAATATTTTTATTTTGGGATTAATGGCCAATATTTCTTTAAG
Source organism: Hanamia sp. (assembly GCA_036565505.1). Taxonomy (GTDB): domain Bacteria; phylum Bacteroidota; class Bacteroidia; order Chitinophagales; family Chitinophagaceae; genus Ginsengibacter. The sequence goes on from DATCMY010000484.1 coordinate 13,057, forward strand.
CACGGGTATTACATCTTTTCTGTCGGGACCAAGATCGAATTTTTTCATCGCTATATCCGTTTCTCCAGCAGGTAAATCATCATAAGAAAATACATGGTCATTCAAATCAGAGGAGCCTATGCTTACACGTAAATAACTTACCCCGATATTATTGCCGTCTGTTGCGAATATTTCATGTAATAATTTTGCGCGGCTCTCAGCGCTCATGCTTATCATGTGCATGGCGCTTCCTCCAGTTAATGCAAAACCAAAACCAACCATGGACTGGTAGGTTTGTTTATCATTTACATTAATAACCGGGTAATTATTTTGTAGTGCTCCAAATTGAAGTTGTTTATCCTGATGCGCAAACAAAGAAGACTTGTCAGGATTGGTGAGCCAAACATCAATACCAGCTTTCGTTTGTGATTGTGCAGGAAGAATGCAGGCTAAGAAGATTATAACTAAGAAATATTTCAAATAGTATTTCATAAAAACTTATTTATTGAATCATTGGATTAAAAACTAAATTGATTGCAAAAGATATTTGTGTTTTTAACCGTCGTAAAAAGATTATCAATAAAGGTAAATATATATGGGGATGATCTTACATAGGTTGAAAAGAAAAAAATCAATTGAAAATAATAATTTATAAACCTGTATAAACCATTTCATACTTTCGGGTATGAATAAAAACATCGGATAAACGGTGCATCAACATAAACAAATAGTAAAAAACAGTAAATATAAACCAAGCTATTATGTAATCAATGGGATTACCCTGTACAGGGTAATCGCCGCTCCTTTTTTATTGATATTGTTGTTTAACCGTCAGTACGCTCTTTTTAAATGGTTAATCGCAATTAGTTTCTTTACAGATTTAATTGATGGATACCTGGCAAGGAAGTATAAAGTAACCAGTATTTTTGGTACCAGGCTTGATTCCATTGGAGATGATCTTACAATTGTAGTTGCGTTGATTGGATTATTTGTGATGAGACCGGCATTTATAAAACAGGAAGCAGTAATATTCATTCTGCTTTTCGTATTGTTCATTGTTCAAACTGCATATGCTGTCATCAGATATGGAAAAATAACCAGCTTTCACACTTATCTTGCCAAGATCGCAGCAATATTACAGGGAGTCTTTTTATTACTATTTTTCTTTTCAGATAAGCCCTCTTTTTTTTTATTTTATGCAGCAGCTATTGTTACAATCCTGGAATTATCAGAAGAGATTATTCTCGTTTACATCTTGCCGAATTGGAAAGCAAACATCAAAGGTTTGTTTTGGGTAATGAAAGAGTGAAATCGTGAGAATATTGAATAGCCTCATATTTTATTGCCTTTTTATTTTGCAAAAATCTAAATAAAAAAAAGGCTGAACAAAGCACAATGTGCTTATTCAGCCTTTAATATAACTAAGATTATTATTTAAGTTTCGCTACCTGGTCATTATAAAATTTTACCGTTTCTATTACATCGGGTAAGCTATGATACCAGTTTGATTCATGTTCTATTGAAAACATACCGCTAAAGTGCTGGCGTTTCAGTTCCTGAAATATTGGAGGAAAATCAATTACTCCTTTTCCAACAATGGTATCCGCAGCCTTAGTGTCATCAAATTTTACAATGTCTTTTAAATGCACTCCAAAAATATGTCCTTCCAGTTTTTTAAGAGCATCAACAGGGTTTATACCATTGCGTGCCCAATGGCCTATATCCGCGCATGAACCAATATTTGGATGTCCAACTGTAGCAGCCAAAACAGAATCAGGGCTCCAGTATACATTAGGTTTTGGATGGTCGTGAATTGCCACTTTAATGCCATAAGCGCCGGCCATGCTATCCACCATATCCCATTGGTTTTTGAGTGGCTCGGCGGTAATATAGCTAAGTCCAAATTCTTTGGCGAGATCAAAAGACTTTTTCCATTCTTCCCGTGTTCTGGGTACAATAACACCCATGGCAACGATGCTTATACCTTTTGATTGAAGCATTTGTTTTAGCTTGGCTTTGCTGTCATCAGACATCCTGATACCAAAGCTATCTTTCATGCCGGCACCCAAAGGTTGGCCCCAGAAAGCTTCAATATATTTAACTCCGGCGCTATCTACTTTATCCAAAGCTTCTGCAAAAGTGAACATCCTGAAGGTCCACATCTGTACGCCAATTTTCCAGTTGGCAGTCACATTACTGGTATCTGTTGTTGTTGCCGTGGAATCAGTGTCCGTGGCTTTTTTTGAATTATCGGAATTACATTTAGTAAGTGCCATAATACAAATAAAACATAGAAGGGGAAAAGCAATCTTTTTCATTGTGTGTTTTTTTTAATTTTAATGAAGACTTAGCAATATACTTATTTAATAATGAAAAATATTTTGTTGTTAGGATTTTTTTAATCCTTGTTGATTTTTCATTTTAATTTGAAAAATCTCAAAAAAAGCCTTAGTTGAGGATCAATCACAAAGAAAAAAATTCATCTTTCGGTCAGTGATTTACACAAATGTCAATTCTAACACCGGATTCCCAATATTGATCCGGCGAAAATTCATCATATAATTATTAATTACTTAAAAAAAATTATAGTAAAGTGATATCGAAATGTTGATTTCGATATATTTGACCTTATATGGCATTACTCGAAAAGCAATTATTTATAAAAAAATCAGGCATACCTAATGCCGGTAAAGGATTATTTACCAGGGAGCATATTCCTAAAGGTGCGCGCATTGTAGAATTTAAAGGAAGGGTTACAACCTGGAAAAATGTTTTAAAAGCAGACGTTTTCAATGGGTATGTTTTTTATATAAACCGCAATCATGTGATTGATTCAAAGCCTTATCTCAAAGCTTTGGCAAGATTTGCCAATGACGCAAAGGGGTTTAACAAATTGAAAGGCATGTATAATAATTCAATATTTGAAATTGAGGAAGTAAAAGTTTTTATTCTGGCTACAAAAGATATTCCGGCAGGCGCAGAAATATTAGTTAGTTATGAAAAGGAGTACTGGGATGTAATAAAATATAATAACAAGTTAGCAGCAAAGGGAAAGTTGTTAAAAACAAAAAAAATATTTTCTGCAATAACATAACCGTTATACTTTTAATTTCGAACCCTGTGTTAGGGAAATATTTTTTAAATCATTTCCATTACGTTTTACTGGGGTTCATCTTGAATGCTCTAATTTTTTGTGATAAAAAATAAATCATTTAAATCTATCCTTATCTCTCTTTATTTTTTCCTTAAACATCTGATTCATTTTTTCATTGGCTCCTTTCAAGATAAGAATCAGGCTACCTCTTTCCCTTGCAAAAGGATTGGTAACACTATCGCTTAGAGTAACACTTGAAAAATCTTTTAAAAAATCATGTTGCATTTCCTGTTGATCATCGGTTACTAAAATGATGTTATCAATATGCATACTATCGGGCAGCCAATACAGAAAACTGGCATTATCACTATAGGCTTCGGGAAGATGATATTTTTTGCCATAAAAATTGACAGCGCCAGCCTCTCCATAATTATCACAAAATATAAAGGAATTCTTTTTTTCTTCAGGGTTTAATGTTGAATAGGCTTTCGCGGTTTTTTCGGTTATTTCTTTCCAGCCCAGCATATCCGCAAAGTCTTGTGGCAAAGGATGGTTCTTTTGATCTTCCCATTTTAAAAATCCTATTTTTTCAATATGCCTTGCTTTATAATATGCTGCCAATGTTTCTGGTTTTGCAACGGGTAATAATAATGGGACCAACGGTATGCCCAAAGCAAATGGTATGATGATGAATGCATATTTCCAAATCCTTGGCCGTTTAGACACAAACTGTTCAAGATGATAAGCACCAAATCCAATTAATACCGGGTATACGCCAAGTGAATAATAACTTTTCCCATGGAAATAAAGTAACAATACTATTACAAACAAATAGGCCCATGCTATAGAATTATATCTTCTCCCATTTCTCTTAAAAATGATAAAATATAAACCAGCAATCCAGATAAAAACACAAGGTAAATTCATCAATATCTGATCCATTAAAAAACCTACGGGGTTTACATATTTTAATTGTGTTTGTTGCAATTCTTTCATGTGCACAATTATGGGGAAATGATGATTGTATTCCCATAATAACGTAGGCAGAAAAATTATAAATGCAATTAGGGCTGCAAAATATAAATGCTTATTTAAAAATATTTTTCTTTGTTCAGTCAATAATAATCCCATCAAAATACTAACTATAAAAAAAGCTACCGAATATTTGCTAACCATTCCTAAACCTGCACTTATGCCCAAAATATACAACCATGAATTTTTTTCTGTTTGAGTATAACGGATGATGCTTAAGGCTATTATTGTCCAGAAAAAGATTTCTAAAAAATTAGGTTGAAATAAAAAATGCACCCGTAAATAGGCGCCAAAAATGAAAGGCAATAAACCTAGAAACAAAGCAAAAACTCTTCCGCCTAACGAAATAATTATTTTACCAACAACAATGTAAGTGAATGCGCCAAATAATGCGGGCCAGAATTTTATCCAGAACATACCCGCCCCAAATAAGTTGGTAAACCACGCAAAGACAGAAAGTAATGGCGGGATTTCCATATAACCCCAGGCCATGTGATGCGCTTCGGCCAGGTATAATAATTCATCACGCTGTGGTTCGGTGTGTCACGAATGAATAGGATTGATAAGTTCTTTTCAATACTGTATAGAAGATGGTAGTAGGTCTACCGCATACGTTGTGCAGACGGGGTATGCAAACCACCTGAAGGTGCTGTATTCAAAAGATATGGTGCTGAACGTTCAGGCAAAAGGTGTCTGTAAAGACATC
>DATCMY010000485.1:0-19481 GCA_036565505.1 Hanamia sp.
GTTATATGGATGGGTTAGTAAGTACAGGAAATAAATTTCCCTACACAATATTAAAAATAATTTTCGCTATACGGAAAATTTTTGGACATTTTTTTATCAACATTTTAAAACCGGTTGTGGATAAGCCGGGCATTTTTTTTGCACCTAAACTATATTTTTTAAAAAAAAATTGAAGAAAATAAAAATTAAATTTGTAATTACTAAATTTTAAATAATCCTGAAATGTAGCGTGGTAAAGGAATTGCGCATTCTTTTATTTTCTGATTTCATATTTTAATTTATTTTTTTAACCATGTTAAATTATAGTGGGTGAAAGAAAAATGCTTTCTACTAACTTTTTTTTCTTCAAAATTATTTTTTTCTTTTTACAATTTTTTTCACTTCTCATTCTAAAAACTCATTCATCGCATAGTACTACATACTTTATCTTTGATGCATAAATTTAAGTTATGCAATTTCCTTCTCCGGTTTCAGCACAATGGATCGCTGATTTTATAAATGCTGAAATTTCAGGTAATAAAAATTCATTTGCTTCCGGCATAAATGAAATTCACAAAGTGAGACAAGGCGATATTGTTTTTGTGGATCATCCTAAATATTATGACACCTGTTTGAATAGTGCAGCTACATTTATTATTATCAATGCAGATAAAGAAGCTCCACCCGGAAAGACTTTGTTTATTGTTGAAGATCCATTCGAAGCGTATTTAAAAATCGTTCAGCATTTTCGCCCATTTTCGCCATCCAATAAAATGATCAGCGATACTTCAAAAACCGGAAAAAACACGATGATAATGCCAAATGTATTTTTAGGAAATAATGTAGTTGTTGGTGATAATTGCATCCTTCATCCCAACGTATGCATTTACGATGATTGTATTATTGGCAACAATGTTGAAATTCATTCGGGAACAATTATTGGTAGCGATGCCTTTTATTTTAATACAAAAAAGAACAGGAAAAACTGGTTTAAAAAAATGCAAAGTTGCGGACAGGTTATCATTGAAGATAATGTGGAAATAGGCGCCAATTGTACAATTGACAGGGGCGTAAGTGATTCCACTTTAATTGGTATGGGAACCAAAATTGACAACCTTGTGCATGTGGGCCACGATGTAGTGATGGGCAATAATTGTTTAATTGCTGCGCAGGTTGGTATTGCCGGCGGTACCATTTTAGGAGAAGGCGTTACACTTTGGGGACAAGTCGGCGTTAACAAAACCATTACCATTGGTGATAACGCGGTGGTAATGGGACAGGGTGGAGTTACTTCAAGTATTGAAGCAAATAAAACTTATTGGGGAACCCCCATACAGGAATTTTATAGCAAAAGGAAAGAATTGGTTTTAATAAAAAGACTCCCTGAAATTTGGGAAAAAGTGAAAGGAATTAAACTTTAATCTTTCACAATGAAAAACAGTTTTCGCATATTTAATTTTACATTAGGCGATAACTTTTTTATTCCCCAGCGGGGTTAGGGGCTTTTAATCCGGTTTATAATCATAAGGAAGCATGTCTCCTATTTTTTTAAATCCCAGGTAACCATTGGTAATTATATCTTCCTGGTCATAATAATAACCATTCTTTTCTATTACAATTGATTCACCTTTAGTAAAGGTTAGTGTAGATAATTGAAAGTTTTTTTTTGCCGTCGTTGAGTCAAATTGCTGGTATGCCTTTTCGGGTTTAGCTTCATTATAAATTACTGCAACTTCAGTTTGATTGGGATGAAATTCTACCGTATTGGTGCTATCATCTTTTACATAATTTAATGCACCATAAAGATTTGGTAGCTTAATTGGGAATTCTTCTTCATTACTTTTTACTATAAACTGAATCTCAAAGCCATCTTCCTTTAACGTACGTGAATAAAGGCTTCGCATAAAATTCAACATTGAACCACGGTATGCAATTTCCCGGTTTTGTATCCATGTTTTTTGTTGATCCGGAGTACCCTGCATTTCTTCAAAACGTGGGTAACCAACAAATAGAATGGTTTTAGTATTATACTCATTAGTGAAAGAATCTATTGCAAATTTCAAAGTATAACCTAAAGCAAAATTATCAACAACGAGTGGCTCTTTGGCCATCACTTTTAAACGGTTTCTTTTTTTACTAAAATAAAAATGAAGTACTTCCGGATTTTTTATAACGCATTCTTTTGCAAATTTTGTTTGCCCTATAAAATTATCAGAAAAAAATTCTCCATATTTCTTCCAGCCATCTTTTACTTCACTGCTAATGGCTACCGACACTTCTTCTAATTCTTTTTCTTTTGGATTTAATTCAAAAACAAGTGAGCTATCCGGAGAAGAAGAACGGTTGATACGAATGGATTCTGTTTCATAACCTGTAAAAGTTACTATCAATGAATAGCCACCTTCGGGAAGGTGAATGCTAAAATTTCCTGACGGATCGGTCGCTACACCCAGTGTAGTATTTTGCGCAAATACGGATGCACCCTGTAAAGGGGCTTTTGTGTTTTTATCGATTACTTTTCCATTTACTTCAAACCATTTAGTTTGTGCTGAAAGCGTTAATGTGCTCAATAAAAAAGCAAATGCGAAAATGATGATCGCCACCAAAGGTTTTCTCTGATTATTTTTCATAGGGATATTTTCATTTAAAGACGATATTTTTCTTTAAGAGTTGCACAGGTGTATTCAATAGTGTTTTTAATTTTCGTAAATTCAAATTGAGGCAGCGCATTTAAAATTTTACTGTTATCGAAATATATTTTTGCCTGGGCTGTTCGGGTTGTTTCTTTTGTCAATAAATATTTTTTGCCGGTAAACTTTGATTTAATAGCTTCAACTCTCCAAATCATTTCAGCCAAAAAAGGTGTTACTTTTTTATAGGGCTTTGTTTTACCGAAGCAAGCTGCAATCGATGAAAATATTTCATTGTAAGATAAATTCTCTCCGCTTACAATAAATCGCTGAGCTGTAATTTCGCTGTTCATTAACAAGATCATTGCATGGGCTACATCCCTTACATCTACAAAACCGGAGATACCCTCTGTGTACCATTTGAACTCATTGTAAGCATTTTTAAAAATAGCTGATGATCCTGTTTCCCAATTATCTCCACCTAAAATCAACGAAGGATTTACAATCGCAGCCTGCAAACCTTCGCCAATACCACGCCAAACTTCAAGTTCACCAAGGTATTTTGATTTTCCGTAAATACTATTACTTGTTTCTTCTGTCCAGTTCATTTTCTCTGTAACCATTTCATCTTTGCGGATTCTGCCAAGAGCCGCAACAGAACTTACATGAATCAATTTTTTTACTCCGGCATCAATACATGCGTTTACTACATTCGCCGTTCCTTCTACATTTATTTTTAAAATTTTAAGTCTGTCTTTGGGGTCATAAGAAACAATAGCAGCGCAATGATAAACATGTGTAATATCATCCATCACTTCTTCAAGGGTAACCACATCCAGAATATCGCATTGCACAATTTCCAAATTGGGATGAGAAAAAGAAAGTGGTGTAGCATGATAAATCGCTTTAACCCAATAACCTTCATCGAGCAATTGTTTTAGTAATTCATTGCCCACCAGGCCGGCAGCCCCGGTTATAAGGATTTTTTTATTGTCAGTTTTATTTTCGGGAAGATAGTCCTGTAGCATTATTTATATCACAATTTTTCAGAATGGTAATTTAATTTATCCTTTTCACTTATCAGAATAATTGTAAAATCCTTTCCCGGTTTTTTTTCCCAACTCATTATTTTTTACTTTCTCAATCTGAAGCGGAGAAGGCGCAAAACGCGCTATTTTACCGAATGCCTCATACATACTTTGCGTAACGGCAAGATTGATATCCATCCCTATCAAATCCATTAATTTAAATGGGCCCATTTTAAAACCACTGGCTTCCAAAATGTTGTCCACTTCTTCAAATGAGGCAATTCCTTCTTCCACGATTTTAAGAGATTCCAAATAATAATGCCGTGCCACACGATTCACGATAAAGCCAGGCGCATCTTTACACAAAACGGGCACTTTATTCATTTGCTTACAAATAGTAAAAATAGTATTGGCCACTTCATCGTTTGTTTGGCGGCCTTTTACCACTTCAACCAATTGCATAATATAGGCAGGATTAAAAAAGTGCATCCCCACTACCCTTTCAGGAAAAATTATTTTTTCCTGGATAGATGAAACAGAAATTGATGAAGTATTAGTGGCAAAAATTACTTCTTCATTATTGTATTTTGCAAGGTCATTGAACAAAGAAACTTTAGCTTCTTCATTTTCAATAATTGCCTCAATGATTACAAAACCTGTACAATCTTTTATGTCATTTATAAAATTGATGCGGGCAAAAATTTCTTCACTTTCTGACGTTGAAATTTTATTTTTATCAACCAAATATTGAAGATTATTTTTAATAGTTGATTGCGCATTTTCAAGAACTTTCTTATTTAAATCAAAAAGAATTGCGTTGAAACCACTTTGTGCAGCTACCTGTGCAATACCGCTGCCCATAGTTCCTGCACCGCAAATGCAAATGGTTATTGTCATGGTTTTGATTTAAAATAATCAATTGATATTTCCAATACTTATCTACACCGCACTCACAAACTGTTTCAAAAACCTCAAATCATTCTCGCTGAAAATACGCAAATCTTTAATCTGGTATTTAAGCATGGTGATTCTTTCAATGCCCATTCCAAATGCAAATCCTGAATATTTATTAGAATCAATTCCACAATTTTCCAGCACGTTAGGATGAACCATACCACAACCTAATATTTCTACCCAGCCTGTATGTTTACAAACATTACATCCTTCGCCACCACAAATAAGACAGGAAATATCCATTTCCGCGCTTGGTTCGGTGAAAGGAAAATAAGATGGGCGAAAACGCACTTTGACATCTTTTCCAAACATTTCCTGGACAAAGAAATAAAGTGTTTGTTTGAGGTCGGCAAATGAAACATTATCAGCTATGTATAAACCTTCTACCTGGTGAAAAAAACAATGCGCCCTTGCGCTGATAGTTTCATTTCGATAAACACGCCCGGGACAAATAATCCTGATGGGCACATTTCCCTTTTCCATTTCACGCACCTGCACACTGCTTGTATGTGTACGAAGCATCCACGCTGGGTTTTGTGAAACATAAAATGTATCCTGCATATCTCTTGCCGGATGATTTTCGGGCAAATTAAGTGCAGTAAAATTATGCCAGTCATCTTCAATTTCAGGCCCTTCTGCTACCGCAAATCCTAATCGCTGAAAAATGGAAACAATTTTATTTCTTACAATACTAATCGGATGCCTGCTTCCTAATGAAAATGCATCACCAGGTAGTGTAAGGTCAATTTTGCTTTCGGTTGTCGGTTGTTCATTGTCGGTGGTCTTCTTTAAATCCTCATATTTATTTTCCGCCAACAATTTCAGTTCATTGAGCAATTGCCCCATTTCCCTTTTATTTTCAGGAGCTACATTTTTCATGGCTCCCATTAAAGATTTTACAGAACCATTGGACCCGATAAATTTTATGCGAAATGCCTCTGCTTTATCTTTTTCATCGCTAAAGAAATTATTTATTTCTTCTTTTAAATTTTCTACCTGTTGCAACAAATTTTCCATAAATGCGAAGTTAAGCCAAAGAGTATTTAAAATTTTATAGTCTGCGGGTCGAAAATAAATCTTCCTGCTGTTTTATTTGTGCCATTTATCTTTTAGGTTTGCCCATAAAATGAATAACTAATGTACGATTTACTCGAATTTTTATCCCCTATCAATGTTGCTGAATTAAGTGATGACAATGCTTATAATGACCGCCAATTTGCAAGTATTATTAAAATCAATGAGGATGAAATGCCCGATTTGGAAGAAATTGATATTGTAATAGTGGGCATCAATGAATTTCGCGGAGCGGGTTTTTATTCCGGCGAAAATGCTGCCGATTCAGTGAGAAAACAATTTTATAAATTACATTATTGGCATAAAGATATTTCAATTGCAGATATAGGAAATATCAAAACAGGGGCTTCCATCAGTGATAGCTATGCCGCAGTAAAAATGGTCCTAAAAGAATTATTACAAAAAAATAAAACGGTAATACTACTTGGCGGCTCGCATGATAATACATTGGCGCAATATTTTGCTTATAAGGATCTTAATAAGTTGATTGAAGCCACTGTTATTGATGCCAAAATTGATCTTAGAAGTGAATCTTCTTTACGAAGTGAAAATTTTTTAATGGAAATGCTTACCAGCGAACCCAATATGGTCAGGCATTATAATCACATAGGTTTCCAAAGTTATTTTGTACATCCCCACATGCTGGAAACTATTGACAAACTAAGGTTTGATTGCTATCGCGTGGGAACCGCCAAAGAACAATTGGATGAAATGGAACCGGTAATAAGAAATTCGGATTTGCTGAGTTTTGATATCGCTGCTATAAAAAACAGCGATGCCCCGGCTTCAGGTTGCAGCCCCAATGGTTTTACCGGAGAGGAAGCATGTAGCCTTATCCGTTATGCAGGAATGAGTCCTTCTATTTCATCAATTGGTATTTATGGATATGATGCGGCAAAAGATGTAAAAAACCTTACTGCATTGCAGATTGCACAAATGATATGGTATTTTATTGACGGCAAAAGCAGAAGCAACCAGGAAGCAAAATTGAATGAAAAACAAAATTTCAATGAATACCATACTGCGTTTGCAGAGTTAGATACTGTTTTTATACAAAGTAAAAAAACCGGGAGATGGTGGATGCAATTGCCCAATAAAAAAATGATCGCCTGCAGTTATAATGATTATTTATTTGCCAGTAATAATGAAATTCCGGAAAGATGGTTGCGGGCGCAGGAAAGGGATGTGTAGTAAGTCTTCTTGCTCTGAAGGGGAATAAAACCAGTAATGCTTAGAACTGTTTTATTGTTAAATTATTAGGTGGTCGGTCGTCTATTTCCGGAAGTCGAAGTTTTCAATTCTCATCTTCCAAACATCTTATCTAATTCTTCTTTTTTAAATTCCAGAAAAACTGGCTTACCATTCGGTGTGGTATTATTGATTTCGCAGTTGAACAAATCTTCTACTAAAACTTTCAATTCTTTTTGTGATAAGAATGTTCCTGCTTTTACAGATTGTTGCCATGCCATGGAGCGAAGTAGTTTTTCTCTTTTACTAAAACTTGCTTCCATATTGAAATGCTTGTATTGTTCCAGCATTTTTTCCAAAGCGGCTTTTTCATTTCCATCTGCTACATCGGCCGGCGAACCCTGGATAACAAAAGTATTATGTCCAAAATGTTCAACCTGGTAGCCTAATAAACTAAGATCGGGTAAAAGCTCAATCAGCAAAACTGAATCGGCAGGCGTTAGTTCAAGTGTCACCGGAAATAAACTTCTTTGAATAGCGATTGGCTTGCCTTTCGTGGCATTCATAAATCGTTCATACAATATGCGTTCATGTGCATTTTGCTGATGAATTACAATAAACCCATTCTCATTTTGAGCCAGAATAAAGCTTTTATGAATTTGAATAAATTCTTCAGTTGATGGTTTTTTATTGGCTATTACATGATGATTATTTTTGAAAGAAGAAGGAAAATAATCTTCCTGGGGTTTCTCAACATTTTCCAATTTAGTTTCCAAAGATTTTGTTCCTGCAAAATTTTGTTTTAACAAACTTTCATCCCAATGGCCAAGATCGCTTTTACTATCAATAAAATGCGCCTGGTTTTTTTGTGTAAAGGTTTTATACAATGAGGTGCCAGTTGCAGAAAATTGTTTTTCCTGCGTAAAAGGTTGGCTTATCGCCTCTGTATGCTGAATAGAGGAATCAAGTTCAAAATCCAGCGTAGGCGTTACGCTATACTGTGCCAGTGCATGCTTGACGGCAGATTGCACAAAAGCATAAATGATCTTTTCATCTTCAAATTTTATCTCCTGCTTAGTAGGATGCACATTAATATCAAGACGCGAAGGGTCGATATCAATAAATAAAGTGTACATCGGAAAACTGTCTTTAGCAATCATATCACTGAAAGCATTCATCACAGCATGATTAAGGTAGGCGCTTTTTATAAAACGATTATTCACAAAAAAATATTGATCGCCTCTTGTTTTTTTTGCGGTCTCGGGTTTGCCTGTAAAACCATAAATATTCATATAATCTGTTTCCTCTTTTACACTTACCAATTTTGCAGAATAATTATTACCCAATATTTGAAGGATCCTTTGTTTTAGAGAACCTTTTTCTAAATGAAAAACTTCCTGCCCGTTAGAGGTAAGTGAAAAAAAGATGGAAGGAAATGACATCGCCACCCGAATAAATTCATCTACGATATGGCGCAATTCAGATGCATTGCTTTTTAGAAAATTTCTCCGGGCAGGCACATTGAAAAATAAATTTTTCATACAGATATTTGTACCCTCAGCAGTAGCAACCGGTTGTTGCGATTTTACGACACTGTTTTCTATTTCTATAAATGTGCCAATAGATTCTCCCAATTTCCTTGTTTTCAATTCTACCTGAGCCACTCCGGCAATGCTTGCCAGCGCTTCACCCCTGAAACCCATCGTTTTTATATGAAACAGATCATCAATGTTTTTTATTTTTGAGGTAGCATGACGTTCAAAGCTCATCCTGGCATCAGTTTCACTCATTCCTTTCCCATTATCTATTACCTGCACCAAGGTTTTTCCGGCATCATTTATAAAGAGCCTTATTTCTGACGCTCCGGCATCTACCGCATTTTCAAGTAATTCTTTTACAGCGCTAGCCGGGCGTTGAATTACCTCACCGGCAGCAATTTGGTTCGCAATATTTTCAGGTAATAAGTTAATAATATCTGCCACAAATGTTCATTTTTTACAACGGGTAAAATTAATGATTATAGCCCGGGGAGAATAATGTTATTTGACAAATAAAATGCAAAAACTTATTGGTGCATTCCGCGATGATAAAGCTGCAATCAAAAAAATACCCGAAAGTTTTATTTTTTCTTTATATATCAGGAAGAGGGAGTAATTAAATAATAAACACAGGTTGTCAAATAATCTCTTAAAAAAGGAAGCTTGCTGATTAAAGGATTTTGGATTTTTGGTTTCCAGCCAAATTTCCACTCATAAATAGGGTTGATCAAATAAAAGGTTTTACCAATTATTTGATATCCCGTTTTCTTCACTATCTTCTCAAAACGTTCAATTGATATCCCGGTTTCTTTTACTTCAAGCAAGGAATCTATAACAGGTTCAGGTTCTTTAAATAATTTGAAAACCATTTTATACAAATTTTTAGGAAGCAGGTGAAAATAAGGCACTTTCGATAATTTGCTTTGGCACATTTGCTGATGACCGCCAAACGGCATTTGCCATGGAGGAAAACCGAAATAGATAACACCCGATGGTGTAAGAAATGATTTTAATCTCCCAATTAATTTTGATTGATCATGAATATGTTCGATAACATCTTTTAAAACGATGATATCAAATTTGCCTCCTAAAGTATTAATATCTGCATCATAAATATCTTTTACAAAGAACGAAATTTTACCTTTTTCAATATCGTCTTTTAACCATAAACCTCCATTAGCAACCCTCGATTCATCCAATTCTACGCCAACGCCAATACAACCTTTATTTACAAAAGCTTTTAAAACGCCTCCCTCCCCGGCGCCAATTTCCAGGACACGCATTCCTTCTTTAATTAAAAATTGGGTTTCTATGAAAGGGATAACATATTTTTCAGCGTTCCATATTTGAATATCAAAATATTTTTTTCTATCAGCATGAAATTCAAACATCTAACTTATTTGTTTAAAGAATTTTTTAAAAGTAATACACAATGAAAATAAAAATACAGCACTTTATTTTATACCCGATCAAAAAAACTTAGATATTCAGGAATATGTTTATAAAAAATAATTAAATCATAAAAAAAACCTCTCATTTAAATAAGAGGTTTATCTATAAAAAATTCAGATCACTTACCGTTTCTTTTTGTTTTGTTTTCTTTTACCGAAAATATTTCCTTCTTTAAATCCATTTCCTTCCGGACTTCCTAATCTTGTCATGGCACAACGGAAACCAACAGTGCTGCTTGCCATATCCTGGTCCATATAGCGGCGTGCTCCCGGTGACAACCAATATGGCATATCGTTCCAGCTACCACCTTTGACTACCCGTGATTTATCACTAATTAAAGAAGTAGTTCCGTAACCATAAGTAACATTTGAGATAGAATCTCCATCAAGATAGTTTATCACATCACCTTTTTGATAATTAAAACGGGTAGATGCTTCCTGGTCAGTTACTACTACTTTCTTCAGACGGCCCAAAGTATCTCTTTCATATTCACCCTGGTCATTTTTATAAAATTTTTCAAATTTATTACCACGATAAGGGTTTACATCATCTTCATCCAAACCAGTCAAAGGACGATAAACATCTCCAACCCATTCGCTTACATTACCACTCATATTATAAAGACCATATCCATTTGGATAAAATGATTTAATTGGTCCTGGTATTGCTGCACGGTCGTTCAAGCCCCCGGCAACACCCATTACATCTCCATTTCCTCTTTTAAAATTGGCTAAAAATTGACCCTGCCAGCTTCCACGACGATTATCGCGCAATCCGTTTACATTGTTGCTCCATGAATAAACCTGTTGATTTGATATTACTTCTTCACCATGATTTTTTTCTTTGGTACGGGGTTTTGGATTTTGGGCTATAATTCCATAAGCCGCATATTCCCATTCAGCTTCTGTTGGTAAGCGATAGCCGGGCAATAAAATACCATCTTCAAAGGAAATTACTTTCCTGGTTCTACCACTTACATCTTTTAATCCACCTTTTTTAGGAGCGGTTTTATTATTAATAAGGTCAGGATTAATTAAGTAAGTATCAGTATTAAAAGTCTGCTCACCTTCGCCACCTTTCATAGCTGCTAAAGGAGCCCTTTTATTTAAATACCCTTTATCGATTAATATTTTCTCATTTACCCTGTCAGTTCTCCAAATACAAAAATCATGAGCCTGCTCCCAGGTTACACCTACAACAGGATAATAATTGTAAGCAGGATAGCGGAAATAATATTCTACGTAAGGTTCATTATAAGCCAGCTCGCTTCTCCAAACCAATGTATCGGGAAGGGCCATTCTCATAATAGTAGTATCGTTATCAAATGTGTTGCTTAACCAATATAGATATTCACGATAGTGAACATTAGCTACTTCTGTCTCGTCAATATAAAATGAGTTTACACTTACACGGCGTGGAATATTATTCCAATCGCCCATCACATCTTCTTCTTTAGCGCCCATTACAAAGGTACCTCCCTGAATAAAGACCAGCCCCGGTCCGGCTTTCTGCTCTTTAGCTTTCAGCACATGGAAATTACCATAATTTTTATCATCGTAATTCCATCCGGTTACAGAAGATTTTTCTTTCTTCTTACCAAAAATGCCTCCATTTTTACAAGAGGTAATTGCGAGTGAAGCGGCCAGAATAATAAGTGTAAGTTTTCCGGCAGATATTGATTTTGACATGTACATTCGTTTTGCAGATTAAATAACGAAAGGTTTTCGTTCTTATTGTGATAGGGGTTACTTTGTGATGCGAATATAAATACTTTATTTCATTTTAATTTATCATTAAAAACCAATTTCTATAGCTAATATTATTTTTGCAATCCCTTCACAAATAATAATATGTTTATATTCTAATAAAGTGTAAAACTAAATATCCCAGGTGAAAAAATCGTTTTAAAATTTAAACTACTTTTTTGGCGGAGCAATATTGCTGACATTAAATACAATAAAAATATAAGAAAGCCGTTCATTTCTGGATAAAAAGAAGTTGCGAAAATTAGGCAGCAGAAACGAACAATAAAATGTTTTATAACTTAAATATTAACAACGGTACAGGTTTTGCTCTTATAAATATTAAATCGTTTTTTCCGCCTAATGATTGACTTTTTTTATTTTAATTGCCCTATTCAATAAAATTTTTATTTTTACATCCCCAAAAACTACTATCTATAAAATTTAGCTCTACCTAAAAGAACAAAAAAATACACATGAAGAAAGTCATTTTGAAACTGACTGCATTAATAATGCTGATTGGAACCACGTTATCTATAAATGCACAAAGCACTGCAAACCCAATTAATGTTGTTACTACCGCAGTTCCGTTTTTAAGAATCTCACCCGATGCAAGATCCGGCGGTATGGGCGATGTGGGAATAGCGACTATTCCAGATGCCAATTCAATTTTCTGGAATTTGTCTAAAATCCCTTTTGCCCAAAGCAAGTCTGCGATTGCACTAACTTATACACCCTGGCTCAAAGGTTTAGACCTTAATGATGTGTATCTTGTTTCAGCGGCAGGGTATCATCAAATAGATGATCAACAGGCTATTTCAGCCTCGTTGCGCTATTTTAGTTTGGGAAATATCCAATTCACAGATAATTTAGGAAACGATTTACAAACCTATCGCCCGAGAGAATTTGCTGTAGATGCGGGTTATTCACGTAAACTTTCTGAAAAATTAGGTATCGGTATCGCATTAAGGTATATTAATTCAAATCTGGCCAGCGGGCAATCGGCCAGCGGCTCTACTTATAAAACAGGGACTTCTGTAGCCGGTGATCTTTCTGTATTCAATGATGGTTCGGAAGGTGGTACCGTTTCCGGTTTAAACTGGGGTGTAGCCATCACTAATCTTGGTTCTAAAATTGGCTATACCAATGATGCCACAGAAAAAGATTTTATTCCGGCCAATCTTGGTTTAGGTGTGGCCTGGGTAAACGTATTTGATGAAACCAATAAAATAACTTTCGGTTTAGATGTAAATAAACTCCTGGTACCTACGCCACCAGCTATTGGCGATTCTGCAGGATTAGCTAATTATCACAGCAAAGGTGTAGTAAGCAGTTGGTTCAGTTCTTTTGGTGATGCCCCGGGAGGCTTTAGTGAAGAACTTAAAGAATTCCAAATTTCTGTTGGTGCGGAATATATGTATATGAATCAGTTTGCTTTCAGAGCGGGATATTTTTATGAAAATCCCACCAAAGGCGATCGTAAATATTTTACCGTAGGTGCAGGGTTGAATTATAATATGTTTGGTTTGAATTTTTCTTACCTTATTCCTTCAGGAAACGGTATCAATCGTAATCCATTATCCAATACATTACGTTTCAGCCTGGTATTTAATCTTGACCCATCAACAGCTGTTGGCAACTCAAATCAATAAAATTTAATTTTTTGAAATATATTTGAACGCCTCAATTGAGGCGTTTTTTTATATTATTACTGGAAAAAAGTATAGCGTTTAGGGTTTAAATTTGCACAACAATTCAACGATATAACAATTCATTATGCTACCATTCAGAATAGGCTTTGGAATTGATTTTCATCAATTGATCGCAGGAAGAGATTTATGGATTGGTGGGATAAAATTAGAACATACAAAAGGTGCGCTCGGCCATAGTGATGCTGACGTGCTTCTTCATGCAATATGCGATGCGATGCTGGGTGCCGCTTGCCTTGGCGATATTGGTATTCATTTTCCCGATACAGATAATGCTTTTAAAAATATTGATAGCAAAATTTTATTGGCAAAATCAAATGAATTGATAACAAAGGCGGGTTATCAAATTGGAAATATAGATTCAACCATTTGTCTTGAATTGCCCAAAATAAAACCCCATGCTCCGCAAATGCAAAAAGTGATTGCTGAAATACTTTCTATAAATGAAAACGCAGTCTCAATAAAAGCAACCACTTCAGAGAAAATGGGATTTGTAGGCCGCGAGGAAGGAATTGCTGCTTATGCTACGATTTTATTAATGGCGATACAATAACAATTTTCAAACCATTTATTTTTTCACGTCCTATTTTGCATCCCTATCTTTGTTGTTATGCACGATGTAGAAATAAAGATCATCAATACTTCAGAAAATAAAATTCCTGAATATGCCACTCCAGGTTCATCCGGGCTTGATTTGAGAGCCAGCCTTTCCATTCCTGTAATTTTAAAACCTATGGAAAGAGCCATGATACCTACCGGCCTTTTTCTTGAAATACCTTTAGGTTATGAAGCGCAGGTAAGACCAAGAAGCGGGCTTGCATTGAAACATGGCATTACCTGTTTAAATTCGCCGGGAACTGTAGACAGTGATTACCGGGGTGAAATAAAAATTATTCTCATCAATTTATCACAAGAGGAACATACCATAAATAATGGTGATAGAATAGCACAAATGGTAATCTGCAAAGTTGAAAAGGCCTTATTGCAAACAGCAGAACGATTAGAATCTACATTAAGAGGTGAAGGTGGATTTGGCCACACCGGACATATTTAATTTTATAAAGCATTTTGAATGAATTATTGTTTTAAAATTTTTATAGGGATTATTTTTTTATATGCATTTAACGGGTGCCGTTCTACAAAAAAATTGCAAACAGCTATCAGTAGAAAAGATACAACAGTAGCAGCCGTGCCGGGATTGCCAGAATCTGATTCACTAAGTATTGCTTCAATTTTTTTAAAATCGTTAGACAAAAACAGGATTACCTACAATACTTTTTCTGCAAAAGTAAAAGTACAATATGAAGACCGCAATGGAAAGCAACCGGACTTTATTGCATTTATAAGATTGCAAAAAGATAGTGTGTTATGGATTTCAATAAGTGCTACTTTTTTAAGTATTGAAGCTTTTAGAATTTATATTACTCCGGATACTATTATCATTATCAATAAGCTCGATAAATCTGTTGAAAATCACTCTTTCAATTATATCGAAAATTTTGCCAAAATACCCATGAACTTTGCTACGCTCCAGGACCTTATTATTGGCAATCCTGTTTACAATGGCGACAGTATTGTTTCTTACAAGCAAACAGAAAATCATATTCTAATAGGGACCGTCGGAAGCTTTTTTAAAAATTTTCTTACTTTTTCAACCGAAAATAATTATTTAGAAAAAAGTAAACTGGATGATATAGAGCTTGGTCAAAACCGGACAGCAGACCTTATCTATGATAATTATGAAAAAAATAGTCAATTTTCATTTGCCACTTATCGTGATATAACCGTCGCTGAAAAAACAAAAGTTGATATACGGCTTACCTTCAAACAATATGAGTTTAACAAGGAATTATCATTTCCTTTTAACATTCCACGAAATTATAAAACAAAATAATTGTTACTTTAAAGAATTGCAGCTTGCATAAAAATCAATCAAATATTCTTATAAAAAATTAATTGTGCATGCCTAAGAAAATTATAACGGCTTTTATCTTTTTTCTGTTCACTTTATCGGCATTGGCGCAGCAACCGGCAGATAAAGATGCGCTTCAAAAACAACGTGAACAACTTAAAAAAGAAATTACTGAAACAGAAAAAATACTGGAAGCAACCAGGAAGACCGCAAAAGTAAATGTTGGCCAGCTCACACTTATCAATAGGAAAATGGATCTTCAGGGTAAAGTGATTGATAATATAAACGGGGAAATAAAAAATCTCGATAACAATATTTATTTATCACAACTTCAGATCAATAAAATGAGGCGAATCCTGGATACACTAAAACAGGAATATGCAAAAAGCATGGTCTATGCTTATAAAAACAGGAGCAATTATGATTTTCTGAATTTTATTTTCTCTGCCAATAATTTTAATGATGCAATAAAACGCATAGCCTATTTAAAATCGTACCGGAGTTACCGTGAAATGCAGGCAGATAATATTTTGAGCACGCAAGCCATGCTGGAAGACCGTATAGCAATTTTATCGGGAACCAAAAAGAAAAAAAATATTGTATTGGGGGAACATGATAAAGAATTAACTCAACTTGAAAAACAACAACAAGAGAAAGCTACAATTGTAAATAAATTAAAAAGCCGGCAAAAAGAATTAATTGCCCAGGTAAATGCAAAACGAAAGCAGGATGCTAAATTGAGAAATGCAATAACGGCAATGATTCAAAGGGAAATTGCAATAGCCAGAGCTGAAGCAGCAAAAAAAGAAAAAGCCAGGTTAGCTGAATTGAAAAAAAATAAAACTGAACCCATCGCTAAGGTGGAAGAAAATAAGAATGAAACAAAAACAATAAAAACTATTACAGTTGCACCAAGGTCTTCCAACAGTGTATTAGTAAGCAGCGAAGCAGATATAGAGCTTAACGCCAGTTTCGAAAGGAATAAAGGACTACTGCCATGGCCTGTAAATGGCTATGTCATCAGCCACTTCGGAGCCAATCAATTACCGGGCGGAATTGATTATAATAACCCCGGCGTTACCATAGGCGCTAAAATAGGTGAACCTGTAAAAGCAGTATTTAATGGCGAAGTTACCCTGGTAAGTTATATAGAAGACAAACAAGCCGTTTTTATAAAACATGGAAAATATTTTACAGTATACAGTAACCTTGGCTCAAGCAATGTACAAAGAGGAGACCAGGTAAAAACCGGCCAGGTTATTGGTAAAGCCGGTATAAATGACGAAGGCCAGGGTGAGGTTGATTTTATTTTAATGAAAGAAAGCGATAATGTAAATCCGGAATCCTGGCTTAAACGTTAATCTTCTACGACTTCAACAATCTATTCTCCTAAAAGCATTTGATAAAAAAAATAATCCATGTCATTTATTATTGAAATAAAAGGTACAAAACCTTCGTGGGGCCATAACTGTTATATAGCTCCTAATGCAACTCTTTGCGGCGATATTATTATGGGCGATGAATGTAGTATCTGGTTTAATGCTGTTATACGTGGCGATGTAAATTTTATTCGCATGGGTAATAAGGTAAATGTGCAGGATGGCGCTATTATCCACTGTACCTATTTAAAAACTTCCACAATAATTGGAAATAATGTGAGCATCGGACACAATGCAATAGTACATGGATGCGTTATAGAGGATAATGTGCTGATTGGTATGGGAGCGATAGTGATGGATAATGCAAAAATTGGCAGCAACAGTATTATTGCTGCAGGGGCTATTGTACTTGAAAATACGATTGTAGAAGCCGGAAGTATTTACGCGGGTGTTCCTGCCAAAAAAATAAAAGATATTTCGCAGGAATTAATAAAGGGTGAAATAGAACGAATTGCTAATAATTATGTGAAGTATGCCGGCTGGTATGAAAGTTGACAATTGACATTGGTATTCTTGTTAATCGTATTCATATACTATGATGAAAAAAATATTGATTTCCATTATCTGTTGTTGGATTTTTTCCGGGTGTTCTATTTTTAGAAAACAGCAAAAATATGGTTGCCCCACCAATGGAAAAAATATAGGTGCAGAAAGGATTCTATCCGGTGACAGGGCCGCCATAAAAGCATCAAAAAAAGCAGGAAAATTTAAATATTAATAAAGCATCTAAATCTTATCCCTATCTCTAATCTCAATTCAACCCTTTATGTGTTATCATTTAAAAACAAACTTTGGCGGCACAGAAGCTGTAATAGACGACAATTGTGGCGTATCTAAATTTTATTCCATCGCTGTAACTCTCGCTGATGATTTGAAAGTAAAATTTTTAAACCAGGTGGATGATGCAGATACACTCGATTGGGATTTTAAATATAAAAGCCAATTCTTAACCCTTCACTATAATATTTTTAACGGGGTTTCTATTCTTCCACGGCATATAAACGGTACAGAAAAAGTAAACAAAGCTGTTACAGAAGTTGCAAAATTTTTAGTAAAAAAAGCTTACTAAAATTCGTTGACTTTACCATATTTTCAACAATAAAAAAAACAATTCTACCATTTTTTTGTATCAATGGAACTCAGAATATTTAAATAGCTGATGTATCTTTCTGAAGAAATTCTCCCTTCTTCCACGGCTTTTTTTACCGCGCAGCCCGGTTCTTCAATATGCATACAGTTATTGAAACGGCATTCATTAATCAACGCTTTCATTTCAGGAAAATAATGGGATAATTCATGTTCTTCAATATCCATCAGAGCAAATTCCCTCATACCAGGCGTGTCAATAATTTTACCACCAAATGGCAAATCAAACATTTCTGCAAAGGTTGTAGTATGAAGACCTTTGCCACTCCAGCCGCTTACATCCTGCGTTTTAATTAATTGTCCCGGAAAAATAGAATTAATAAAAGAAGATTTTCCTACCCCCGAATGGCCACTAATTAATGTAATCTTATCTTTTAAAAGTTCGTGAACTTCTTTAACTCCGGTATTATCATTGATGCTCATTAAAAGAACACGATAGCCAATATTTTCATATACTGATTTTAATTCTTCAAACTTCTCCTTCTCTTTTGTTTTATATAAATCACTTTTATTAAAAACAATAATTGCCGGTACATGATAAGCTTCTGACGCAACTAAGAATCTGTCAATAAAACCAGAGGAAGTTTTGGGGTCCTTTAGTGTTGCCAACAAAACACTCTGATCCAGATTAGACGCAACAATATGATGCAAATGCTTATTGTGAGGCGACTGACGGGTGATGTAATTTTTCCTTGGATAAATATTGTTGATAATATAAGATTCTTCGGCGATATCCTCTTTATCGGCATCAACCATATCGCCAACAGCAATAGGATTAGTAGAAGTAATATTATCGATTTTAAATTTCCCTTTTATGCGTGCTTTAAAAATTTCCCCGTTTTCATTTTTTATCAGGTACCAACTTCCGGTTGATTTATAAACGTATGCTTTCATGTAAGGAGAAAAAGTTTATTGGCGCAAATTAGCTAATTAGGCAATCAGCTAATCAGCTAATTTTTTATGGAAACTTTTTAAACAAAGTATATCTTAAAATAATTTCAATAAAAAGCAATACCATGGCGATAAAGATAATAGGATAAAATTTTTCTGAGTACCGGTGAAACGCCGTGATCTCCACTTTTGATTTTTCCAAATGGTTAATTTCTTTATATATATTTTCAAGGCTTGTATTATCTGTTGCTCTAAAATATTTTCCACCGGTTTCATAAGCTATATTTTGAAGTAGTTTTTCATCAATGGCTACTTTTTCATTTTGCATTACAATTCCCATGGGCGTGCTTACCGGTGTTGGCGCATATCCATTGGTGCCCACACCAATTGTATAAACCTTTATTTTAAAAGTTTTTGCAATTTCTTTTGCAGTTGACGGATCTATAAGGCCGCCATTATTTACACCATCTGTAAGCAAAATAATTACTTTACTTTTTGATTTGCTGTTGCGCAATCTGTCAACACCCGTAGCCAATCCTGATCCGATCGCCGTGCCATCTTCCAACAATCCGCTGCGGATCTGGCGTATTTGATTGATCAGCACATAATGATCAGTTGTAAGGGGGCATTGGGTAAAACTTTCACCGGCAAAAATTACAACACCTATCCTGTCTGAAGGGCGATTATTTACAAACTCTTCGGCTACTTTTTTTGCTGCTTCCATCCTGTTGGGAGTAAAATCCTGAGCAGTCATACTACCGCTTACATCAATGCACAACATAATATCAACCCCTTCCCC